>CAZRKU010000075.1:0-14809 GCA_964600685.1 uncultured Frigidibacter sp. | reverse complement strand
GTGGCGGAGAGGGTGGGATTCGAACCCACGGATGGCTTGCACCATCAACGGTTTTCGAGACCGCCGCATTCGACCACTCTGCCACCTCTCCGCGTCATGGGTCGTCGTGAGGGCGGGGTTTAGCCGGGGTTTTGGAGCAGTGCAACCTGAAAAACGCGCAAACGGGTCGGGCAGTTGCCGGCGCAGGGCATGCGGGGTGCATCGGCTCGCTTGGCAGCGGGGGGCGGACGGGATAAGTTGGGGCAGGGCCAGCGAATGGGTCCGTTTCCGGCAGGCGCAGCATGACTTTTTTACGAACGGCCAAGGTATTTCTGATGGCACTCTGTGTCGGCGGCGCGGTGGTAGCCCTGGTCGGCCAGGATCTGTCAGCCGCGGCGCAGCCCGCCGAAGAGCAGGCGGCGGAGCTGGAGCGCATCCTGCTGATCCCCGACCTGCTTGCGGTCATGCAGAAGGAGGGGATCGCCTATGGAGAACAGGTGGCCACCAAATTTTTTGACGGCACACCCGACGGCGACTGGTCGGCCGACGTGGCGCGTATCTATGATCCGGCACGGATCGGACCCGTTTTTCGCGTGGCGTTCGAGGACGAACTGGTCCGCATCGGTGCTGATCCTGCGCCGATGCTCGAATTCTTCCGCTCCGAACTTGGCCGGCGGATCCTGACGCTGGAGTTGTCGGCCCGTTCGGCCATGATCGACGACGCGGTCGAGGAGGAGGCGAAGGTGGCGATGGACCGGCTGGACGCGGCGGGTGATCCGCGCCTGAACATGATCCGCGCCTATGTTGCCGCCAATCATCTGGTGGACATGAACGTCTCAAGCGCGCTGAATGCCAATCTTGCCTTTCTGACGGGCTTGTCGCAGGCGGGCGGGTTTCAGCTGCAGATGCCCGAGGAGGAAATCCTGTCGCAGGTCTGGTCGCAGGAGGAGGAGATGCGCGCCGAAACCGAACGCTGGCTTCTGTCCTTCTCGGTGATGGCCTATTCGCCGCTGACCGATCAAGACCTGCAGTCCTACATCGCATTCTCAGAAACACCGGCTGGCGTGGCGCTGAACCGGGCACTTTATGCCGCTTATGACGGCATCTTCACCGACATCTCGCGCGAGCTTGGCCTGTCGGCCGGGCGGCGCATGGGCGGCACCAGCCTTTGATCATCCGGGTGCCTGTGAAATGACAGGGGCGGCGGTCCGGCGGCGGAAGGTCTTCTACGTTCCGGGTTATGACCCTTTCCCGCCCCGCCGTTACCGCGAACTTTACCGCAGCGAAGGTGCCGCGCAGGCGGCGATTTCCGCTTACACGCTGACGGTCGAGGCGGGACGGGGGGGGGGCCTGGCAGGATACGGCTGGCACGTCCATGCCGGCATGGATGATGCCCGTGTGGAGGCAACGGTCGAGGTTCTGGTCTGGTCCGATATCGTCGAACGGTCGATGAACCAGGGGATCATTGCGACGTATCTGCAGCTCGTGCGCACGGTCTGGGCCTATATGGGTTCCGGCGCGCTTCTCCGGCTGATGCGGCTGCGCAAGGGGCCGATGATCGCGGCGCTCTATCCGATTGCGGTGCTGACGGCCGAACTGCTGGTGGCGCTCGTCGTCGGCGCCGGCATTTGCGCCACCGCAGGGCTGGTGCTGCCGGACAGTGTCGGGCTGGCAGGCGGGGCCGCGCGGCTGGTCGCGGCGCTTGGCGCAGTCTGGCTGGTCCTGGCCTGGTTCCGACGTATCGATAACCGGATCTTCGCCTGGTATCTGATGCATGACTATGCCTTCACCGCGCAGGAGCGCGGTGCCTACCTGCCAGAGCTTGAGGCACGAATGGCAGAGTTTGCCGACCAGATCGCGGCCTCCTTCGCGGAGGACTGGGACGAGGTGCTGGTGGTCGGTCACTCCTCCGGTGTCCATCTGGCGATTTCGGTCCTGGCTGATCTGACCCGGGCGGGGCGGGTTCCCCAGGGGCGGACGGCGCTGGGGTTCCTGTCGCTGGGGCAGGTGGTGCCGATGGTGTCCTTCTTGCCCGGGGCAGACCGGTTGCGCACCGATCTGACCTGGCTTTCGCGGCAGGATGATCTGATCTGGGTGGACGTGACCGCGCCGGGCGACGGCTGCGCATTTGCCTTGTGTGATCCGGTATCGGTTTCGGGCATGGCCGGGCCGGGCAAGCGCTGGCCGCTCGTCCTGTCGGCGGCATTTACCCAGACGCTTTCGCCCGCCCGCTGGCGCGCGCTGCGCTGGCGGTTCTTCCGGCTGCATTTCCAGTATCTGTGCGCCTTCGACCGGCCGGGCGACTATGACTACTTCCGCATCACCGCCGGGCCGCTGACGCTCGCCGACCGCTACCGGGATCGCGCGCCGTCGAAAAGCCGGATCGAGGCGCCGCGCAATCCGTTCGGGCGGGTCCAATGATCCCGCCCAAGCCCGCAACCCGGCCTGATCGGGTTTCGCTTCTTCGCCATCTCAGGCTGTTCCGCCAGGACATCCTGTCGGCCCAGCCCGCGCGGCTCTACCGGGCGCTGATGGCCGAGTTCCGCACACCGTTCTTCCGGTCCTATCTGTGCAACGACCCGGCACTGATCGACCGGGTGCTGAAGGAGGACGCCGCGAATTTCCCCAAGTCAGACCGCGTGGGCGAGGGCCTGATGCCGCTCCTGGGCCGTTCGGTCTTCGTCACCAGCGGGGCTGAATGGGAGGGCCAGCGCCGGATCATCGACCCCGCATTCGACGGCGGGCGACTGCGTGAAGCCTTTCCGGCGATGTTGATGGCCGCCGAGGCTGCCGTGGCACGCATGGCGGCGCGGGGCAACGGCCCGGTGGAGGTCGAGGCAGAGATGAGTCATGCCGCCGCGGATGTGATCTTTCGCACGCTTTTTTCCATTCCGATCGATCATGAGGTGGCCGCGCAGGTCTTCACGCGGTTCCGCGCCTATCAGCGGGCGCAGCCGCTCCTGAACCTGGCCGCCTTCCTGCCCCTGCCGCGCTGGATGCCGCGCTTTCACCGGCGGAAGGCGCGGACAGCGGCGCGCGACATCCGCGCGCTGATCGTGCGATTGACCGAAGAACGCGCGGCGGCGATCCGGGCGGGGCGCGCGCCCGACGATCTGGCCACGAAGATCATGACCACGCCCGATCCCCGGACCGGGCGCTGTTTCAGTCCGGCGGAAATGGTGGATCAGGTGGCGATCTTCTTTCTGGCCGGGCATGAAACCTCCGCCTCGGCACTCGCCTGGGCGCTCTATCTTATGGCGCTCTTTCCCGACCTGCAGTCCCGGGCGCGGACCGAGGCGCGAGCCTTGCCGGAAAATCCCGCCTTTTCCGATGTGTCCAGCCTGAACTTCATCCGCGACATTTTCCGCGAAACGCTGCGGCTCTATCCGCCGGTTCCGATGATGGTGCGCGAAAACCGCTGCCAGGTGCGGTTCCGCGGGCGCGACATTGCGCCCGGTGCGCAGGTCGTTCTGTCGCCCTGGCATCTGCACCGGCATGAGCGGTTCTGGGACAGGCCGGACCATTTCGACCCCGACCGCTGGCAGACTGCCGCGGGGCGGGACGCGGCGCGCAAGGCGTGGCTACCCTTTTCGGCCGGTCCGCGGGTCTGTCCCGGCGCGGGTTTCGCGATGATCGAGGGGCCGTTGATTCTGGCGCTGCTGCTGCGGCGGTTCAGCTTTGCGCCGGCGGGGGACATGCCGGTGCCGGTTGCGCATCTGACGGTCCGCTCGCGGAACGGTATCCGGCTTGCCATGGCTGCGGCGGATCAGATCTGATCGTCATTCGCCGACGGCCATGGCCGATGGTCAGCCTGCCTTCGTCACCCGATCCTGCAGTTCGCGCAGCACATGAAGGCGGATGGCCGTCGCCAGTCCGCTGTCCTGTCCGCGCGAAGCGTCAATCTCTGCCGCCAGGGCATTGATCGTCCTGTTCTTTTTGGCGGCAAGGTCACGGAAGGCCACCCAGAACTCCGCCTCCAGCGAGACGCTGGTGCGGTGGCCGTTCAGGGTCAGGGACCGTTTGACAGGCCGGGTCATTCGGGGTCGCGCCTGTGCGCATCGAGCGCGGCGCGTGCCTTCGCCGCTTCGGCCTTTTCCAGTGTCTTCTGTGCCTTGGTCCGGCCGGAGCGCGCCGCGTTCGCGTCGCCCGCAGCACGCCCTTCGGCGCGGGTGCGCGCCTTTCGGGCCTGTCGCAGGTTGACGAGATCGCCCACGCCTCAGCCCTTCGGGCCGATCATGTCTTCGGGCCGCACCACGCGGTCGAAGGTTTCGCCGTCGACCAGCCCCAGCCTGATCGCCTCCGCGCGCAGGGTCGTGCCGTTCTTGTGCGCGGTCTTGGCGACCTTGGTGGCATTGTCATAGCCGATGGTCGGCGCCAAAGCGGTCACCAGCATCAGGCTTTCCTTCATCAACTGATCGATGCGGACCAGGTTGGCCTTGGTGCCCACCACCATATTGTCGGTAAAGCTTGCCGCCGCATCGCCCAGAAGCTGCATGGATTGCAGCACGTTATAGGACATCATCGGGTTGTAGACGTTCAGTTCGAAATGCCCCTGCGATCCGGCAAAGCCCACCGCCGCGTCATTGCCCATCACATGCGCGCAGACCATGGTCAGCGCCTCGGCCTGCGTCGGGTTGACCTTGCCCGGCATGATCGACGATCCGGGTTCGTTTTCCGGCAGGATCAGCTCGCCCAGGCCGGACCGTGGGCCGGACCCCAGCAGCCGCAGGTCGTTGGCGATCTTGAACAGGCTCGCCGCCACGGTTTTCAGGGCGCCGGAGAACATGACCATCGCGTCATGCGCGGCCAGCGCCTCGAACTTGTTTGGCGCGGTGACGAAGGGCAGGCCGGTGATCGCCGCGATCTCGGCGGCGACCCGCTTGTCCCAGCCGACGCGGGTGTTCAGCCCGGTGCCGACCGCCGTGCCGCCCTGCGCCAGCTCGTAAATGTCGGGCAGGCAGGATTTCACCCGGGCGATGCCCTTTTCGACCTGCTTGGCATAGCCGGAAAACTCCTGGCCCAGCGTCAGGGGCGTCGCATCCTGCGTATGGGTACGGCCGATCTTGATGATGTCCCTGAATTCCTCGGATTTCGCCACAAGCGCCTTGTGCAGCTTCTCCAGGCCGGGGATCAGAACATCGCGCGCCATCATGCCGATGGCCACATGCATCGCGGTCGGGAACGTATCGTTCGACGACTGCCCCATGTTCACATGGTCGTTCGGATGGACCGGCTTTTTCGACCCCATCACCCCGCCCAGCATCTCGATGGCGCGGTTCGAGATCACCTCGTTCGCGTTCATGTTCGACTGGGTGCCTGACCCAGTTTGCCAGACCACCAGCGGGAAGTTGTCGTCGAAGCGCCCGTCGATCACTTCCTGCGCGGCGGCGGCAATGGTCTGCCCCAGCCTTTCATCAATGTCGCCCTGCGCGATGTTGACCAGCGCGCAGGCCTTCTTGATCACGCCGAGCGCGCGCACGATGGCCACGGGCTGTTTCTCCCAGCCGATGGGGAAGTTCAGGATCGACCGTTGGGTCTGCGCCCCCCAGTATCTTTCTGCAGGAACCTCCAGCGGCCCAAAGCTGTCGGTTTCGGTGCGGGTCTGGGTCATGGCGGTCCTCCTGCTTGCGCTTCGTATATGTCGCGCGGGCGGCGGAATCAATTGCGGGCACAAGGGCTTGTGTTACACTCAGGTAGTATCGCCAAGTGAGTTTCTCGCGGAGGTGGATCGTGAAGCTGAAAGAGGTGATTGGCGAGCGCCAGGAGCGGTTTCAGGTTAACGAGGATTTTACCCATCAGCGAAGCGAGAGTTACTTCGTCGACCAGCGACGGCTTGCGAATATTTGCGGGTTCGTCGCATGTGCCCTTCCGGTCGTGCTTTGGCTGTCGCAGACGGGAACAGGCGGGTTGCGGCATTCGATCAGCCACTATTAGGTCTGACAGCACAGACGGGCGTGATCCTCAGGTTTGCGCAAGCAGAGCGACTATCCAGGGGTGCGCCAGGCCGGCCAGTCCGATCGACAAGCCCATCGGAAAACGCGCACTTCCCCAGACGCCGGTCCAGCCGCTGTCCGCGGCCACAGGAATCCGGCGGAGCAGCAGGACAGTCAGAACGCCGACAAGCAGGGAAGCCGACAGCACATTGCCGAACAGCACGAGCGTCTGGCTCGGAATGAAAAGCACAAGCGCGGCAAGGATCTTGACGTCTCCGCCGCCCAGCAGGCGCAGCGAGAAGCCGACGAAACCGATGGCGAAGACCAATGCGGCCGCGACAAGGCGCCATGCCAGATCGTTCGGCGGCGCGAACAGCGCGAAAGATGCGAACAACGCCAGCGCGATCAGACTGTAGCCGTTCGGGATGCGCATCCGGCGCAGGTCGCTGAAGATCGTGGCGAGCAGCACGGGTGACAGCAGGATCAGCGGTAGCAGGTTCGTCGGCATTGCAGTCATTTCATGCGCAGCGGTTCAGTCCGTCGGACGGGGTACGGATCGGGCCGAGCAGCAGGAAGACCAGTTCGGCCAGGCTCGCCGTGCCGGTCTTGGCGTAGATCGACCTCAGGTGCGAACGGACCGTTGCCTCGGACAGTGAAAGCTCCTCGGCCACGCCGACCGCCGACAGGCCGCGGCTCAGAAGCAGGCAGACCCGGAACTCAGCCCGGCTGAGCCGGTGGGGATTGGCCGTCGACAGGACCGGCTGGCTGTCGCAGAGGGTCGGGCAGTGGCCGATCCTGCGCTGATGCGAGGTCATGTTGGTGATCAGGCCGACACGGCGCGCCGCCCAGGCCCGGGCCATGGTCGGCAACACCGCGCTGACGATGGCTTGAAAGGCCGGAGGCAGCAGGTTGCGGAAATGCAGTTCGATATGATCGCGGGTCATGGGCCCGCCGGAGAGGACAAGGACGGCGAACTCCCGGTTGCGGCGAATGGCTTGCAGGTCGGCCAGAGCGGGATCCGCCCCGCTGTCACCGTGAAGCGACGCCAGCCACACCGTGGCCGACTTCGGTTTGGCGAGGGACGGGCCGAAACAGCTGTCGGCGAAACTCGACCTGATCGGCGATCCCGCGACATGTTCCCGCGCGTCGTGGACGACGACGCGGATCGGGCGAAACTCGTGCAGATAGGTTCGCACGAGCATGCCCGCGTCGGCGCCAAAACCCCTGACGAGGCGTGCGAAGGCGTCCTGGAGCGGAACTTGTCCGTGGAGCGCGTCCAGCCAATCGGAAATGGCTTCGATCAGGCGCGCCATCGTCGGTTCGCCGCAGGGTACAGATCGATCAAGGCCACTCGGAAGAAAATCGGACATAAACCCTTCCCCCATCCCTCGGATCAATTTCGCCTTGCCGGGACCGGCTGAACTGGCCGGCCTTGAACAAAAAATGAAAATAAAAATTCTCGTAAGTTGCCCGTGAAGTATTCGGTCCCGCCGCCAATTCGTCAATATTTCGCCACATTTGCGACAATAAATCTCCTTCAGGTTGTTTTTGAATCGGGAATTCACGACCGCACGGGGGATTTCGGCAAAACTGTTTACCAAAAGTTAAGAATACAGATCCGAGTCCGACTGATTCTCGCCGGACCGCGTCAGCCGTTCATCAGCCGGATATAGCGGATGAGCACTGGCCCAAGCGTCAGCAGAAGCAGCGCGGGCAGCATCAGCGTCGCCATCACAGCGGACATCTGCACCGGGAGTTTGTTGGCCTTTTCCTGTGCCCGAAGCTCGCGATGGTGGCGCATCTCCTTGGCGTAGGTGGTCAGCGTTCCCGATATGGGGCTGCCAAACTGGATCGACTGCAGCACGACGTTGGCGAACGCGACGACTTCGTCGACGCCGGTGCGGTTCGCCATGTCGATCAGCGCGCGGTCGCGGCTGCGTCCCGCCTGAATCTCGCGCTGCGCCGCCAGGAGTTCTTCAGAAATCTCCGGTGCGGTCCGTTGCAGTTCATTGCCGACCCGGATCATCGCCGCGTCGAAACCCAGCCCGGCCTCGACCGAGATCTGAATCAGATCGAGCGAATTGGGAAAAGCCTCCTGAATGGCGCGCCGACGCTCCGCGACGCGCGCCCTCAGCCAGTAGGCCGGACCGAAGAACCCCAAGGCCACCGACACCATCAGTATCTGCAGGATGCGCAACTGGCTCAGTCCGGCAAACATCGTCTCGACGCGTTCCGGAAGATCGACCAGACCGCTGCGCGAGCACCAGATCAGGGCCATCAACGTCGCAGGCAGAAAAATTCCCAGAAAAATCCTGCACAGATAATAGTTGCGCACCGCGTGCGGCCCCGTCAGTCCGGCGAGCGCCAGATGACGCTGCACTTCGGTCAGCTGTTTGCGATCCTGCGGGATGAAGGTCTTCATCAACCCTGTCGGATCGGCTGGCTTGTGGCGCAGCAGACCGGCGTCATCCATGGTTGTGCGCGACCCGCGCGCCTGGCTGGTCATACGCTCCAGCGCCGGATTCTTGCTGGAGAACATGGCCGAAAGCCCGAAGACCGCCAGCATGGAGCCGAACCCGACGCCAAGAACCGCGAGCGAGCCGACAGAGAGATCCAGACTGAAAATCAGATCGCCGATCCGGTCGAGCATGGCTGGTCCCCCTTTAAAGCCGGAAATTCACAAGGCGCCGCATGATGAGGAAATTCGTCACGACAAGCACGGCGATTACCGCCGCGAACGGCAGAAACAGCGGATCGTCCTTGACACCGGAATAGTAGTCGGGCGCCGTAAGCGTCGTTGCGCCGAGGATCAGGAACGGCAGGCACGACAGGAACAGCGATGTCAGCCGGCCTTCCGCCGAAAGCGCCTGGATGCGCTTTCGCATGGATATCCGGTCGCGGATCACCTTGGCCAGCGTATCCAGGACCAGCGCAAGATTGCCGCCCGTTCCATGCTGGATTGCGACACTGACGGCAAGGTAACGCACGTCTTCGCGCCCCGTGCGCTGGGCGAAGTCCGCGAAAGCGCTGACCAGATCCTCGCCATAGCTGATCTGGTCGACGATCACGCCGAACTCGGACGCGACCGGATCGCTCATGTCGCGGGCGACCGAGGCGATCGTCGTCGCCAGCGGATGGCCGACCCGCAGACCGCGCGCCATCAGGTCCAGCGCGTCGGGCAATTGCAGGATCAGTTTCTCCATCCGGCTGCGCTGCATCTGGCGCACGATCTGGATCGGGACGATCAGGAAGAGCACGACGGCGATGGCAATGGCTGCCGGATAGAAAATGACCGCCGACAGGACCGCCGACACCACGCCGGCGGCCAGAATGCAGGCCAGCAGGAACGGGACCGGACGGATCGCCAGGCCCGCCTGGCGCAGGGCGGTCGGCAGCGGGCCGATGAAGGGCAGGGCGGCCAGCCGCCAGTCGGCCTGCACCGGCCGCAACAGCAGCAGCATGTCCCGGGTACTCGTGCCGGCGGCCAGAAGGCGCATGCGACGGTTGCGCGCCTCGCCATGAGACTCCGAGCGTGTTACCAACTGGCGCGCGCCTTCGAACAGGATCAGGATGCCCAAGAAGATGCCGGCGAAGGCGGCAACGCCGATGTCCAGCTGCTGTATGACGTTCATCGACCTCTCCCCTAGCTCACGAACAGATCGGCGGGCAGGCTGACCCCTGCCTGATTGAGGCGATCGAAGCAGCTCGGCCGGATGCCGGTCGCGACGAACTCGCCCAGCACCTGCCCGGACGCCGAAAGACCCGAACGCCGAAACAGGAAGATGTCCTGCATGGTGATGACGCTTCCCTCCATGCCGGTGATCTCGGAAATGCTCATCACCCGCCGCGAACCATCGCTCAACCTGCTCAGCTGCACCACGACGTGAAGTCCCGCCGCAATCTGTGCGCGGATGGCCGAGACCGGGAGTTCGAGGCCGATCATCGACACCATCTGTTCCAGGCGACTGAGCGCATCGCGTGCCGTGTTGGCGTGGACCGTGGTCATCGAACCATCATGGCCGGTGTTCATGGCCTGCAGCATGTCGAAGGATTCCGCGCCGCGCACTTCGCCGACGATGATGCGGTCGGGACGCATGCGGAGCGCGTTGCGCACCAGATCGCGCTGGCTGACCGCGCCGGTGCCCGACGGGCTGGCCGGCCGGGTTTCCAGCCGCACCACATGGTCTTGCTGGAGTTGCAGTTCCGCCGCGTCCTCGATGGTGACAACCCGCTCGCGTTTGCCGATATGCGAGGACATGGCGTTCAGCATCGTCGTCTTGCCTGACCCGGTGCCGCCGGAAATCAGGATGTTCAGCCGCGCCTCGACCATGCCGCGCAGCAGCAGCGCTGCGGGTTCCGACAGGGTGCCGAAACCGATCATCCGCTCCATCGTCAGCGGCTGGCGCGAGAATTTGCGGATCGACAGCGACGGCCCGTCGATGGCGCAGGGCCGGATGATGGCGTTGACGCGGCTGCCGTCTTCCAGCCGCGCATCGACCCAGGGCGTCGCCTCGTCGATCCGTCGCCCGATGCGCGAGACGATCTTGTCGATGATCCTCAGAAGATGGCGTTCGTCGCGGAACCGGACCTTGGTCTTTTCCAGAACACCCCCGCGCTCGACAAAGACGCTGCGGTGCGAGTTGACCAGAATGTCGTTCACCGTCGGGTCCGCCAGCAGCGGCTCAAGCGGGCCGAAGCCCATGACCTCGTGCAGAAGTTCGTCGATCAGCTGCTTGAACTCCTCGGCCAGCATCGGCCGGCCTTCGTCGGTCAGGACTTTCGAGACGAGCGCCGCCACCTCGCGGCGCAGTTCCTCGATCTCGACCTTGTCCAGGACGGCCAGATTCAACCGCTCCAGCAACACGTCGTGCAGGCGGCTTTTCAACTCCAGGCGGGCGATAAGCTCGCCGTCGCGCGCGGCCTCGCGCGGGTCGGCTTCGACCACCGGCGCGGATGCGGCCGACTTGGCTCCGAATTCGATCACCTTCGCGCCTGCGGTCTTTCCGGTTCTGGTGAACTGTCCGAACATCTTTCGTGCTCCTACTTGCCGGGTTGGATCTGACCGACCGGGAAACGGGCGGCGGTAGTCGTTGCAAAGCGCGCCAGCGCCTTGCCGAGTGCCGAGCGGGGCGCGACCAGCGACAGCGGCTTGCCATGGTCGGCCGCCATCAGCGCCGACTTGTCATGCGGAAGCCAGGTGTCCAGCGACCGACCGAGCGCCTTCGAAGCCTCACGCTGCATCTGCGTGCGAAACAGCGGGCGGCGCTGATGATTGACGACCACTTCGACACTCAGCGTCACGTTGCCGGCCGTAAAGAACTCGGCAAGACGTCGGCAGTGTCGCACCGACGATACGGAAATGTCGGTGACAATGATCAACTCGTCCGCCCGTTCGACGATCGGTTCGATCCAGCCGACCAGCGCACGCGGCAGATCGACCACCACATAGTCATGCGTCTGGCGCAGTGTATCGAGGATCGCTGCGACCTGTGCGGCAGTCAGGCAGTCGATCGGCGCGAATTTCGACGGGGCGGCCAGCACATCCAACCCGTTGGCCATCCTGGTCATCGACTGTCCGAGGAAGGTCGCGTCGGGGACCGTCCCCTCCATCGCCAGTTGCAGAAGCGCGTCCTGATCGCCGATGTCGAGGAACGAGCCGACCGTGCCGAACTGCAGGTCGAAATCCACCAGCGCCACGCGCGGTGGTTCCTTGCGCCCGCGCCTGGGGGCGCCGCCTGCCAGCAGGTCGGCCAGGTTGACCGCGACCGTGGTCGAACCGACGCCGCCGCGCGCCTGTGCCACGGCGATGACGCGCCCGGCGCGGTTCTGTCCCGCGCCAGGTTTGGTCTCCGCCGTCAGCCAGCGGGCGACTTGCGAACCCATGCCGCCCGTCTCGGACGGCAGAAGCGGCATGATCTCGCTGGCGCCCGCCTGTTTCAGCGCGTGGGCTTCGGCGAAAGACATCGATCCTTCCGCCAGCGCCACCAGCGCCGCGCCGGACGGCTGCTGCGCCCGGATGGCGCGCAACGCTTCCAGATCGGCTTCGGTGTCGGCGCCTGTCTGAAAGAGGACGACATCGTAGTCCTTGACCATTTCCACCGCACGGCCGTTCAGACCGGCCAGCGTGGCGGTTTCGGTGTCGATGCGGATTCCGGACCCGATGTCGATAGACCGCGACAGCCAGTCCGAAAGGGCCGGGTCAGGCGAGATTATCAGAACCGCTCTCTGGTTCGTCATGGGTCCACTTCCTTCATCAAAATTCATCCGGCCTCGCCCACCGCCAGGTCTTCGGCAGGCAACGAAACGCTCATGTCGGGGAAAGGCAGGTTGGCACCCGGCACCGCGCCGCTTGTGTCTCCGGCAAGGGCGGCGAGCGCGCTGAGCGGCGTGGCGAACTGGAAATTCAGGTTCTGGATCTCGACCGTGACAACGGGCGTGTAGGGGCCGCCGAGAAAGCCGAGGCTGGAATCGAAGGCATAGCTGAATCGCAGGTTCGCGGGCGTCGCGGTCGTCGGCATCATCGCCGAGATCGAGGCCCAGATTTCCGCGGTGGTCGGATCGGCGGAGTTGCCGCTGCAGGTGACGACCCCCGGATTGGAGCAGATGGTTGCCCCGGCTGAACATTTGGTGCCAAAGCGCGGCGGCGGCGTGCCTGCCGGAACCGTGCCGCGCGTATGGATTTGCGGCACGCCGGCGCAGGCCGGGGGCCGCACCACCGCGATGCGCGCCGCCCGCTGCATGGCCTTTTCGGCCATCACGTATTCCGCACCCATCCGGCCGAAGTCGATCAGGCCGAAGAACAGCAGCAGGAAGATCGGCAGCACGACCGCGAGTTCGACGAGCGTGGCGCCGTCCTCGTTCGCGCGAAACGGGACCGGGAGGCGCGGGGTGTAGGGCTGGCGTGATCCGGTCATGTGCCGAAAATCCTTGAACGGTCGGTGACGGTGGTGGTGATCAGCGCGAGGCTGCTGCCCGCGAAAGTGAAGAGGCCCGCGAACGGGAAAGTGACGGTGATGTTCGCCGTCACCGTGGCGACCGGCGCGGGGCTGACACGATAGGTGCCCGGCACGCAGGCGAGCGACGACGCGACGGAGTTTACCGTCACCGCCGATGGCATGACCGAGCCGCCCGAAGTGCTGCTGCTGACGATGGTCATCAAGGCCGCGTTGTAGCCGCTGACCGAGCCGCCGGTCGTGCAGATGTCGGTCGGCACCACGCGCGACAGATAGCGGGCGGCGTCGCGCACGCCGCTGATCGTCGCCTGATAGGACAGCATCAGCCGACTGCCTTCGATGATCACCGCAAAGACCAGCAACATCATCGGCAAGACGATCGCGAACTCGACCAGCGCGGCACCTTCTTCGGCCCGCACGAAGCGGCGAAGTCTGCGGATGGGGATGAGTGGAATGGTCATCGTCCTACCTGTAAAGCTGCACGACATCGCGGAAGATCGCGCCGGTTCCGCCCGATCCGCTGCCCGATCCGCCGGCCGCCCCGATGATCTCGGCAAAAATGTCGAGCGCCGAGGGCGAGCCGCCGTTGTCGACGACCGGCTCGGTCAGGAACATCTTGACGAACTGGAGCACCGGAACGCCGGTCGCGCGGCCGTTGATCGGGTTCGCCGCGCAGTCGACACCTGCGACGATGATCACCCGGCGCTCCGGGTCGCTGCTTTGATTGGTGGAACACATCGGCCGGCCGGTCTCGGAGCGGCCCGTCAGGATTGGCGTGCTCGATCCCGCGCCGCCGTTCGCCGCGATCTCGGCCAGGTAATATTGGTAGCGCGTGGTGGCGGTCGGATACGGATCGCTGCCGCCGTAGTTCTTGGCGACATAGGTGCCGCGACCGGCAGACCAGACGCCTGCGCCATAGGGCGCGCAGCCGGGAAAACAATCGTCGCGCGGCAGGGCGGCGGTATCCGCGGTCGCCTGTGGATTGTTCCAGTTGCAGGCACCGCCGCTTTTCGGCTCGATGCCCTTGATGACATTGGGCGCGGGCGCATAGACCGGGTTGTTCTTCTCGCTCGCCATGGCCCCCGACCACATGTCGAAGCGGGTATTCAGCGCGGCATTGGTGATGCCGACCTTTTGCCCCGGTTCGGTATTGACGCCGCGCACGGCGAAGCACTGGGTGATGCTGCTGGTCGCGCCGAGAACGCAGCGCAGCGTCGGTCCGGCACCGCCCAGGCCCGCGCAGTTTCCGGTCGAATCGAGCGCGAGCGTCGACGGCTCCAGAAAGCCGAAGTTCCCCGGCCCCCAGGCCGCCCCCTGACCGCCCGAGCGCAGGCGGATCATCTTGCCGATCGTCGCCGGATCGTCGGCGTCGAAGGCCGGATCGGGCACGCAGAACATCATCGGCGCGATGTCGCAGGCATATTGGGTGAAGCCGGCCACCGCGACGGCGCCGACCTGGTTGTTGGCCGGTGTCTGGCCGGTCAGCCCGTAGAAGGCGGCGGCGAAGGTGAAGGGAACGGTTTTCGGCGTCGCGGCGACGCGCACATAGATCGCGGCCTGCGGATCGGTCGTCTGGCCGGTCGACAGGGCGGCGGTATCGGTAGCGGGAAGGGTGCTGAAGAAGGTCAGCGCATAGTCGGCGCTGCCGAGCGCCTGCCCGCCGCTGCCGAACGTCTGCGTGTCGCTGACCAGATTCGCCGCAGCTGCCGTGGCGCGGGTGATCGCGTCGCTCTGGCCGTCCAACTCGCCCGCCGCCGCCAGTGCGACATTATCGGCGAAGGACTGCAGTTCGCTCTGGGTCGAGGCCATGCGACCGAAATCGAACGACAGCGCGACGATGCCGAGGATGACGGCCAGAGCGACGGCCCAGACGATCAGGATCGTACCGCCGGTGTCTTGTGCGAGCGCCCTGGATTTTCGGAGGATGAGCATCTTGCGGTTCCT
>CAZRKU010000074.1:0-14905 GCA_964600685.1 uncultured Frigidibacter sp. | reverse complement strand
TGTAGAGGCCGGAGCAGTCATAGGCGACGGCTGCGGCGGTGGCGCCGGTGTTGAGGTAAAGGCGGGGCGACAGGAACTGCGTGTTGGCAGGCAGGTCGGCAGTGATCTCCTGTTCAAACACAGCGCCGGTGACCTCGTTGACCGCCCGCACCCACACGGAGCTGCCATTTGGCGGTGCCGCGATGAACAGGGTCACCACGCCGCCGGTGGCGATGGCGAACGCCGCGCCCATGTCGATGAGGGTCGGCGCGCCGGTGCCATCGTTGGCGACCAGCTGCCAGTTGGCATGCGTGCCGCGCTGGAACCCGATCCCGATGCAGTTCACCACGGTGGCCAGCGTCAGTGTCGTGGCCAGCGCAGCGGTGGAACCATAGAGGCCGAAGAACCCCATCCCGGTCGCTTGCAGGGTCGCGAGCGACAGCCGCGTCACGAAGGTCCAGCCGCCAAGGCCCGCCGCATTGCCGCGCCAGCAAGCCCAACCCGCCGATCGCTGCTCAGCCACCGAATCCACCACGGCCGCCGAGGTCAGCCGCCAGCGGCGCATCGAAGCCGCGAGGTTTGTTGCGGCCAAAGTTGGGGTCGAGACAGTTCCGACCGAGGTGATCGGCAGTCCCTCGGTGTTGACTGTCGTCGTTGTCGAGGGTGACCAGTTTGCGATGCGGTTCACGCCGAAGTGGGGCTGCAGCGGGAAATCCCTGCCCGAGGGGCGCATAACGTCAATCCAGGGCGCACCCGCGCGCGTGCGGGCATAGACGGCGGCTTTTCCAGCAGACGGCGGCGATGGTGCGGCGCTGAGCCCCGGCAGGATGGTGGGCTGCGGCAGCTCTACCTGACCGTTGTTGCGGTCGATCTTCAGGGCGTCGAAGAAGGCCGAACCATCCGGGCTGACCTTGAAGCTGAAGTCGTCGTTGCCGAGAAGCCCGATCAGCGCCCGGGCCGAGAACCCGGTCTTGAATGCGAAGGCTGCGTCGTTCCCGGCCGCCGCCTTGTTGACCGTCGCCTCAATCCCCGCACCGGCATTGTTCAGTAGCACGGCAGGCGTGTTCATCGACAGACGGTTGTAGCTGTCGGCGGTTGCGCCACCAAGGCCCAGAAGCTGAGCGGTCAGGTTGGCCTGCGGCATGCCGACCTGTGTCACGGCATTTGCAAAGGTCACCGTGGGTGTATTCACGACAGTGGTGCCACCCGCCCCAGCTGTGGCTGACCCGATGTTGACGACCGTGGTCGACCCGGACGCTCCGCCTGTGCCGAGGTTCAGCGTCTTTGTGACGCCTGTAGTCGTAGCCCCAGTGCCCACACAGTAGGTGGCAGTCGTCGTTGCGGTCCCGATGCTTGCTGCCGCCGCCGAAACAGTGACGGTACCCGAGGCGGTCAGTGTCCCGGTGATGGACACAGCGCCCGATGCTGTCAGGGAGCCGGAAAAGGTCTTGTTGCCAGTGAATGTCTGGGTACTTGCCAGGATCGCCAGTTCCGACGAGCTGTTCGGCAAAGTGAAGGTGCGGGTTGTGCCTGTCGTGATCCCCGACAGCGAGAATAGCGCCTTCTTCGTCGGATCGGCGTCGTTCACCAGGCTGAAGATGGCGTCCGACACGTCAACCGGTTCGCCGACCGGATTCCAGCTCGACCCATTCCAGACCACAAAGGCGGCTTCAGCGGCGATCCAGGCCAGCCAGCCCGGGCGCGGGACCAGCCGCATCCAGACCCCATCGACCCAGAAGGCCACGTTCAAGTCCCAGCCAGCCCACAGGCCTGTCGCGCCGGGCGCGACGAGATAACGGTCGCCATCGGCCGGGCTCACGGGCGGGGCCGTCAGATCGCGGTCGAGCACCGACAGCTGGACCATCGCGTCCAGCAGACGCAGCGCCTCATTGTGGGTGACATGCTTCTGAGCCTGCGATGCCAGGATATAAGGCAGCAGGAGATGGGTGGTGATGTCGGACATGGGTGCGCTTTCAGAAGGTTAGCGTGACGGATCGCGCAGCCCCCCGACCGGTCAGGGCCGAGAGCTGGAAGATGCGGATCGAGAGATTGTCGCCGGGGCCGAGGGGTACGCCCCAATCGGCGATCTGCTGCGCGGCGGTATAAAGGGCGCTGGTCGTCGTGGTGGTCAGCGTGCGCTTAACCGCCCCGCCATCGCGGATTTCCACCTCATAGGCTTCGCTGTCCTCGGCCAAGGGTACTTCACCAGCGCCCCAGGTGTCGGCGGCCAGCGACCGCGACCGGCGCGTCCAGCGGATCGTCAAATCGCCGGGGCTGCGGGCGATGCGCCACGGCTGTTCGACATGCGCTACCGAAAACGGCCGCAGCCCAGCGCCCTCGGGCGTGAAGGTGGTGGCAACAAAGGTTTCGTCGCTGACCGGCTTTGAGGCGGGGCCAATCCGCCAGTTCCACGGTAGACCCTGATCGGCTTCGGAAATGGGCAAGGAGGTAACGGTCGTGTCCAGCACCACCACCCGCGCGCCAGTCGGCACCATGCTGACCATGGAACCTTCCGTTCCACGCTGGCCGCGCAGCAGCCGGGTCAGCCGATAGCGGCCGGGCGCGATCAGTTCCGCATTCCCGGCTTGGACGATTTCCCATTGCCCAGCGCCAGTTTCGACCGCCAGCGCGTTCGCCCCGCCCAGCAGGGTGATATCCGTGACGCTTTCCAGCGTGCCGGAATAGAGATCGACCACCAGCGCATTGCCCAGATCGAACCGCGACACCGGCCCCGCAAAGAAGTCTGCCACCAGCACGCCCATTCGGGCCCGCGAACCGAAAGTGGTCAGCAACGCAAAGCCGTCCGTCGCGGCACTGCGATAGACCGCCATCTCGCCCGGCCATGGTTTGGCATGCGCAGCAACCATCGGGCGATGCGCAGGTTGATCCTCGCGCAGCTGCGGCAAGTCCAAGAGCACGACGTCCGGTGTGCCGAAGACCGTCGGTGTCGACAGGGACGCCGGTCGCGGCTCTCCCGGCGGGAGATCATAGACCGCCCGGTCCTGGCGCACGGCGTCAACGCTGCGCAGGTCTGAGTCGGCGATGGACACAAGCCGCATTTCTGTCAGGCGGCCATCGTGGTCCAAGAGGATCACGTCGCAAGGATCCAGTGCCAGTCGCGAGGGAGGCAAGCGGAACACGGAGCTTTCCCGTCCAACCCATGCCTCCATCAGCGCGCGACGGCAGCGGCGCTCGGCTTCCTCGGGCGGGATCGCCATCGGGAAACTTTCCGAGGCGATGCGGGTGGTGTCGACCGTGATGCGCCGGGCCTCGACCTGCGCCGCGTCATAATCCTCATCAGCCCGCGCGACCTGCCACTTCAAGGCCTGCGGCAGTTCGGTTTCCTGCGCCCGGGTCAGTTCCATCACGTCGCCTTGGGCCGAGGCCGGGGCCACCATGCTGTCGGGCGTGATCGTCAGACCGGCAATGCGACCGCGCATCAGGAACTTGATGCGCCCCTCGCTCTCGACCGCATCGAAGCCAAAGTGCCGTGCGAGGGTGCTGATCGACGCCCTTGGGGCTTCCAGTGCCGAGATCACATAGCCCTCGACCGCACCCCAGAGGCCGGAGACGTCGATCAGGTGTTCCGGCATCCCGGCACGGAGACAAAGGTGCCGCACGAGGGCCGCCAGCGACACCGCGCCCAGCCGCCCGGTCAGCCAGTGCCCGTGCCGCCAGTTCGGCCCGTCTGTCCAGACATCGGTCAGTTCGGGGAAGAAGGGATAGGGTCGTGCATCCCACGTCCAGGCGGCGCATTCGGGGCCGTGGACCATCCGGTTGCCATAGACCGAGGAGATCGGGTTGTTCGCCGCAACACCCCAGAACAGATAGGTCGCTTCCAGATACGCCCGCTGGATCGCGTCATCGCGCCAGCCCCGTGAAAAGTAGGGCGTGAAGCTTTCTGACGATTTCGGATCGAAGAACACGTTCGGCTGGTTCGTGCCTCGGTCAATCGCAGGGCACCCGAGTTCCGTGAACCAGATCGGCTTCGATTGCGGCACCCATGCCGTCGGCGTGCCGCTCTCCACTCCGCCCGGGCGGTTGAAGTGCGGGTTCTGCCACCAGGCGCGCAGATCCTTGAAACGGAACACCCATGGTTTTGCCGCCGCGCCGTCGGTGATCGGCGTCCGGTTCTGCGCTGTTCGATCCAAGGCGCTGGCATAGAACCAGTCGAACCCCTCGCCGCCGGTGATGTTGGATTGCAAATATGCCCGGTCATAGATCGCGGGCGCCAGGCTCGCATCGGCATGATCAAATCCGTCGCGCCAGTCCGACAGCGGCATGTAGTTGTCGATGCCGATGAAGTTGATGTTGGCGTCTGACCAGAGCGGGTCGAGGTGAAAGAAGACATCGCTACTGCCGTCGGAAGGATGGTGGCCGAAGTATTCCGACCAGTCGGCGGCATAGCCGATCTTGGGTCCAGCGCCGAGGATCGCGCGCACATCTGCCGCGAGAGCCTTGAAGGAAGTGACGGCGGGATAGGTGCTGGCGCCGGAGCGGATCGTGGTCAGGCCGCGCATTTCCGAGCCTATCAGGAAAGCGTCGACGCCCCCGGCGGCTTTGCACAGATGCGCATAGTGCAGGATCATCCGGCGCAGCGACCATTCGCCGACCGGCCCGGTCCAGCTGACAGTGGTGCCTGACACGCTGAAGTTTGCGGGCGTGGCGGTGCCGAACAGCGCCGATATTTGCGTGGCAGCGGTGGCGGTCTTGTCCACCGATCCTGCAAAGCCCGCCGCCGGAGAACAGGTGATGCGCCCACGCCATGGGAAGGTCGGCTGGCCAGAGGTGGCCGCATTGGCGCTGTAGGGGTTCGGCTTCGTGTTGCCGGGCGGGACGTCCAGCAGCAGAAAGGGATAGAAGGTGACCCGCAGCCCGCGCGCCTTCATCTCCTGGATCGCCTGCACCACGGCGAAGTCGGCGGGCGTGCCGCCATAGACGGGACGGTCTTCAGCATCGCGGCTGACCAGAAACGCATCCGCGCGTACGACGCCGTTCACGACCCAAGCCGAGGGCGTCGTCGTCTTGGTGGCCACCTCAACGCCCGGGCGCACCTCGCAGTTTCCGGCGCGCAGGTCATCGCCAAACCACGCCACCACCAGGCTGACGCTTTCCACAGCCGGGGCCAAAGATTGCAGCCGGTCCAGCGCCACCACGATGTCGGCGGTGTCGCTGATCGCGTTCAGGTTCTCGGCCACCGTCGTCCCACCGGAGCCGGTGGTCTTCTTGACCGGGGCGGTGGCATAGGTGAACTCGCCCGAAGCCGGGATCATCGTCACGGCCTTGACCAGCCCCTCGGCTGTGCCGGGATCCGCCAGTGGCCGGAACACCTCGAAGCTGATCTGCGGCAGGCGGTTGCCAAAGGCGCTGAGGTTCAGTTCCTCAAAGACGACATAGGCGGTGCCGCGATAGGCCGGCGTGCTGGCAGCACCCATCTTGGCGGAGATGAACGGATCGGGGGCTTGCACCTCGTTGCCGGGATACCAGCGCCAGTTGACGCCGGTCATGTCCATCGGTTTGCCGTCGGCCCAGACCCGACCAATGCCCGTGATCTCGCCCTCACACAGTGCAACCGCGAAGCTGGCAAAGTAGAGGTATTCCGTCGTGGTGACCTTTGGCCCGCTGCCCTTGCCGCCGCCCTGGCTGGTGGTGTTGACCTCTTCGCGGAAATCAGTGGCCCAGATGATGTTGCCGCCGATCCGCATCCGGCCGAAGAGGCGTGGGATCACGGCCCCTTCGGTCGAGGAGGTGATGCGCAAGCTGTCCAGCCGCGCGCCCTCGATGCGTTGCGCTGGGGCGAGGGACGACACGATCCAGTTGTCGACCACCGATCCGATGGTGGATCCGATGAAGCCACCAATCGCCGCGCCGGAAAAGCCGAGGATGGCCCCGCCAAATGCGCCGCCAATCGCGGAGCCAACGGCCCCGAGAACCAAAGTTGCCATATGTGGGGTCTCAAGGGTTGGGAAACAGGAAGGCAAAGGCGATGCGCCGCCGCCAAATCGGGGTCAGGACTTCCTCGACGACACCCAGCCATTCATAGGCGTGGATGAAACGGTCAGGCTCGGTCAGAATCCCGACATGCTTGGCGATGGCGCGCGGAGCCATCCGTAACAGGACCAGCGCGCCCGGACCGGCGTGAGAGGGCGTGATTTCCGGCATCATCAACCTTGCGCCTTCGGCCAGCACTTCTCGCGGCCCGGTCTCGCCCCAGTCCCGGCTGTAGGGCGGAATGGGGAACGGCTCGTTGCCCACCACCTCTCGCCAGACGCCGCGCGCGAGGCCAAGGCAATCGCAGCCTACACCGCGCAGGCTGGCCTGATCGTGGTAAGGCGTGCCAAGCCAACTGCGGGCGGTGGCAATGACCAAGGCGGGATCGGCGGTCATCACAGCACGTTCCCCTCATGGCCGCCTTCCTGGCTTGCATAGCGAAGGACCGCATCCTGGCCGGGGATGTTGGGGAAACCTCGGAAATTGGCGACATTCGCGAATTTGGCGCTGCAGGTCGCGATGCGCTTGTCGCAGCCCGCCCGCGCGACAAAGCTGTCGCCTTCGGCGATGGCACGCACCGGCACTTCCAGCAGGGTCAGGCTGGCGATGCTACCATCCAGCCCATGCGCCAGCACCTCGGTGACCCGCCCCGCGTTTGCGCCACTGGTCCAGGTCAAGGTGCCGGACGTGAACCAGCCCGCATCAAACCCAGACAGCCCCGAGGCCATAAACGCTCTATCGCGCAACAGGTCTGTCACGACACCCGTGCCTTTGTAGACAGCGTTTTCCAGATCTATCCCGCAGCGCGCATCGCCCAAGCGGGCGTCGCACCCGGCCTGGAACGTCCGTCCGACAGTCTGGCTCAGCACATGCGCCAGCGAGCGCACTTCGGCGACAAAGGCCATGCGCCCGCGCCGGATTTGCCCGACAGCACCTCGGCGCAAGAGCACGCGCTGACTGGTTTCGGCCCAGTTCACCCGCCACAACTCGACCGCCGCGTTGTCCCAGCGCCCATCGAGGACGTCGGTCTCGGTGATCCGGTCCGAGGTCAGCACGCCGGTCGCGTCCTGGGCATCGACGGCCAGGTCGGAGCCAGCGCGGATTTCCGAAGCGGCAAACCCGCTCTCGGGTTCAAACTCGGTGCCATCGAAGGCCAGCGTGCGGTCATGATCGGTGAAGCCGAAGCTGCCCCCGTCCGCCCGCGAAATCCGCCAGCACCAGGACAGTGTGGTGGTGCCGTCATCGAGATGGGCCTGCAGCGCGGGGGAGAGGTTTTTCATGTTTGCGTCCGTTCCACAGTTGAAATGTAAAGCCGTTGTCTTTACATTGGGGGTCGTATCGTCTCAGGAGCACGCCATGGTCGCCGTGACACCCAATGAGGACGCCCAGCGGCGTTCGCTGATCAATCTTCGCGTCACCCCCCGTGACCGCGATCTGATCGACCGTGCCGCGGCGACCCTTGGCAAAAACCGCTCGGAATTCATGATGGAAGCCAGTCGGCAGGCGGCCGAGGATGCGCTGCTGGATCGCACCGCGTTCCGTCTGGACCCCGAGCAATTCGGGGCCTTCATGGCGCAGCTTGATGCACCGCCCGCACCCAACGAGCGCCTGCGCAAGCTGCTGGCCACCCCTGCGCCATGGGAAAAATGACGCCGGGTGACGAGCCCCTGCGCGCCCCGGAGCCTTTGGCCGACGATCATCTGACCGATGACTTTGCGTCCGGAGCGCCGACGCTGGACACTTGGCTGAAGCGCAAGGCCCGCGCCAATCAGGCCTCGGGCGCCTCGCGCACCTATGTCCTCTGCCGGGGCCGACGCGTGGTTGGCTTTTACGCGCTGGCCGCCGGATCGGTCAGCCGCGATCTGGCCCCCCGCAAGCTGAAGCAGAACATGCCCGACCCGGTTCCGGTCATCGTGCTGGGCCGTTTGGCGATTGACGCCGCCGAACATGGCAATGGTCTCGGCCGGGCGCTCTTGCGCGATGCGGTGCTGCGCATCACGGCCGCCGCGCATGAGGTCGGCATCGCCGCCATTCTGGTGCACGCGTTGAACGACCGCGCCA
The DNA here is from genome assembly GCA_964600685.1 of uncultured Frigidibacter sp. GTDB lineage: Bacteria > Pseudomonadota > Alphaproteobacteria > Rhodobacterales > Rhodobacteraceae > TMP-24. Next base: position 6,874 of record CAZRKU010000074.1, on the reverse strand, counting down.
AAGCCTTCTATCTCGAGGCTGGGTTCGCCGAAACAGTGGCGGAGCCGATGACGCTTTTCCTGCGGATCAAGGACGCGAGGGCGCTCTTGGGCGGACCTTGATCCTTACCTGCGGATCTCCAGCAGCGGGATGGAGGTGATCGACCCGAGCCGTTCAACGTCGAGGGTCACATCCAGCGTGTCGGTGTCGAAGCGGACGGGGACGTCAAACTCGAAACCAGCCGTGATCGTGACGCCCGCGCCGGGGGCGGCGGTGAAGGTGACGCTGCCAGTCGTGATATCGACGGTCCAGCCCGCCATCTGCTCGACCCCGTTCAGGGCAAGGCGGACGCTGCCCGTGACCGGCTTGGCGATGGCGCGGGTCCAGGACTGGGCGCCGGAGGTGTAACGCTTCAGCAGGGCAAACGTGGTGACGGCACCATTGCCAGTGCCGATGGGCTGGTCGACGGGCGCGACTGCCTGCGACGGCAGGGCGGATTTGTAGTCGGCCCAGTCCTTGTAACGGAAGCCGTGCAGGCGACCGTTGCGGGCCTCGAAGAAGGCGACGACTGCTGCCAGATCGTCGGCACGGCGGATGCCATAGGCCACATCGTATCGACGTCGACTGTTGGCCCAGCTGGCGTTTCGCTCTTCGTCGCCCGAAGCCAATTCCACGATCTGCGTGCGTCGTTCCGGCCCACCGCGCGCCCCGCGGCTGATGTTGTCGGGGAAGCGAACTTCATGAAACGCCATCACATGCCCCTCCGGCCAAGGGACACCGCGCGGGCGATATCGGCTGCCACCTGCGTGCGCGATTGCCGGAAGCTTTCGGCATCGCGCGCCATGATGGTCACATTGACGGCAGGTGCAGAGGGCTGTCCCTGGCCATAACCAGCGGCCTCCCGGCGCGACAGCACGCGTTCACCCCGCTGCAGGATCGCGGGCACCTCGTCGGGCTTGATCCCGGCCCAGCCGCCCGAATGCATGCGTGCGGCACCGGCGAAGGCCAAGGCCGGGACCATGCGGCCCGGGCCCGGCGCTCCGGCCGTACCACCGGCGTGCAAGACATTGGCGAAGATGCCACCCGCGCCGCCCAACGCTCCCGACAGTGCATTGGCGATGGGTCCGAGGATGAACCGCCGTGCGGCCAGCTTGGCCAGGTCGGCGATCATCGACGTGACCAGATCCCGAAAGTCGAGCTTGCCGGTTTTCACGAACTCACCCACAGCGTTTTCGGCCGAGGTGAAAGCGCTGACCAGCGCATTGCCGATGTCGCCACCAATGTCGCGGGCCTTGGCGGCATAATCTGCGAGGGTGGCGACGGCAGCTTCCCAGCCGGTCTTGGCCACTTCGGCACCCGCCGCAGCCGCGGCACCAGCCCCACCAGCGGCGCGCCCGGCTTCCGTCATCGACTCGTCCAGCTGGTCGGCGGCCTCTGTGGCCCCGTCCAGTGCGGCTTCGCCCTCGCTGCCCGCCCCAGCCACTGCATCCTTCAGCGCCTGCCAGCTTTGCATCGGTCGCGTGGCGGCATCGGCCAGCATGCCGGAAGCCTCGCGATAGGCATCGGCCCGGGCAGTGGCCTCCTCGGCCATCCCGGTCAGGCCAAGGTCGGGCGTGGTGACATAGGTCTGCGCCATCGCGGCTGAGAAGGCTTCAGCGGCGGCAGTCCCAGCCGCAGCAGCCGATCCTGCAAAAGGATTGTCGATCCGGCCCAGCGCCACCGGGTCAAGCGTGCCGATCCGCACCCCACCTTCGCCGACGGCCCAATCGGGCAAGAGATCCAGCGCGGCATTCAACTCGTTGATGAAGTTGTTGATCCGGGAGACGACGCCGTTCAGCATGGCCTCGACGCCGCCGATCAGACCGTTCGCGGCCTGGAAGGCGAAATCACCAATCGCACCCGGCAGCTGACCCCAGATCGCTTTCACCGCATCATAGGCCCCCTTGAAGATCCCGGCCGCCGAATTGCCGAAACTGGTCACCGCCTCCACCGAAGATTGCATCGTGCCATAGATGGTGGCCTGCAGCCCGGCCCAGCTGGCCTCGATCTTCGACCAGGCAGAGGCCGCGCCAAGGCCGATGCGGTCCCAGACCTCCAGAGCCAGATCCTTCAACAGGCCAATCGCCGCCCCGAAACCACCCGCGGCTGCGACGAGCCGGGTGAACTGGAACACCAACTCGCCTGCACCCACGATCAAGGCACCGATACCGGCGCGGATCAGCGCCCCGCGCAGGATCACCAACCCGGTGGCAAGACCCCGCACCGACAGGGCCGCAGCCGCCAATCCGGCGACCCAGCGCCCCGCCATCAGCGTGGCGAAGGTGGCAGCGTAGGTGGTCAGGCGGCCGATATTGTCGAAGAGCGCGGTGATCGCGATGCCGATGGGCCCCGTGCTGCGCGCCATGTCGGCGAGGGTGTTGGCGACGGTCTCCAGCGCCGGGGCGACGGCTGCGGTCAAACGGTTGGTCAGGCCGAGCCAGATCAGGCTGAGTTTGGCGATGGCATCACCGGTACGTTCGATCTGGGCAGCATCACTGGCGCTGACCGCCGCCCCAAAGTCGCGTACATCCTGAGCGGCCTCGCGCAAGGTTGCCGGGTCAATCCGCAGAAACGCCAGCGCCGCCTTGTCGCCGAAGAGGTCGGAGGCGACAGCGGCACGTTCGGCCTCGGGCACATAGCGGGCCAAGGCATCCTGGATGGCGACGATGCGCTGGTCCAGCGGCAGCGCTTGCAGTTGCGCAGCGGTCAGGTTCAACCGTTCCAGCGCACCGACGGCCGATCCGGAACCAGATGCCGCTTCCGACAACCGGGTGGTCAGCTTCTTGGTCGCCTGTTCGATTTCACCCATGGAAACTCCGGCCAGTTCTCCGGCCCAAGTCAGCACCTGCAGGCTTTCGACCGTGGTTTTCAGCGACGCCGCCATGTCGGCTTGCGCGCCGATGGTCTCGAGGCCCGACCGGACCATGGCCACGCCAGCCGCCGCCGCCGCAACCGTCACGGCGGCCAGCGCAATCCCGGCCTTGCGGGCAAAGCTGGCGAGCCGGGTGTTGGCCAGTTCCATTTCGGAAGAGAGACGCCCAAAGCCCCGCGCGCCAGCGTCGCCGATGCCTTCCAGCTCGGCGCGCACCTGACGGCCGCCTTCCGCCACGAGGCGCACACTGACCCGTTTTTCAGCCATCGCGGCCTCCTTCCATCTGTTCGTTCAGTTTGCGCACCATCACCGCCTCGATCTCGGGCAGCAGTTCGGCGGCGATCAGGGAGTCGATGCCCAGCGCCTGCGCCAGGGCGAGGGCAGCGCCCATGTCCCAGCCGAGGACCGCGCCGGGGATCACCCGCAGCTGCCCACCAAGGCGACCGACCAGATCCCAGACCAGCCAACCTTCCGGCGTTTGCGGGCGGTTCAGTCTTGCAGGGCAGTCGCGGCAGCGCCCCGTGCAGGCCGCGCAGTACCGATCGCCCCCGCCGAAGGACCAGTCGGCGAGGGCGCGGAGACGTTTTTTTCCGCGTCCAGGATCAAGCCCCTCGCGACGTATTGGGTCTGGAAGGCCTCGAAGACCGGCCAGATTTCCAGGAGGGCGTCGATGCCTTCGGGCGTGACGGGCACAATTGTGCCCATTGCATCACCCACACCTTCCCAATCCAGCACGGCACGGCGGGCGACGGATTTGGCCATGGCGAGGGCCAAGGCCTCTTGGCTGGCACCTTCGGGCAGGTCTTCGATGGCGGGATCGGCGCGCGCGGACACCATCAGGGCGGTGGTCAGCGGGCCGACGAGCAGGCGCAGGCCGGGAGCGAGGTCCAGCCATTCGGGCGCGGCGGTCAGGTTCAGTCGGATCATGATCAGTATCCTGCAAGGGTGTTGACGAGAACGGCGGTGCACATGCGGGCAGGGCTGGCGGCCTTTGCGGCCTGCCAGTCGAAGCTGGCCTGCACGCCCTGCGGCCCGGCGATCTCGATCCGGGGGATCGGCAGGTAGACGGCATGCGCGGTGAAGGTGAAACTGGCGTTCGCGCCGAGGCTGTAGTTGAACTCCAGCTCGCAAGGCGTGCCGTCGATGGCCTGGGTCACCAGCGCGCTGTCGGAAAACCGCACCTCGATCCGCCCGGTGAGCGCCGCCATGGTCGGGTCGGCCCCATCGATCCGGCCGTCGCCCCGGATGGTTTCGATCCGGTCGAGGTTGTTGGAATAGGTGATCTCGGTGGAGACCACGTTGCCCAAGGCCGAGCCGTTGCGTTTCACGGTGCCATTGAAGTGGCCGAAGCGCTGCAGGCCCAGCGCGGTGGGCGTGCCAGCGACTGTGGCGGCGGCGATGGCTTCGCCTTGGGCCACAAGCCGGGCTGTGGCCGTCAACAAGCCGGATCGCTGCATCTGCCACGACAACTGATCCAGCACGCAGCCGGAATACATCGCAAAGCGGGGCACTTCCGGCATGGCCGTCTCGATGGACATGCTGGGCAGCGTCCAGTTGCCCGACTGGAAGGTGTGGGTCTTCGGCGTGGTGCCAGCAGTGGTGGGTTGGCCGAAGGCCGCCTTCAGCCAGTAGCCGAAGGCCTCGACGTCGATGGGGATCACCACCTCGCCGTCGGCCGTCACCGCATCCTTGATCGGGGCCAGCGGATCACGGCCATAGCCCAACAGTTCGGATTCCAGCAAAGGCTGTTCCGACCCGAGCGTGGTCCGGGCAAAGGGCATCAGCCGGAACCCACTGACCGGCGGGGTGCCGTAAACCGTCTCATACGCAAGCGCCATCTGCGCCCGCGCGCCTTGCGCACGTGCCATGGGAATCTCCTCGATGTTGGTGGTGTCAGGCAAGAGGGCCGGTGGTGGTGTAGTGCAACACGACAGTGATCACCGCCGCCTTCAGCGCCGCTGCGCCCTCGATGGGCAGATCGACCGAAGCCGGGGCCTCGGGTTCGACCCAGTCGCAGAGGCCGCCGAGCGTGCGGTCGGCTTCCAGCGCAGTGCCAATCGCGACGATCAGGGTGTCGAAGGCGCTTGCCCTCCCGTTGGGGGCCTGGACGACGACCTCGAGCTCGGCCCGGTGCTGATAATGGTATCGCAGGGGCGACAGCGTTACCTCTGGTTCGCCGGGTTGGCCGTCGCGCAGATTGATCAGCCCGGCCGTCGGGATCCGTTCGGGCAGAACTTCGCCACGCAGCACAAGGGCGGCAAGCGGCTGAAGCCGCGCTTGAAGCGCGGCGAGGACGGTCTCAAAGGTGGTGGGCATGACAGCGCACTTCCTGAATTGTGGCTTCTACGATGTTTGCGGATATGCTAAAGGTAATACCCATGAATACTCGTCCGGAGTCGCCAGCATGAACGCCGTCCGCCCCATCGCCGTAAAGCTCGATCAGGACACACGCGACCGCCTCAAGCGGTTGGCGGATGCCAAGGACCGCTCGACCCACTGGATGCTGCGCGAGGCCGTTGCGCAATTCGTCGAGCGCGAAGAGAAGCGTGAGGCGTTCCGGCAAGCGGGGTTGCAGGCCTGGCAGGAGTATCAGGCGACCGGCAAGCACGTCACACATGACGAAGCCGATGCCTGGCTTGCCAAGCTGGAAGCAGGCGAAGAGGCGGCTGCTCCTGAATGCCACAACTGATCTGGTCGCCCGCCGCGCTGCGGGATGTCGAACGGCTTTACCGCTTCCTTGCCGACAAGAACCCTGATGCTGCCCGGCGCGCGGCCAAATCCATCCGTGAAGGCATGAACATCCTGCGCGATCAACCGGGTGCTGGGCGGCCAGTCGAGGATATGGAACCGGAATTCCGCGAGTGGTTCATCACCTTTGGCGACAGTGGCTATGTGTCGCTTTATCGGTTTGATGGCGAAACTGCGGTCGTATTGGCCGTGCGCCATCAGCGCGAGGCTGGCTACTGACGGGTGGGTGGTGATCAAATCTTGCCCTCCACCCAATTCGCCACGATCAGCCCCGGCACGCCCTCCACCGCCCGCTCTGCATCCCGCGCCAGATCCAGCCGCTTGCGCAGCCTGACCTGTGGTACCAGCAGGAAGATTGGCACTGTCGCCACCCCACGCCCGGTTTTCGACTTCGATGCTACGGCGCGGCCTTTGGAATTCAGCCGACCCTCGGCCACCAGCAGGCTTGGCCCTCGGCGGCGATAGATGAACCGGAGGCGCAGGCCGGTGCGGCGTTCCCATTCACCGGGGGTGATGCGGCCGCCTTTGGTGCTTTTCCCGGCGGCGGGGGTGGGAATGGCCAGCCAGAACCCGTCCTTTGACCGGATCAACGGCCCCGTGTCATGCGCGCCGATGATCACCGGGGCGTTGGACCAGACCAGCGCCGCCGCATTCAGGCTGTCGCCGGATTTGGGGAAGCTGGCGAGGCGGATGGAGTTGCCCAGCCGGGTTCCGAGGCCAGCGCTGGTGATCTGACCTCGCCAGTCGGATTTCAGGGACGTGCCCGCTTCGCGCATGGCGGTGGACACCGCCTTTTCCCCGGCGGCGATTTCGGCTTGCATCAGGGCGACGAGGTCCGGATCGAATGCGATCTTCAGCTTCATGATGGGCGCAGGTCCAGCGACCAGATCAGGCGTTCACGGTCGCGGACAGGCTCCCCCTGAATGGTGAAGCTGTCCGCACCGATCACGATCAGATCGCCGGGGCGGGGATCGGGCAAGTCGGACACGCGCACATCCACCATCATGGTGTCAGAGACAAAGCGCCCAGCGCCGAATTCGGTGATGCGGTCCGGGGCGCGGCGGATGACGCGGATGGGGCGTTCCTCCGAGGTTGTGGCGGAAATCCAGACAGCGGCCGCCGCCATGGACGGGTTGGCATAGATCCGGTCCATGGCGGTGGCGAAGACGTTCATGGGAATCGCCCGTCAGTTCGAAGTGTGGATGCGGATCGCGATGCGGGGCCGCTTGTTCACCG
>CAZRKU010000073.1:2986-15018 GCA_964600685.1 uncultured Frigidibacter sp. | reverse complement strand
ACGAGGCCGAAGCCATCGCCAGGGAGACCGGCGCGCGGATCACCGTGACCAAGGATCCCGACGAGGCGGTCAAGGGCGCCGATTTCCTCTACACCGATGTCTGGCTGTCAATGGGCGAGGCCAAGGAGAAATGGGCCGAGCGCATCAAGCTCCTCTCGCCCTGGCGGATCGACGCGGCGATGATGGCCCGCACCGGCAACCCGCGGGCGCGGTTCATGCATTGCCTGCCGGCCTTCCACAACACCGAGACGGCGGTGGGCCGCGAGATCGCCGAAAAGTTCGGCCTGACCGAGATGGAGGTCAGCGACGAGGTGTTTGAAAGCCCGGCGTCGGTGGTCTTCGACCAGGCGGAGAACCGGCTGCACACGATCAAGGCGGTGCTGGTCGCCACGCTGGGGGCATGAGGCCGATGCTGGTGGTCGCGGCCCTTGGCGGCAACGCGCTGCTGCGGCGGGGCGAGCCTGCGACGGCGGAGGTGCAGCGCGCCAATGCGGGCTGCGCGGCGGTGGCGCTGGCCGGGCTGGTGCGGGCGGGGCATGATCTGGTCGTGACCCATGGCAACGGCCCGCAGGTCGGGCTTCTGGCCTTGCAGGGGGCCGCCTTCCGGCCCGACGCGCCCGATCCCCTGGACATGCTGGGGGCGGAAACCGAAGGCATGATCGGCTATCTGATCGAGCAGGAGCTGGAGAATGCGCTGGCGCACTCCCGCCCGGTCGCGGCGCTGCTGACGCAGGTTGTGGTCGATCCCGCCGATCCCGCCTTTGCCCGCCCGACCAAGCCGGTCGGCCCGGTCTATGCCGAGGCCGAGGCGATGGCGCTGGCGGCCAAGCGCGGCTGGACCGTGGCCCCGGACGGCGCGTCCTGGCGGCGCGTCGTGCCCTCGCCGAAGCCGGTCGAGATCCCCGACCTGCGGGTGATCCGCCTCCTCTTGGCGCAGGGCGTGGTGGTGATCTGCGCCGGCGGCGGCGGCATTCCGGTGGTGCGGCGCGCGGACGGCAGCCTGACCGGCGTCGAGGCGGTGATCGACAAGGACCACGCGAGCGCGCTGCTGGCAGAGCGGCTGGGGGCCGATGCCCTCCTGATGCTGACCGATGTGGACGGCGTGCAGGAGGGCTTCGGCACGCCCGCTGCCCGCCGCATCCCGCGTCTTACGGCTGTTCAGGCGCAGCAGATGGCGCTGCCCGCAGGCTCGATGGGGCCGAAGGTGGCCGCCGGGCTGGCCTTTGTCGCGGCCGGTGGCAGGCTGGCGGGCATCGGCCGGATGGAGGATGCCGCGGACATTCTGGACGGGGCGGCCGGAACCGTGATCTCGGGGTAGGGGAAAGGACAGGGCCATGTGTCTTTCGGCAACGGTCAGCTTTACCGCCAGCGCGTTCCTGACGGTGGGTGGTGCCGCGATCATCGTCAAGGCGGTGCGCAGCAACTGGCGCTACCTGCCGATCGGGCTGATGCCGCTTTTCGCCGGCATCCAGCAGTTCACCGAGGGCTTCGTCTGGGTCGGCGTCAATGGCGGCGACCATGCCACGATGGTCTGGGGCGCGATGGGCTTCATCTTCTTCACCTGGTTCATGTGGCCGTTCTGGATTCCCTTCTCGGTCTGGGTGCTGGAGCCGCCACACAGCCGCCGCCGTCCCTGGTTCCTGGCGATGACCGGAGTCGGGCTGCTGCTTGGCCTTCTGCTCTACATCCCGCACGGGTTCGGCACCGACTGGCTGGTGGTCACGGTCAACCAGAACTCGCTGGCCTATGAAAACTCGATGCTGCTCGACCAGATCCTGCCGCGCTGGATCACCTACACGCTTTATGTCTTCCTGATCGTCGCCCCGCCCGCCCTGTCCTATTACCGGCACATGCGGCACTTCGCGGTGACGGTCGCGGTGGTGGTGATCCTTGACGTGACGCTGCTGCGCTATGCCTACATCTCGTTCTTCTGCCTTCTGGCAGGGCTGGCGACGTTGCATCTGGCCTGGATCATCCTGACCAACAAATGCGCCGAGGAATGCCCGGAACTGTTCGGTCATCAGGCCGCACCGGGCAGGACCTGATCTGGAAGGGTGGCGCGGATGTAATGGCCCCCTGCCGCGCGCGTCATTGTCACATGAAACGCATCCGACCGGAGGACCCGAAATGACCCGTTCCGACTTCAGGCCCCTGTCCATCGTGCCGCTGGGCGTCACCCTGTCCGGCTTTCTTGCGGCCACCTACGTCCTTTGTCTTCTTGCCGCCCTCGTCCTGCCGTCGCAGGGCATGCGCCTGGTCTTCGAGGCGGTCGTTCCGGGCTTTGTCTGGCTGACCGCCAGCAGCGCCGCCCTCGGGTTGCTCTGGGCGGTCTTCATCGGCTGGTACATTGCCATCATCTTCGTGCCGATCCGCAACTACGCCTTCCGGCGGTTCGGCTGACCCGGAAAGCCAGGGCCACCAGCATGACGCCGCTTCCCCTGATCCTGCCCATGCCCGGCAACGAACGCTTCGCCCAGGATCTCGCCGTCTTCGGCGGAGAGGTCGGCGGGATCGAGACCCGCCGCTTTCCGGACGGCGAGACCTATCTGCGGCTCATGTCGCCGGTCGCGGGGCGCCGCGTCGACATCGTGGCCACGCTGGCTGGTCCGGACCCGGACTTCCTGCGCCTCGCCTTCGCGGCGGATGCGGCGCGGGCGCAGGGGGCGGTGCGGGTGCGGCTGGTCGCGCCCTATCTCGCCTACATGCGCCAGGACAAGGCCTTCCGCCCCGGCGAGGCGGTGACCTCGGACAGCTTCGCGCGGCTGGTCTCGTCGCTGTTCGACGGGCTGGTGACGGTCGATCCGCACCTGCACCGCCGGGCGGCGCTGTCCGATCTCTACAGCATTCCGGCGGCTGCGGTGCAGGCCGCCCCGGCGCTGGCCGACTGGATCGCCGCCGAAGTGCCGCGCCCACTGGTGATCGGGCCGGATGCGGAAAGCGCGCAATGGGTGACGGCCATCGCGGAACGGATCGGCGCGCCCTGGGTGGTGATGGAAAAGACCCGGCGCGGCGACTACGACGTGTCGGTCGAACTGCCGGACCTTGCGGGCCACGCGGGCCGTACTCCGGTGCTGATCGACGACATCGCCTCGTCGGGGCGCACGCTGATCGCGGCGACAGGGCTTCTGGCGGCGCGCGGCATGGCGCGGCCGGTCTGTGCCGTGGTCCATGCACTCTTTGCCGGCGACGCCTATCCGCGGCTTCAGGCGGTCGCGGCGCGGGTGGTATCCTGCGACAGCGTGCCCCATCCGTCGAACGCGATCCCGCTTGCGCCCCTGGTCGCGGCAGCACTGGCGGCGCTGCCCGAGCGGCCAAGGAATTGACAGGAGAATATCCATGCTGACGCTCACCACCCACGGCGCCGCCGGAACCGTCACCGGCTCGCGCCACCTTCTGACCCGCGGCAACCAGCGCATCCTGGTCGATTGCGGCATGTTCCAGGGCCTGAAGAACCTGCGCGACCTGAACTGGGCGCCTTTTCCGGTCGAGCCCCGGTCGATCGGCGCGGTGGTCCTGACCCATGCCCATCTCGACCATTCCGGCTATCTGCCGAAGCTGGTGGCCGACGGCTTTCGCGGCCCGATCTACGCCACGCCCGCCACGAAGGCGGTGGCCGGGCTGATCCTGCGCGACAGCGGCCATCTGCAGGAAAAGGACGCCGAATACGCCAACCGCAAGGGCTACACAAAGCACAAGCCCGCCAAGCCCCTCTACGGCGTCAAGGAGGCCGAACGCGCGCTGGAAGCTTTTGTCGAGGTCGATTTCCACGCGCCGACGGCCATCCTCGGCGATGCGGAACTGACCTTCCGCCACGCGGGCCACATCCTGGGTGCTGCGACCGCCGGCATCGACTGGGGCGGGCGCAAGGTGGTGTTCTCGGGCGATCTCGGCCGCTACGGCGACGAGGTGATGGTGGATCCAGAAGCGGTCGAGGAGGCCGACCACATCGTCATCGAATCGACCTACGGCAACCGCAGCCACGACCAGACCGACCCGGCCGAGGCGCTGGCGGCGCTGATCTCGCGCACCGTGGCGCGCGGCGGCACCGTGGTGATCCCGGCCTTCGCCGTCGGGCGCGCGCAGAGCCTGCTTTACTACATCTGGAAGCTGAAGCAGGGCGGGCGCTTCCGCGACCTGCCGGTCTATCTTGACAGTCCGATGGCGATCAACGCCAGCGAACTGCTTTGCACCTACCCCGACGACCACCGCCTGTCGCCCGGCACCTGCCGCGACGCCTGCGCCATCGCCACCTATGTGCGCGACGTCGAGGGGTCGAAGGCGATCACCGCCAACCCGCATCCCAAGATCGTCATCTCGGCCAGCGGCATGGCCACCGGCGGCCGCGTCCAGCACCACATCCGCGCCTTCGCGCCCGACCGGCGCAACCTGATCCTGTTCTCGGGCTTCCAGGCGGCGGGCACGCGCGGCCGGTCGATGGTGGAAGGCGCGACCGAGGTGAAGATGTTCGGTGAATGGGTGCCGGTCCGGGCCGAGGTCGCCAACCTGCCGATGCTGTCGGCCCATGCCGACGCGGGCGAATTGCTGCGCTGGCTGGGCGGGTTCCGCGCGGCGCCGCAGCAGGTCACCATCGTTCATGGCGAACCCGACGCGTCCGAGGCCCTGCGCGTGAAGATCGGCCGCGAGCTTGGCTGGCGCGCCGCCGCAGCCCGCATGGGGCAGGAGTTCCGCCTGTGACCCTTCCCGGCGATGCGGACCACCCGATCCCGGCGCCGATGCGGCTGGTCCGGATCGGGCTGCACAGCCAGGGCGAGCCTCTGGCGTTGATGCGCACCGATTGCCATGTCTGCCGCTCCGAGGGGCTGCACGCCCGCGCCCGGGTCGAGATCGCCTCGGCTGGGCGGCAGGTGACGGCGCGGCTTCTGCCGGTCGAGGCGGGGCTATTGAACCTGCACGAGATCGGCCTGTCGGAGGATGCCTGGGCCCGCCTTGGTGCCACCGAGGGCGCGGTGGCGACGGTCCGTCCCGCCCCGGTGGCGGGTTCGATGTCGCTGGTGCGGCGCAAGCTTTACGGCGGGCGCCTGGGCCAGCCGGATTTCGCGGCGATCCTGACCGACGTGCAGGCGGGCCTTCTGAGCGATGTCGAGCTTGCCGCCTTCCTGTCGGCCGGGGCCGCGCTGCCGCTTGACGACGAGGAGACCACCGCGCTGACCCGCGCCATGGTCGCGGTCGGCGAGCGGCTGGCCTGGGGCGCGCCGCGCGTCATGGACAAGCACTGCGTCGGCGGGCTGCCGGGCAACCGGACGACGCCGATCGTGGTGGCCATCGTTGCGGCCTGCGGCCTGGTGATCCCCAAGACCTCGTCGCGCGCCATCACCTCGCCCGCCGGGACCGCCGACACGATGGAGACGCTGGCGCCCGTCGATCTGGACCTGCCCGCGATCCGTCGCGTGGTCGAGGCGGAGGGCGGCTGCGTGGTCTGGGGCGGGGCGGTGCGGCTCAGTCCGGCGGACGATGCCTTCGTGCGGATCGAGCGCGAGCTTGACATCGACGCCGAGGGCCAGCTTATCGCCTCGGTCCTGTCGAAGAAGGTCGCCGCCGGATCCACCCATGTGGTGATCGATATCCCGGTGGGCCCGACTGCCAAGATCCGCACGCCGGAAGCCGCCCGGTCCCTTGCCGCGCGCCTGTCGCTGGTCGGCACCAGGTTGGGCGTGAACGTCGCCTGCCTTCTGACCGACGGCACCCAGCCGGTCGGGCGCGGCATCGGACCGGCACCGGAAGCGCGCGATGTGCTCGCGGTGCTCCGCCGCGATCCCGGCGCCCCGCAGGATCTGGCCGACCGCGCGCTTGCCCTGGCCGCCGTGCTTTTGGAAACCGGCGGCGCGGCATTGCCGGGCGCCGGCGCTGACCGCGCGCGGCGCGTGCTTGACGACGGCCGCGCCTGGACGAAGTTCCAGGCCATCTGCGAGGCGCAGGGCGGCCTGCGCCAGCCGCCCGACGCTGCGCAAACCCATGAGGTGACCGCGCCCGACAGCGGAGAGATCGCCGCCATCGACAACCGCCGCCTTGCACGGCTTGCCAAGCTGGCCGGGGCGCCGGGCAATCTGGCTGCGGGCCTGACGCTGGCGGTCCGCGCCGGCGAGACCGTGGAGAGGGGCCAACCGCTGTTCCGGCTGCATGCCGCCAGCCAGGGGGAAATCGCCTATGCGATCGAATACTGGTCCCGCGCACCCGCCATCACCGTCAGCCGCTGACCTGTTGCCGTCCGGGGCGGATTTGCCGGAACGGCTTGGGCCCGGAACCGTCGTCAGCCTGCTTGTCGTGGCGACGCTGACGGCGCTTTGCTATCCGCTGCTGTCGGTCGGGCTGACTTACGTCCCGCCGATACAATTCGCCGCGCTGCGCGCCGGCCTTGGCGGTCTTGCGCTTGGTCTGCTTGCCGTTGTCCTGCGCCGCCCCTTTCCACGTGGAAAGAGGGTCTGGCTGCTGGTGGCCCTGTCCGGCCTTTTCACCACCTCGCTCGGCTTTCTGAGCATGTTCGCCGCGGCAGGTCTGATCGCGCCGGGCATTGCCGCCGTCGTGGCGGGCACCCAACCGATCATGGCAGCCGGGTTGGCATTGGCCATCTTCGGTCAGCCCTTTGGAAAATGGCAGATCCTCGGCATGTCCCTGTCCTTCGCGGGGATCGTGGCGATGACCCTGCAGGACATAGCGGCGGGCGGCACGACCGCAATTGCCGGCAGCGCGCTCGTCATCACGGCGACGTTCGGCACGGCGTTCGGCAACGCCCTGACGAAACGCTTCGCGGCGGAAGTGGACCCGATTGCGGCGGCAGCGCTTCAGCTTCTGCTCGGGGCGGTCCCGCTTGCGGCGCTGGCCTATGTCACCGAGCCGTGGGCGCCACGCGCGCTTGAGCCGGCCTTCCTTGCAATCCTGGCGCTACTGGCCATCGGGGGAACGGCGGTCACGTTCACGCTGTGGATCAGGGTTCTCAGACGCTGCCCGCTGAACAAGGCGAATGCCTTCACATTCCTCGCGCCGCTTCTGGGCGTCGCGATCAGCGTCGCATTCCTCGGCGAGCGGCTCTATCCGCTTGCCCTGTTCGGGATGGCACTGACCGTTGGCGGGATCATTCTTGCGGCGCGGCACCAGTGACGGGCCAGCGCGGCCCCGCAGGTGCGCAAGGGGACGGCGGTGCAGGCGGCGGCGCGAGGGTTTCCCGGATTCGTCGAGCAGTCTTGAGCACCGGGCGCAACGCCCATCGTTTCCGTTGGGCCGGTGCGGAAGCGGTTTGACGAACGGAACAACCTGAAGGCGTGTTACATGCCCTATACCATCGACCACGGCCAAAGCGCGCGACAAGACCCTCGTCTGCGAGCCCCCCTCGGATGGTCAAGCGGTGACAGGGGGACTTAGCGGACGTTCATGACATCCCCGCTTCCCAACTCCCCTGTTTTCCTGTATGCGCCGCGCATCTGTGACGTGAGGCCCGCCCCCGGCCGCATGCAAAGGATAGGGGGCGGCGGCAATGGGGCCGCCATTCAGAACGGGAGACCGGCAGGGGCCGGTGTGCTCCCTTGAGGAAACGATAGATGTTCAATGTGACGAAGAAATCCATCCAGTGGGGCGATGAGACGCTCACGCTGGAAACCGGGAAAGTTGCGCGCCAGGCCGATGGGTCGGTGATCGCCACGCTCGGTGAAACCCAGGTCATGGCCAACGTGACCTTTGCGAAATCCCCCAAGCCCGGCCAGGACTTCTTCCCCCTGACCGTGCATTATCAGGAAAAATACTATGCCGCGGGCAAGATCCCCGGCGGCTTCTTCAAGCGCGAGGCGCGGCCGTCCGAGAAGGAAACGCTGGTTTCCCGCCTGATCGACCGTCCTTGCCGGCCGCTTTTCGTCGAAGGCTTCAAGCATGAAGTCCTGGTGATGGCGACGGTTCTGTCCTGCGATCTGGTGAACGACCCCGACGTGGTGGCGATGATCGCGGCCTCCGCCGCGCTGACCATTTCGGGCGTGCCGTTCATGGGTCCGATCGGCGCGGCGCGCGTTGGTTTCGCCAATGGCGAATATGTCCTGAACCCGGCGATGGACGACATGACGCTGCTCAGGAACAATCCTGACCAGCGGCTCGATCTGGTCATCGCCGGCACCAAGGACGCGGTGATGATGGTCGAATCGGAAGCCTATGAGCTGACCGAAGCCGAAATGCTGGGCGCGGTGAAGTTCGGCCATGCGGCGATGCAGCCGGTGATCGACCTGATCATCGACTTCGCCGAAATTGCCGCGAAAGAACCCTTCGACTTCTCGCCCCCGGACATTTCGGCGATCTATGGCAAGGTCAAGGCGGCGGGCGAAGCGCAGATGCGCGCCGCTTTCGCGATCCGTGACAAGCAGGAGCGCACCAACGCAATCGCGGCCGCTGTCGGCGCGATCGTCGCGGGGCTGCCCGAAGAGGATCAGAAGGATGCCAACCTTGGCTCCGCGATCAAGAAACTGGAATCGTCGATCCTGCGCGGCGATGTCGTGAAGACCGGCACCCGCATCGACGGGCGTGACACCAGGACCGTCCGCCCGATCGTGGCCGAAACCGGCATCCTGCCGCGGACCCACGGGTCGGCTTTGTTCACCCGCGGGGAAACCCAGGGGCTGGTGGTGACGACGCTCGGCACCGGCGAGGATGAGCAGATCATCGACGCGCTGAACGGCAACCGGCGTTCGAACTTCCTGCTGCATTACAACTTCCCGCCCTACTCGGTCGGCGAGGTTGGCCGCGTGGGTTCGCCCGGCCGCCGCGAGATCGGCCATGGCAAGCTGGCCTGGCGGGCGCTTCAGGCGGTTCTGCCGGCGGCGACCGACTTCCCCTACACGATCCGCGTCGTGTCTGAGATCACCGAATCGAACGGCTCGTCGTCGATGGCGTCGGTCTGCGGCGGGTCGCTCTCCATGATGGACGCCGGCGTGCCGCTGAAGGCGCCGGTCGCCGGTGTGGCCATGGGCCTGATCCTGGAAGACGACGGCAAATGGGCGGTGCTGACCGACATCCTCGGCGACGAGGATCACCTCGGCGACATGGATTTCAAGGTCGCGGGCACCGAGAGCGGCATCACGTCCTTGCAGATGGACATCAAGGTCGCGGGCATCACGCCCGAGATCATGGAGCAGGCTCTGGCCCAGGCCAAGGACGGTCGACTGCACATCCTCGGCGAGATGAACAAGGCGCTCTCGGCCCCGCAGGGCTTCAGCGAGTACGCTCCGAAGATCGAAACGCTCTCGATCCCGACCGACAAGATCCGTGAAGTGATCGGCTCGGGCGGCAAGGTGATCCGCGAGATCGTGGAAACCTCCGGCGCCAAGGTCGATATCAACGACGATGGCGTGATCAAGATCGCCTCGGCCAGCGCCGATGCCATCAAGCGCGCTTATGACATGATCTGGTCGATCGTGGCCGAGCCGGAAGAGGGCAAGGTCTATACCGGCAAGGTCGTGAAACTGGTCGACTTCGGGGCCTTCGTGAACTTCTTCGGCAAGCGCGACGGTCTGGTGCACGTGTCCCAGATCGCCAACAAGCGCCTGAACCATCCGAACGAGCTCTTGAAGGAAGGCCAGGAAGTGAAGGTCAAGCTTCTGGGCTTCGACGAGCGCGGCAAGGTCCGGCTTGGCATGAAGATGGTCGATCAGGAAACCGGCGCGGAGATCGTGCCGGACAAGAAGGAAAAGGAAGAAGCAGCCGAAGGCTGATTTCTGCCGATGATGCGGAAGGCCCGGGTGAAAGTCCGGGCCGGTTCGTATAGTGTCCCGCCATGCCGACTTCCGCACGTTCCACAATCATCTCCGTCTGCTACAACAGCCTTGCGGTGCTGCCGTCGATGCTGTCCTCCGTCCCGCGTGGAACGCCCGTGGTCCTCGTCGACAACGCGTCGGCTGATGGTGCCGGGCTGGAGCGTCTGGCCGGGGAAAGCGGGGCGCGTCTGATCCGCAGCGCGACCAACCGGGGGTTCGGAGCGGGCTGCAACTTGGGCGCGACAGCCGCAGAGACCGAATTTCTGCTGTTCCTCAATCCCGATGCGGCCCTTCAGCCCGGCGCGCTGGAGGCGCTCGAAGCGGCGATGGACCGCCATCCTGCGGCAGTGGCGATGAATCCGCGGTTGAGCGACGGCAAGGGGCGGGCCTATTTCAAGCATCGCTCCGTCCTGTTGCCGCGCCGCGCGTGGTTGGCGCGCGCCTGGCCCGGCGGCGACCAGGTGGTTCCCGTGCTGTCCGGCGCCGCGCTATATGTGCGGCGCGCCGCGTTCGAGGCGGTCGGCGGCTTTGACGAGAGGATCTTCCTCTATCACGAAGATGATGATCTGAGCCTGCGGCTGGCGCGCCTGTGCGGTGCGCTGATGTTCATCCGGGAGGCCGAGGTCAGGCACCTCGAAGGGCATTCCACCGTCCGCAGCCCCGAAAGCGCGGCGTTCAAGGCCTTCCACATGGGGCAGTCGCGGGTTTATGCGGCGCGGAAGCACCGTCGGCCTTTGCCATTCCTTTCTGCTCTGGCTTCGGCCCTGCTGCAAGCAGGCCAGCCCTGGGCACTTTTCTCGCGTCGGCTGCGCGCCAAGAGGCTTGCCTTTATCAAGGGGATATTGTCCGGACGGCAGAATATAAAAGGGTAGTACTCCAGATATGAAAGAACATTTGCCAGGTTGGAAAGTGAAGCGCGAGCTGCACAGAATAGTGCAGCAGATCAGAAACATCCCATCTCGCACCATTGAGATTGCCTTTGCTACGCAATTTTACGATCTCACCAAGCGTAGACATACAACCGTAACCTTTGGCGATATCAGGTGGCGCAAAAAATGTGCGATATATCTGATCTACCCTAATAATGGCCTGCAGAAGTCTCATATTCTGGCGCTTGATAGAATAACAGCTTCCGGCTACGCACCGGTTGTCGTGTCAAACCTCCCCCTGTCACCAGAAGACCGGACACTGGTAGCAGGGTCAAGCCATGTACTGATAGAGCGGCCAAACTTTGGATACGACTTTGGTGGCTACCGGGATGGAATACTCTTCCTGAAGAATAGGATCCACGCGCTCCAACGGCTCGTCCTGTTGAATGACTCGGTCTGGTTCCCGATGCCGGGGTCGTACGATTGGCTGAGTGCGTCGGAGCAATCCCCAGATGATTTCGTTGCTGCGATCTGGGCATGGGGGATGGAGCATCAGGATCCGGAAAACTATGCTTTGTCCGAGTGGAAAATTGATAAACTCAGACGGCATTTCCACTATGCGTCATTTGCGCTTAGTATTTCCCCAAAGGTACTGAAGGACCGTGGATTCAGACGATTCTGGCGACGGCTTCGTCTCACAGATGACAAGAATGCCACTGTGCGCCGCGGTGAAATGGGATTGACGCGCTGGATCGTCAGGCGCGGTTACGCACATTCAGCCACCACCGAACTGACTGACTTCCCAAGCCTGCTTGCGAGGCTGTCCGATAGTGAGCTGCGCGCCATGTTCGATCGGCTTATCAGCGTAAACGATCCCGACATGGAGAAGTTCAGGGAGTTGTTTACTGCGAAACTCGACAGCGGAAAAGCAAGTCGACCGGAACTTGAGAAGATAGTTATCTGCAGCGTCGCGCGACAGGGCGCGAGTTACGCAATCGCCGACTTCCTGGTGAACGATCAGTCCTTCCCGTTTCTGAAGAAATCGCCGTGCACCACGAGCGCAAAGGCCGCACGGATCATGTTCCAGATTGCTGAATCCCTGCATGGCGAGAATGCTGCAGTTTTCCGGGACGAGATTCGTGACCTTAGCCACAAGAAGCTATCGGCACTGGCTGGAGAAGGGTAGTCTGCAGCATGCCGATCGCGAAGTGTCGTGGAGCATATATCTACTTCTCGCACGTTCCAAAATGTGCGGGCAGCTCTATTGAGGATTATCTGAGCGATCGGTTTGGCGAGTTGATCTTCTTAGATCGGACATGGCTTGGTATTCCCCCAGAAGAGCGATGGAGTCGATCGTCACCTCAACATATTCCCCTGGCTTCCCTGGTGCCGTTGTTTCCGAAGGACTTCTTTGCGG
>CAZRKU010000073.1:0-2886 GCA_964600685.1 uncultured Frigidibacter sp. | reverse complement strand
CAACATATTCCCCTGGCTTCCCTGGTGCCGTTGTTTCCGAAGGACTTCTTTGCGGCGCGCTTTGCCGTCGTGCGCCATCCGGCACGTCGCCTGATGAGCGCATTTCTGCACAATCGCAATCATGCAATAATCAACAGATATGTGGGGTTCAGACGGTTTGTCGGAGGGTTGAAGAACGCGTCACCCCGGTTTCATGAGCAGACCGATAACCACTTCCTTCCAGCGGCGAAATTCGTCGATGATCACACCCGCATATTTCGTTTGGAAGACGGCGACGAAAGCTTGATCAAATGGCTGGATGACGTTGCCGGAGATACGGCTGGACCACGCCAGATCCCCCGCAGCAACGTCGGAAGCGAACCTCCGCTTAATATCCAGCACACATGGAAATATCGCTTGGGAAAGTTGTTGCAGCCTACTGTTCCGACTTTGGATCGCTCTCTGCTAGAACTGATCCACGACATCTATCGCGAAGACTACGACCGCTTCGGCTACGATCCTTTCGAACCGTAGCCGAAAGCCTGTCCGTTCATGCGGGACGCTTGGCGAACCGAAGATAGGGCAGTTTGATGTCAAGTTTGCCGAAGCGTTCCTCGGCCTCGGGCGTCGGCACGGACAGCGCCACGATCACGTCCTGCCCCGGCACCCAGTTGGCGGGCGTGGCGAAGGGCACGCCGTCGGTGGCCTGAACCGCATCCAGCGCCCGCAGGATTTCCGCGAAGTTCCGGCCGATCGACATGGGATAGGTCATTGTCAGGCGCACCTTCTTGTCCGGCCCGACGACATAGACGGTGCGCACTGTCGCGGTGTGTGCGGGCGCACGGCCCTCGGTCGGCAGATAATATTCGGCGGGCAGCATGTCATAGGCCTTGGCCACGGTCAGGCTGGTATCGTCGATGATCGGGAAATCGGCAGGGGCGCCGGCGAATGCCTCGATATCACGCTTCCATTTGCCGTGGTCCTCGACCGAGTCCACCGAGACGCCGATCACCTTGGTCTTGCGCTTGGCGAACTCTCCGGCCAGCTGGGCCACGGCGGCGAATTCGGTCGTGCAGACCGGGGTGAAATCGCGGGGGTGCGAAAAGACGATGGCATAGCTGTCGCCCTGCCAGTCGTGGAAGTTGATCTTGCCGGCGGTCGAATCGGCGGTGAAGTCGGGGGCAACATCATTGATGCGAAGGCCCATGATTCTACTCCTTCGGTGTTTCCTGTCGTCGGTGCGACAAGAGATAGAGGTTTTGGGACAGAATTTCACCTGCCTGCCGCGCTATGGCTGCAAATCGGAAGGATGTTTCGACCGCGGGGCGCTGTCGAGAAAATTGAACCGAAGAATGCCGGGGGTTTCGGCGGATCGCGCTGACATGGCGGGTCGTTTGCCCTGACAAATGGAATATGTTATAATTTGATCAAATGATGTCGAAGGCGCTGTGCCAGACCGAAGAGGTGGACCAATGATCGAAAAACGCGACTTCTATATCAACGGCGCCTGGGTGAAGCCCATCGCCGGGCGGGACTGCCTGGTGATTGATCCGTCGAACGAAGAACCTTGCGCGGTGATCTCCCTCGGGTCGGAGGCGGATACGAATGCCGCCGTGGCGGCCGCCAGGGCAGCGTTTCCGGCCTGGGCTGCAACCCCCCCGAGTGAGCGCCGTGCAATCGTGGCCCGCATTCTCGACCAGTACGAGGCGCGCAAGGAGGAACTGGCGAAGGCCATCTCGATGGAAATGGGCGCGCCGATCGACTTCGCGCTGAATGAACAGGCCGCTTGTCTGCCCTGGCACACGAAGAACTTCCTCAGGGCCTTCGACAAGATCGACTGGATCCGTCCGCTTGGCGATCATGCGCCGGGGGCGATGATCGCGCTGGAGCCGATCGGGGTTGTCGGCCTGATCACGCCCTGGAACTGGCCGATGAACCAGATCGCGCTCAAGGTCATCCCGGCCATTCTGGCGGGCTGCACCTGCGTGCTGAAACCGTCCGAGGAAAGCCCGCTCAACGCGATGATCTTCGCGGAATTCTGCCATGATGCGGGTGTGCCACCCGGAGTGTTCAACCTGGTGAACGGCGATGGCGCGGGCGTGGGCGCCAGCCTGTCGAGCCATCCGGATGTCGAGATGATCTCTTTCACCGGCTCGACCCGTGCCGGTCGCGCCATTTCCAAGGCAGCGGCCGAAACGCTGAAGCGGGTGACACTGGAACTGGGCGGCAAGGGCGCGAATCTTCTCTTTGCCGACGCCGACGACCGGGCAATCGAACGGTCGGTCAGGCGGATGATGGAAAACACCGGCCAGTCCTGCAACGCGCCGTCACGGCTTCTGGTCGAACGGTCGGTCTATGAGCAGACCGTGGCCAGGGCCGCCGATCTGGCCGGTGCCATTCGCGTCGGCCCGGCGGGCGAGGCGGGGGATCATATCGGCCCGGTGGTGAACAAACGCCAGTGGGATCAGATCCAGGGCTATATCCAGAAGGGGATCGACGAAGGCGCCCGGCTGGTCGCTGGCGGGCCGGGTCTGCCGGAGGGGTTCAACCGCGGCTTCTACGTCAAGCCGACGATCTTTGCAGACGTTGCGCCCGGCATGACCATCGAACGCGAGGAGATTTTCGGCCCGGTCCTCTCTATCATCCCGTTCGAGACGGAGGAAGAGGCGGTCAGGATCGCCAACGATACGCCCTATGGGCTGACGAACTACGTTCAGACCACCGATGGCGCGCGCAGCAACCGGCTGGCGCGGCGGCTGCGCGCCGGCATGATCGAAACGAACGGAAAGCCGCGTGGCGCGGGGGCGCCCTTCGGGGGCGTCAAGGCCTCGGGCCGGGCGCGCGAGGGTGGCCACTGGGGGCTCGAGGAGTTCCTTGAGGTCAAGGCGATTTCGGGCTGGGCGGCGG
>CAZRKU010000072.1:0-15289 GCA_964600685.1 uncultured Frigidibacter sp. | reverse complement strand
GGAGGCCGCGATGCTCGGCCAACCCGTATCGATGCTGATCCCCGAGGTGGTGGGCTTCAAGCTGACCGGGGCGATGAAGGAAGGCACCACCGCCACCGACCTCGTGCTTAAGGTCGTGCAGATGCTGCGCAAACACGGCGTCGTCAACAAGTTCGTCGAATTCCATGGCGGCGGTCTCGACAATCTGCCCCTGGCCGACCGCGCGACAATTGCCAACATGGCCCCCGAGTATGGCGCGACCTGCGGCTTCTTTCCGATCGACAACGAGACGCTGCGCTACCTGCGCCAGACCGGCCGGGACGGGGGGCGCATCGCGCTGGTGGAAGCCTATGCCCGCGAAAACGGCATGTGGCGCGGCACGGACTATGCACCGGTTTACACGTCGACGCTGGAACTCGACATGGGAGAGATCGTTCCGGCCGTTTCCGGCCCGAAACGCCCGCAGGACTACACGCCGCTGACCCAGGCGGCAGGCAGCTTTTACAAAGTTGTCTGCGACTATCGCGGCGTTGACGCCAGCGACGCGGCCAAAGCCATGGGGGCAGAGGGTCCGAACCACACCGCCAGCATCGACGCCCGCAAGTCGGCTGCGGTCGATGGGCAGGACTACAAGCTGCGCGACGGGTCGGTGGTGATTGCCTCGATCACCTCCTGCACCAATACATCCAACCCTTACGTGATGATCGGCGCGGGCCTTGTAGCGCGCAAGGCGCGTGCGCTGGGCCTGACCCGCAAGCCCTGGGTGAAAACCTCGCTCGCACCCGGATCGCAGGTCGTCAGCGAATATCTTCAAGCGGCCAACCTGCAAGAAGACCTGGACGCGGTCGGCTTCAATCTGGTGGGCTATGGCTGCACCACCTGCATCGGCAACTCCGGCCCGCTGCAACCGGAAATTTCGAAAGCGGTGAACGACAACGATCTGGTCGCGGTCTCGGTCCTGTCCGGCAACCGCAACTTCGAAGGGCGCATCTCGCCCGACGTGCGGGCGAACTACCTCGCCTCGCCGCCGCTGGTCGTCGCCTATGCCATCGCGGGCGATATCAACATCGACCTGACCAACGATCCGATCGGCACGTCGAAAGACGGCAGGCCGGTCTATCTGAAGGACATCTGGCCGACCAACAAGGAGACCGTTACGCGCGAAGCCTTCCAGAAGAAATATGCCGATGTCTTCAAGGGCGACGCCAGATGGCAGGGCGTGAAGGTCACGGAATCGGAAACCTACGACTGGCCACCGACATCGACCTATATCCAGAACCCGCCCTATTTCCGCGGCATGGCCAGGACCAAGGGCGCGATCAAGGATATCGATGGCGCGCGGCTTCTGGGCATCTTCGGCGACTCGATCACCACCGACCACATCTCGCCCGCCGGCGCGTTCAAGGCGACGACACCGGCCGGCAAATACCTGACCGAGCGCCAGGTCGCGCCGGCGGACTTCAACAGTTACGGATCGCGCCGGGGCAACCATGAGGTGATGATGCGCGGCACCTTTGCCAACATCCGCATCAAGAACGAAATGCTGGACGGAGTCGAAGGCGGCTACACCAAGGGACCGGACGGGCAGCAGACCTCGATCTATGACGCCTCGATGGGCTATCAGGCGGACGGTGTGCCGCTGGTGGTGGTCGGCGGCATCGAATATGGCGCGGGCTCTTCGCGTGACTGGGCGGCCAAGGGCACCAACCTTCTGGGCGTCAAGGCGGTCATCGCGGAGTCGTTCGAGCGGATCCACCGATCGAACCTCGTCGGCATGGGTGTCATCCCGTTCGAGTTCACAAACGGCGACACTCGCAAGACGCTCGGCCTGAAGGGGGATGAGATCCTCTCGATCCACGGTCTGTCGGATGGGCTGAAGCCCCTGAGCCTCGTGCCCTGCACCATCCGCTCTGCGGACGGCAGCGAAAGGACGATCCAGATCAAGTGCCGCATCGATACCGAAGTCGAGATCGAGTATGTCGAACATGGCGGGGTTCTACATTATGTGCTGCGCAATCTTGCGCAAAACTGACTGATCCGAACGGAATTGAGATGCCCCGGCCCCGAGCCGGGGTATTTTTTTCCGCGGGATGAAACAGGTGAAACCTGCGCGCCGCTCCTGCCAGAATCAGGCCGTCGGAACCCGCTTCTCAACACGGCCCACCCGCCCGGATGGTTAACGCGGGACCGGGTCGTCTGTTGCGCGAACCGGTCAAAATCGCGCTGTTACCGTCTAAACCTGTCCAAAAGTTAGTAACCCCTTTGCAGCCTGAAACAATGAATTTCAGCGCTCCCGGGGTTCGGCTAACCCTATTCTCTTGGGATCGAAGCCAAGTCGCGCTATATTGATCCCATAGAGACGAGACGGTTTTGAGTGAGTGTTGAATAGGCGGGTGACGGTCTTACGGTGGAAATTAAGGTCACTGGGTCGGCATCGAAAAATTGATTAACGGTTGCAGATTTCATCAGCGACGAACATTTTAAGTGCAGCGGTTATTTTATCGCAGGACGATGATCCAGAGAACGCCCCGCCCCGCCGGACGGGGCGTTTTCTGTTTGGGGCCTGCCCGCAGGAAGTTGGCGCGGCGTACCCGTTCCGCTTGTGGTCACCGACGCCCTTGATCGCCCCTCTTCAGGTCTCGGATCAGCGGTCTGGTGTCTCGCAATGGCGCAAATTCGGGCACCCGTGCGACCGACCGGCACAAACACCTGTCCAAAAGTTAGTAACCGCAGAAGACTCAGAAACAGTGATTTTCATATCAAACTCCATCTAACCGCAGGTTATTAATTGATTTTTTTAATAATCCTGGTTATCTTCACTCTATGGAAACCAAGATATTTTCACTGAAACTTTCGCCAACCGCGCCCTGGATCGAGTTTGTGGGGTTTGCCCTGCTGATGCTTGCGGCGCAAATGAGTTGAGGAATGGTTCGCCTTGGCGAACCGCATTGAACGGCAAGGATGGGATTTTCCATCGCAGATCACACTGCAAAGAGCGCCCCGCCCCGCCGGTCGGGGCGTTCTCTTTTGACTGGCTCCACCCCGCTCCGACGGCAATCGCGCCCAAACCTGTCTAAAAGTTAGCAACCCCAGGAACAATCGAAACAGTGATTTTCGGACGCCGCGTCGCTTGGCGCGTGTCGCATTCTATGACGAACCTTCAAACGCGATTAAACAGGGCCATCATGCGAAACCCTTTGCGCTTGCTGAAATTTTTGCCAAGCATGCCCTGGCTCGAGATTGCGGGCTTTGCGGCGCTTATCCTTTTCAGCCAGCCGCACTGAGGCGCGGCGCGCGGATCGGGCTATTGCCCCTGGGACGCGGCCGTCAGCGCCGGTCGTATCTCGGCCTCTAGCGCGCGGTCGGTCATCGGACCGGGAAAACGCAGCAACACCTTGCCGTCGCCGTCGATGACAAAACTTTCGGGAACGCCGTAAAGCCCCCAGTCGATGCCCATGCGACCGTTTTCGTCCGCCCCGACACGGTCGAACGGATTTCCAAGTTCGTTCAGGAAGGCCAGCGCGGCCTCGGGAGTGTCCTTGTAGTTCACCCCGTAGATCGGCAGCCCTTCGTCCTTCAGACGCATCAGCTTGGGATGTTCGGCACGGCAGGGCGCGCACCACGATGCCCAGAAGTTCACGATCTTGATCCGCCCGTCGGCAAGATCGGCCTGGGTGAAGCTCGGCAGATCACCCAGCGCCGTCAATTGCACTGCCGCCGCCGGTTGTCCGACCAGTGCCGATGGCAGCGCGCCCGGATTTTCCCGCTTCATCCCCCAAAGCGCCATGCCGAGAAAGCCGCCTGCGGCCACCAGCGGCAGGATCATCAGGGGCGAGAACCTAGCCACGATTGCCCATCCTTTTTTCCTGCGCCTCCAAAGCCTGGCGCACGCGTCGGCTTTGCCAGAGTGTCACCAGCACCAGTGCACCGATGAGGACCAGCGTCACCCCATAGGCCGACAGCACGGTCGCCGCATATTTTCCAAGCTCAACCATCAGCCAGCCATCCTTTCCCGCGCGACAAGCGCGCTCAGACGACGGGCGCGGATCTCTGTCCGGGTGCGGATCAGGACCAGCACCACGAAGAGGCCCGCAAACCCCGCGATCGAGGTCCAGAGCGGCCAGGCGAAGACATCGGCCACATGCTCCTCCGCGTCCAGTGAAAGCGACGCCCCCTGATGCAGCCCCTGGTTCCAGAAGAGAACCGCATAGCGGCTCAGGAAAGCGAACACCGATCCCACGAGGCAAAGGACCGACGTGAGGTCGGCGGCGGCGTCCGGATTTTCGATCGCAGCCCAGAGCGCCATGTAGCCAAGATAGAACAGAAAGAGGATCAGGAACGAGGTCAGGCGCGGCTCCCAGGCCCACCAGGTTCCCCACATCGGCTGCCCCCAGATCGCGCCGGTGAAAAGCGCGATCAAGGTCATGGTCAGCCCCACGGGGGCGGCCGCCTTTGCCGCCAGCGCCGAGACATGATGGCGGCGGATCAGCCAGATCAGCGAGGCGACCAGCATCATCACCCAGCCGTTGATCGCCATCAGCGCGGCGGGCACGTGAATGTAGATGATCTTGACTGTCGATCCCTGCCTGTAATCGTCCGGCGTCAGGAAGAAGCCCCAGAAAAGGCCGCCGAACAATGTCACAATCGACAGCGCCGCCACCCACGGGAGCAGCGCGCCCGATGTCTGCATGAACTTCTTGGGGTTGGCATAGTCCCAGATCGACATGGTCATCCGCATTGTTTCACGCACATTCATAGCACCAATCCGCCTAGCGCAGATTGATACGGATTGCCGCAGCCGCCGCGTAAGGCAGCGCGGCAAGGGACGCAAGGGTAATGGCACCCAGAAACACCATCGGCGTGCCGGTCGACGCCCCGTCGGCCCCGCGCCGGGCGATTTCTGCGCCAAAGATCAGTGTGGGCACATAAAGCGGCAGGACCAGCAACGACAGCAAGAGCCCGCCGCGCTTCAGCCCTACCGTCAGCCCGGCCCCGAAAGCGCCGATCACCGACAGCGCGGGTGTGCCGATCAGCAAGGACAGGGTCAGCGGTTTCATCGCCCCCACCGGCAGGTTCAGCAGAATGCCGAGGAACGGCGCGAGCAGTGCAAGCGGCAGCCCGGTCGTCAGCCAGTGCGCGACGGCCTTGATCGCCACCACTGCCTCCAGCGGCATCGGCGCGGTTGCAAGCTGATCGAGCGTGCCGTCTTCGTGATCGAGCGCGAAAAGCCGGTCGAGCGAGAGAAGCGCGGCCAGAAGCGCGCCCACCCACAGGACTCCCGGCGCGATTGCCGCCAACCGGGTGCCGTCGGGCCCGACCCCGAAGGGCACGAGCGTGACCAGGATCAGGAAGAAGACGAGGCTCAGGCCAAATCCCCCTCCGGCACGCGTGGCAAGTCTGAGGTCACGCAGGAGCAGGGCGATCACGGGCGCCCCCCCCCGCGGGCCGGGTGCAGCTCGATGGCCGTGAGGCCTCCGGCGGGAGTATTTGGACAAAGAAGACCCGCCATCAGAGGAAGGCCTCGTCAAAACCCGCCGCACCGCGAAGGGTCGTTGCCGGGGCTGCGGCGGTCGCACGGAAGGGTGACAGGTCGAGCCTGTCCGCCTCCGGCAGGTCGAACACAACATGGGTGGCCAGCAGCGCGACGCCGCCCCGCGCCAGATGCCGGGCAATGAGGTTCGCGAAGAGCCTGACCATGTCGCTGTCGAGCGACACGGTCGGTTCATCGAGCGCCCAGACCGGCCGTTCGCACAGAAGCAGCCGCGCGAGACCGAGCCTGCGCTTCTGGCCGGCGGAAAGGTTTTGGGCGGGCCGGTCGCGCAGGGTCCGCAGTTCCATGTCGGCAAGCGCCGCATCAATGCCGGGCGCGCCATAGACCGAGGCCCAGAATGTCAGGTTTTCGCCCACGGTGAGGGCCGCCTTCACCGCATCCGCATGTCCGGCATAGGCGACAAGGTCCGGGCCGGGGCTGATCCGCCCGGCAAGCGCTGGCTGAAGACCGGCGATGGTGCGCAGAAGCGTGGTCTTGCCCAGGCCGTTCGGTCCGCGCAGGATCAGCGCCCGCCCGGCCGGCACGTCGAAACTGACGCCTGACAGAACGGCAATGCCGCCGCGCGCGACCGAAAGTTCTGAAACCGCCAGCTTCCTCATGCCCGAGGGGTTAGCCGATTTGGCGCATGAAGGGAACGCGCTTTGTCAGACCGGCAGCAGCGCTGCGGCAATACGTCTGCCTTCCGCCAGAAGCACATTGTAGGTGCGCGCGGCCGAAGGGCTCGACATCGGTTCGAGCGCGAGGCCCGCCGCCTCGATCCGGTCGCGCAGCGCGCGGTCGGGCCAGGCGACATCGCCCCCCATGCCAAGCAGGATGACATCGACCTGTCCGGTGAGCGCCAGCAGCATCGCGGCATCGTCAAGCCCGCCCCAGGGCCTGACCCCGTCGGGCGTGACCAGGATCGGCCCGTGAAGGACCGCCCCGCCCACCCGGAAGAAACCGGGTCCATAGCCTTCGACCGGTCGGCCGGGGCCGGACCAGGCGATTTCGGTCAGCGTGATCATTTGCCTTGGTAAAGCTGCGCGCCCTTCGGTCCTGCCTCCTCGTCCGAGGGTTTGGACCAGTCACGCTTGACGCCGAGGTAAAGCACGATGTTCTTTGCGACATAGAGTGTCGAATAGCTTCCCACGATCACGCCGAACAGCATCGCGAACACGAAGCCGCGGATCACGTCACCGCCGAAGATCAGGAGCGCCGTCAGCGAGATCAGCGTCGTCGACGCGGTCATGATGGTCCGGCTCAGGGTTTCGTTCGTCGTCAGGTTCATCATGTCGCGCAGCGGCATGGTCTTGTATTTCTGGAGGTTCTCCCGCAGTCGGTCGAAGATGACCACCGTGTCGTTGACCGAATATCCGAGAATGGTCAGAAGCGCCGCAACGATGGTCAGGTCGAACTTGAGCTGAAAGACCGAGAAGACCCCGACAGTCACGATCACGTCATGCAGAAGGGCGGCGACCGTGCCGACCGCGAACTGCCACTCGAACCTCAGCCAGACGTAGACCCCGATACCCAGGGCACCTGCCGCGACAGCAAGCAGCGCCGATTGTATCAGTTCGCCAGACACTTTTGGCCCGACCGACTCCACCGATGGAAAGGTGATGGATGGGTCAACTGCCTTGAGTGCCTGTTCCACCGAGGCGATGGTTTCCGGACTTGCGGCCTCGGCTCCGGCATTGGCTTCGATCCTGATCTGGGCGACATTCTGATCGTCGCGGAAGGCGGGATCGAAAACCTCGGTAATCGACACATCACCGAGATTGAGCGCCGTCAGCGCCGCGCGATACTCGCCGACATCGACCGCTTGGGTCGATTCGGTCCGGATCGTGGTGCCGCCCCGGAAATCGATCCCGAAATTCAGACCGAACACCGCAAGGGAAACGAAGGTCAGGAATACCGCCAGAACCGATGCGCCGAATGTGACGTTCTGCAAGCGGAAGAAGTCGATGTTGGTTTTTTCGGGAACCAGCCGCAGGCGCCAGGCCATACTTGTCTCCTCAGACCACGATTGTCTTGGGCCGCCGCCGGCTCACCCAGGTCAGGACAATCAGCCGGGTGACATAGACAGCCGTAAACATGGATGTGATGATGCCGATCCCCAGCGTCACCGCGAAGCCGCGCACCGGGCCGGAACCGATCATGAACATGATGATCGACGTCAGGATGGCGGTCACGTTCGAATCCATGATCGCCGAAAACGCCTTGTCAAAGCCCAGTTCGATCGACCGCGCCGGCCCTTTGCCGGCTCGAAGCTCCTCGCGGATGCGTTCGTAGATCAGGACGTTGGCGTCGACAGCCATGCCCATTGTCAGGACGATCCCGGCGATGCCCGGCAGCGTCAGCGTTGCGCCGAGCAGCGACAGAATCGCGAAAAGCCCGGCAATGTTGAAAGCCAGCGCAATGTTGGCCATCACGCCAAACCAACCGTAGCTCGCGATCATGTAAACGAAGACCGCCGCATAACCGACAGCAGCCGCCACCTTGCCCGCGTCGATCGAATCCTGTCCCAGTTCCGGGCCGATGGTGCGCTCCTCAAGAAAGGTCATTTCGGCGGGAAGCGCGCCTGCGCGCAGCAGAACCGCAAGATTCGTCGCACTTTCAACGGTGAAATTGCCGGTGATGATGCCGGACCCGCCGGGGATATGCTGATTGATGCGGGGGGCCGAGATCACCTCATTGTCCAGCACGATGGCGAACAGCTGGCCGACATTTTCCGCCGTATAGTCCCCGAACTTCCGCGCACCTGTCGGGTTGAAGCGGAAACCCACGGCTGGCGCGCCATTCTGGTCGAAATCGGGCCGGGCATCGACCAGATCCTCGCCGGTCACGACGGGCGTATCTTCCAGCACGTAGTAGACCCCCTCCTCGTCGAGCGAGGGCAGAAGCACGTTGCCGGGGCCTGCGAGCTCCGTGGCGTTGGTGGTGCGCCGGATGACGGGGTGGAAGGTCAGTTTCGCGGTCGTCCCGATCAGCGCCTTGAGTTCCGCCGCCGAGCCGATGCCCGGCACCTGGATCAGGATGCGGTTGTCGCCCTGGCGCTGGATGGTGGGCTCGCGCGTGCCGACCTCGTCCACGCGGCGGCGGACGATTTCAAGCGATTGCTGGATCGTGCGGTCATCGGTCGCGGCCTTTTCCGCATCGGTCAGACGCAGGACCAGCAGATTGCCCTCGGCGCGCACGTCGATGTCGTTCTGCCCCACGCCGGTCAGGGTGATCACCGGGCTGGCCAGCGTCTTTGCCACCTCGATCGCCTTGGCCAAGCCGTCAGGCTTTTCGATCGTCACCCGCAGTTCGTCCGGCGCCGAGGGTGCGCGACGAATGCCGCCCACCGTCGCCCGCTCGGCCGTCAGGGCCTTGCGCAGTTCCGGCCAGTAGCCGTCCATGCGCGCCTTGTAGACGTCGCTCGTCCGGACTTCGGCCAGAAGATGGGCGCCCCCTCGCAGATCAAGACCAAGGTTCACGATCTTGGACGGCAACCAGTCCGGCCAAAGCGCCTTGTCTGCCAGAAGTTCGGGCGTTTCCACCGCCCCGCGTTCAAGCTTCAGGACGGCGTCATTATGCCGCTCGACACGGGGGTAAAAGACGTTCGGCGCAGCCAGGATCAGCGAGGCAAGGCAAAGGCCCCAGATCAGAAGGCGCTTCCACAGGGGCAATTGCATGACAGATCAGCTCAGTTGGTGCCGGCGGCAGGTTCGGTTTTCGACACGACATGCGAAATGGTGCTCTTGACCACCCGCACCTTGACGCCATCGGCAATCTCGACCTCGGCATCGGCATCGTCGAGCACCTTGGTCACCTTGCCGCGGATGCCACCCGCCGTGACCACCAGATCACCGCGCCGGAGCGCGCCGACCATCGCCTTATGGTCCTTCAGCTTTTTCTGCTGCGGGCGGATCAGCAGGAAATACATGATCGCGAAGATCAGGACGAGCGGAATGAACTGCGCGAATGCGGCCGCGCCACCGGCGCCGCCTGTGGCCTGTGCGTAGGCTGGAGTGATGAACATGACAGGTGCCCCCTCTGTGGCGGGGCGCGAACCCCCGGTGATTGGCGGGGAACCTATAGTCGCGACCCTTCATTTGCAAGGCGGCGGGAAAAGCTGCTCTGGCCGGGTCTTTCATGGCTGGGCGGACTGTGGCATAGGCGATCGGGAGACTGACGAAAGGCCTGATCATGCACGACATCCGCGCCATCCGCGACAACCCCGCCGCATTCGACGCGCGCCTTACGCGGCGTCCGGGGCAATCGGCGATGTCGTCGGAGATACTCGCGCTGGATGAAGCACGCCGCGCGAAGATCCTGGCGGCGGAAACCGCGCAAGCCGCGCAGAATGCCGCCTCGAAGGAAGTTGGTGCCGCCAGGGCGCGCGGCGACGATGCAGAGTTCGAACGGCTGCGCGTGCTCGTCGCGGACAAAAAAGCCGAAGTTGCGCGACTTACCGAGGAGGCGGATGCGCCGGACGAGGAACTGCGCCAGCTTCTTCTGACGATCCCGAACCTGCCGCTCGACGAGGTGCCGACCGGCAAGGACGAAGCGGAGAATATTGAAATCCGCCGCTGGGGCGCGCCGGGCACCTACAGCTTCACGCCGCGCGAACATTTCGACATTCCGGGCGTGCGGGCCGGGATGGATTTCGAAACGGCGGCAAAACTGTCGGGTGCGCGTTTCGTCGTCCTGAAAGGCGCGGTCGCACGCATCCACCGGGCACTGGCGCAGTTCATGCTCGACCTGCACACGACCGACCACGGGCTGACCGAGATGATCACCCCGGTCCTCGTGAAGGAGGAGGCAATGTATGGCACCAACCAGCTGCCAAAATTCGCCGAGGACAGCTATCAGACGACGAACGGCTGGTGGCTGATCCCGACCTCGGAAGTCACGCTGACCAACACGGTCGCAGGTGACATTCTGGAGGAGGGCGCGCTGCCGATCCGCATGACCTCCCACACCCAATGTTTCCGGTCGGAGGCCGGAAGCGCGGGCAAGGACACGGCGGGGATGCTGCGCCAGCACCAGTTCGAGAAGGTCGAGATGGTGTCGATCACCACGCCCGCGGCGTCGCTGGCCGAACATGACCGCATGACGAAATGCGCCGAGGCGGTGCTGGAACGGCTCGGTTTGCCCTACCGCACCATCGTGCTTTGCACCGGCGACATGGGGTTCGGTTCAAGCAAGACCCACGATCTTGAAGTCTGGCTGCCGGGCCAAAGCACTTATCGCGAGATTTCCTCCGTGTCGGTCTGCGGCGACTTTCAGGCGCGGCGAATGAGTGCGCGTTTCCGTCCGGCGGGCGGCGGCAAGCCCGAGTTTGTCCATACGCTGAA
The DNA here is from genome assembly GCA_964600685.1 of uncultured Frigidibacter sp. Taxonomy (GTDB): domain Bacteria; phylum Pseudomonadota; class Alphaproteobacteria; order Rhodobacterales; family Rhodobacteraceae; genus TMP-24. Next base: position 4,438 of record CAZRKU010000072.1, on the reverse strand, counting down.
CGGATCGGGCCTTGCCGTCGGGCGCTGCCTGATCGCGGTTCTGGAAAATGGCCAGACCGAGGATGGCGGCGTGGTCCTGCCCCAGGCACTCGCGCCCTGGCTGGGCGGCAAGTCGCGGCTGACGGCGGACGGGCAACTGGTCTGAGGTCGGCGGGGGCGCTGCCCCCGCCCCCCCGGGATACTTGGACCAGAATGAAAGGGCAGCCTTTTCATTCTGGTCAAAATATCCCCGCCGGAGGCTCCGGTCCGAAGGGGCTCGACGCCCCTGAGGGGCGGACTATTTCTTGCTGTAATCCTCGCGGTTGCGCCCCTCCTTGTGCTTGCGCAGGCGCGACGGCGTGTGGAACTTCTGATCCTTGTAGGGATTCTTGTCGCCCTGATCGCGGAAGTGCAGACGGATCGGCGTGCCCGGCATGTCGAAATCGGCGCGAAGGCCGTTGACCAGATAACGTGAATAGCTGTCGGGCAGAAGATCGGCATGGTTGGTCATCACGACGAAGGCCGGGGGCCGCGTTTTCACCTGGGTCATGTAGCGCAGCCGGATCCGGCGGCCGCCCGGCGCGGGCGGCGGGTGCGCTTCGGTCATCGCCCCGAGCCACTGGTTCAGCCGCGCGGTCGAGATGCGGCGGTTCCAGACATCATAGGCTTTCATGATCGCGGCATGCAGCCGGTCGAGACCCTTGCCGGTCTTGGCCGACACCGTGACCATCGGCGCGCCGCGCAATTGCGGCAAGAGCCGCTCGAAGGCCTCACGCAATTCCTTCAGCTTTTCAGTCTTTTCTTCCTCGAGATCCCATTTGTTGGCGGCGACCACGACGGCGCGCCCCTCGGTTTCGGCAAAGTCGGCGATGCGCAGATCCTGCTGTTCGAACGGGATGCCTACATCCAGGAGCACGACGACGACTTCGGCGAAGCGCACGGCGCGGATACCGTCCGACACCGAGAGTTTTTCAAGCTTTTCCGTGATCCTGGCTTTCTTCCGCATCCCGGCGGTATCGAAAATCCGCATGGGCGTACCGAAGAATTTCGCCGGAACCGAAATCGCGTCGCGGGTGATCCCGGCCTCCGGCCCGGTCAGAAGCCGGTCTTCCCCGATGATCTTGTTGATCAGCGTCGATTTGCCCGCGTTCGGGCGGCCGATGACGGCCAGTTGCAGGGGCCGCGCGTCGGTCGGCATGCGGACCGCGCCTTCCTCGTCATCGTCGGAGACATCGACATCGACCTCGGGCGCCTCCTGCCTTGCCCGTTCCGCAAAGGCGTCGGCATGCGGGCGCAGCAGGTGGTAAAGCTCGTCCATCCCCTCGCCATGTTCGGCGGACAGGCGCACGGGTTCGCCCAGGCCCAGTTCCCAGGCCTCGATCACGCCGGCGTCTGCCGCCTTGCCCTCGGCCTTGTTGGCGGCGACGATCACATGGGCATTCTTGCGGCGCAGAATATCGGCAAAGACGCGGTCGGTGGCCGTGACCCCATCCCGCGCGTCGATGACGAACAGGCAGATGTCGGCCATCTCCACCGCGCGTTCGGTCAGCCGCCGCATCCGCCCCTGCAGGCTGTCGTCGGTCACATCCTCCAGCCCCGCCGAGTCGATCGCGGTGAAGCGCAGATCGCCCAGCCGCGCCTCGCCCTCGCGCAGATCGCGGGTGACGCCAGGTGTATCGTCCACCAGCGCCAGCTTCCTGCCGACGAGCCTGTTGAACAGGGTCGACTTGCCGACATTCGGTCGGCCGACGATGGCAAGCGTAAAGCTCATGGCGGCACCCTCTTTCAGGAAGCCGCCCCTTTACAGGGCTTTTCGGTCAACGGAAAGCCAGAAGCTGCCCCGATCTGGAGACGACGTAGAGCGTGCCGCCCGCCACGGCCGGGCCGGAGGCCGCGCCGCCCCTGATTTCGGCCGAGCCGACAAGCAGGCCCGAAGCCGGGTCGAACGCCCGCAAAAGCCCGTCGGACGAAGCGGTGATCAGACGTCCGCCCGCCAGGACCGGCCCGTAATGGGCATGGATCCCCTTGCGACGCTTGTCCTTGTCCTTGGTGAAATAAGGCAGGTCGATGCGCCAGATCTCCTCTCCCGTCGTGGCATTCAGGCGCAGAAGCTGGTCTTCGTCATTCACGAGGAAAAGCGACCCGCCCGCCACAACCACCGGATCGGTCGCGCCATCGCGCGCCGACCAGAGCGTGCTGCCCGTGGCAAGATCGGTGGCCGAAAGCCGCCCGGCAGCGGACCCGGCATAGACCGTGCCGCCTGCGATCACCGGCGCGCCGGTCAGGTCGGAATAACTCGCATAGGCCCGGCCCAGCCGCTTGCCCGCGACGAAACCTGCCCATTTCGGCACGCCATCCGTGACAGAAGCGGCCGCCAACTGACCGGTGGCAAAGGGAAAGACCACATCGTCGCCCGAAACCGCCGGGGCCGATCCGTCGGCAACGCCTGCCTGCGCGGCTGAGCCCGGCAGTTGCCAGGCGATCTTGCCATCTGTCGCGCCCACCGCCCAGGCGGACCCGTCGCGCGCCACGGCGAAGACCTTGCCGTCCGCGACTGCGGGGGCACCGGCCACCGGCGCCTCGAACCTTTGCCGCCAGATCACCGCGCCCGATGGCGCGTCAAGCGCCACCAGCTCGCCAAACCCCGTCGTCGCGAAGACCCGTCCGTCGGCAAAGGCCAGGCCGCCACCAGACGCATCGCCGCTGCGGTCGCCTGCGGGCGTCAGGTCAGCCTGCCAGAGCGTGCCACCATTGGTGCCGGTTGCCGTCACGCGTTCGGCGCTGTCGAGCGTGAAGATGCGCCCGCCCGCGACCACGGGCGTCGCGGTGATCCGGTTCTTGCGGCTGTCGCCCTGACCGATATCGGCCGCCCAGATCGGCGTCAGCGCGCCGGAGTAGGCGGCATTCCCGGCCTGATGCGCGGCATTGCCGCCCACTTGGGTCCAGTCGCCAGCCGTTTGTCCCGGCAGGGAGATAGCCACGGCCACCGGCGTCGCGGCCAGCGGCGCGTCGCTTTCGCCTTCGGCGCCGATCACGGCCTCGCGCGGGATCTGACGTTCGCCGCTCAGGATCACTTCGCCTTCGCTGCAGCCAAGCAGCAAGGCCGTCAGCGCGAGATATCCGCAGTTTCTGGAAAGTGTCACGAGCGTCCTGCCTCTCTCTGTCTGACGATAACGCCGTCCCGGACTGGCCGGAGACGGTCTGTTAGCCTTCGGCCTCATCCGCGCCCAGCGTGGTCAATATCTGTCCGATGCGTCCGCGCTGTGATTGTGCAACATCGGCATCCTCGGCAATCGCGCGAAAAAGCGTGATCGCCTCGTCGGTCTTGCCAGCCTCGAGCAAGACGAGCGCCTGCTGCTCCATGGCGAGCGTCCGATAGGGCGCACCCGGCACCGCCAGCGTGGCCAGAGCCTGGTCGCGCATGGCCGGGTCCATCGCGGCACCGTCGAGGATCAGCAGTTTCAACTGCGCCAGGTCGCGGTAAAGCGCAGGCAGGTCGGCATTGTCCAGGACCGACCTGAGCGCCGCGACAGCGCCCGCCCGGTCGCCGGATGCTTCCGCTTCGGCCGCTTGCAGGAAGGCGGCCACAGCCGCCCTGCCCGCCGATCCCGCGATCTTGTCGCCCGCCGCCACTTCGGCCAGCGCCCTGGCGCGGGCGCCGGATTCGTTGTTGCCCATCGCGCCCACCAGCGCATCGCCGAAGCTCTGCGCAGCGGCTTCGGCCTGTGCCTTCTTCCATTCGCTCCAGGAAGCGCCCCCGACGATCACGATGATCGCGAGAATGCCGATCCAGCCATACTTGCGAAAGAGCGCGAACAGACGGTCGCGGCGCACTTCTTCGGTGACTTCATCAATGAAACTGTCGGTCTCGCTCACAGCCTACCCCGCCTGATCCCTGCCTCGTCTTACACGCACTGGCGCGGGGTTGCCAAGAGCGACCGGGATGCGAAGTCAAGGCAGCTGTTCCGCCTCAGCCGGCGGGCAAGGTGCGGAAACCGACCCAATCCAAGTCGTCCGCCACTGCGTCGTCATCGTCGGTGGAAGGTTCCTCGCGGCTGTCTTCCGAGGACTGGCGCGCCCACATCGCCGCATAGCGGCCGTCGCGCGCCAGAAGCTCCTCATGCCGCCCCTGCTCGACGATCCGCCCGGCCTCCAGCACCACGATCTGATCGGCGTCGGCGATGGTCGACAGCCGGTGGGCGATGGTGATCACCGTGCGCCCCTTGCCCATGGCGGCCAGGCTTTCCTGAATGTCGCGCTCCGTCTGGGTGTCGAGCGCCGATGTGGCCTCGTCCAGCAGCAGGATCGGCGGATTCTTGAGTAGCGTCCGCGCGATCCCCACCCGCTGCTTTTCACCGCCGGAGAGTTTCAGCCCGCGTTCGCCCACCTTCGTCTCGTAGCCGTCCGGCAAGGACATGATGAAGTCATGGATCTTCGCGGCCTTCGCGGCCTCGATCAG
>CAZRKU010000071.1:0-15335 GCA_964600685.1 uncultured Frigidibacter sp. | reverse complement strand
CGCACGGGCGCGGGACAAGCCGCTGGACATAGGGTTCCAGGATGAAGCGAGGGTCGGCCCGCAAGGCACTCTCACCCGCATCCGGGCCAAGCGCGACACGCGGTACCAGTGGAGCTACATCTTCGGTGCCGTCGGCCCCGGACGCGCCACAGCTGCGGGCCTCGTGCTGCCCTTCGCCAACACCGAGGCGATGAACGCTCATCTGACCGAGATCGCCGGCACTGTGGCTGAAGGTGCCCATGCCGTCCTCGTCCTCGACGGCGCGGGATGGCACGTGACCTGAGCGGCTTCACCGCCCTCGGCATACCCGTCACTGAAGCCGTGGGATAAATCTGTCCGGCAATAGCGCAAGTCCGGCTGTCACCCGATTTGTGCAACAGTGCCGCCTAGACGGGCAAATCGCGGTTGTTCACGATCGCCTCCATCGTGATGTGGGAAGTCACCGCCTCCAGCTCGACATTCTCGATCAGCCTTTGATAGACGCGGTCGAAATCATTCATGTCCTCGGCCATGACCTTGAGCATGTAGTCGTATTCCCCGGCAATCCGGTAGAAGTCGATGACATTGGCGATGGCCGATACCTCCTTGCGGAAGGTCAGCAGCCAGTCTCGCGAATGGTGCCGGGTGCGGATCATCACAAACACCGTCAGGCCAAGCCCGACCGCCTGCGCGTCCAGCCGGATCGTGTGGCCCTTGATCAACCCGGATTCGTGCAGCGCCCGCAGCCGTCGCCAGCAGGCGTTCTGCGACATGCCGACCTGTTCAGCCAGTTCGCGCTGCGACAAAGACCCGTCCCGCTGCAGGGCCCGCAAAATGCGTCGATCTATTTGATCTATGATTTGAGTGATCATCGTTCTTATGACCCAAAATTAGCTGCATGTCAGAGGTATATTGGTGAAGTTATTCGATATCTAGGGGTATATGATCTTCCTATCCGAGAAACTGCCGGAAAGATACTTCGATGCAGGCCGCTTCCCCCGCCGCTTCCCTTGCCCAATTCGCCGCCTCGCTTGCCGGCGGGGAGCGGATTGAAAGACTGCGCGCCGGCGTGATCGGCGAAGGGACCGAGATTCCCGGGCCTTTCGGTCCGCGCAAGCTGGTCTATGCCGACTATGTCGCTTCCGGCCGCGCGCTGCGCCAGATCGAGACATTCGTGATGGAGCACCTGCTGCCCTATTACGCCAACAGCCATACCGAGGCGTCGTTCTGTGGCGCGCGGATGACCCAGATGCGCCAGGAGGCACGCGCCACCATCGCCCGGATCTGCGGCGCGGACGGGCGCTTTGCCACCGTCTTTGCCGGGGCGGGGGCCACGGCGGGGCTCAACCGCATCGTTTCGCTTCTGGGGCTTCCCGAAGCGGTGCGGGCCGGGCGGCGCACGGTCGTGCTGATCGGCCCCTACGAGCATCACTCCAACATCCTGCCCTGGCGTGAAAGTGGCGCCGAGGTGATCGAGATTGCCGAGGCCGCGACCGGCGGCCCCGACCTTGCCGAGCTGGAGGCAGCGCTGGTGGAAGCGGGACCGGACGCCCTGAAAGTCGGGGCGTTTTCGGCCGCCTCGAACGTCACCGGCATCGTCACGGATGCCGATGCGGTGACGCGGCTGCTCAAGCGCCATGGCGCTCTGGCGGTCTGGGACTATGCCGGCGGCGGCCCCTACCTGCCCATCGACATGCGGGCGGGCACGGACGCGGAAAAGGACGCGGTGGTGGTTTCGGCGCACAAGTTCATCGGCGGGCCGGGGGCGTCCGGCGTGATGATCGTGCGCAGGGCCGCGGTCAGCCGCACGCGCCCGGTTTTTGCCGGCGGTGGCACGGTCCGCTTCGTTTCGCCCTGGGCGCATGACTATTCGGCCGACGTGGCAGTGCGCGAAGAGGCGGGCACCCCCAATGTGGTGGGCGATATTCGTGCGGCGCTGTGCTTTCTGGTGAAGGAAGCCATCGGTCAGGCATACATGGAGGCGCGACACGAGATCTTGCGTCAGCGCGCCCTGCGGGTCTGGTCCGCAAATCCGAACATCGGGATCCTCGGCAACCTCGATGCGACCCGCCACCTGCCGATCTTTTCGTTTCAGGTGCGTGATCCACGGACCGGCGGACTGATCCACCAGCAACTGTTCACGCGGCTTCTGTCGGACTGCCACGGGGTTCAGGCGCGCGGCGGCTGCGCCTGTGCGGGGCCTTACGCGCACCGGCTGCTCGGGATCGACGAAACCCGTTCGAATGTGCTCCGCTCGGCGATCCTGTCTGGTGAGGAACTGCAGAAACCGGGCTGGACGCGGCTGAACCTCAGCGCCCTTGCCGATGATGCAAAGGCCGATTTCATCATCGGGGCCGTCGATGCGCTGGCGGCAAACCCCTATCCCATGATCACCGCCTACGCCTGCGACCGTTCCTCGGCGCGGTTCAGGGCCGCCGCCTAGTTTGGGGTGCCTTGGGGGGCTGGGGACCGTGTAGTTCGCGCGCGAGGCGCGGACCAGGCCTGAACGAGAGTGATGATCGATCCGCCGTCGCGAGAGTTCGCGGCCCGCAATATGTCCGGGCGAATGTCCGGGGGTCAGCGGCTGTCGGAACCCCCTGCGCCCGCGCCCCGGCGGGACTGCTCGGAAGCAGGCACGTAGGTGCGATGCGCATAGGCGTCCAGCCGGCGAAGCACTGTCAGCTCGGTCTGGATTTGTGCTCCGCATGTCCAATCGCTTTCCCGACTTGCGCACGGCGTGATGCGCAACCCGCGGCCTGTGGTGTCTGACAGGGCATGAGTGCCCGTGATGCTCAGGATACCTTTGCCTGCAAGGATGACCGCGCATCCGGTCCATTCCACCCTGAGCGCCGCGCCAAACCGTTGCGCAATGGCCGCAACGAACGGCAGGACCAGTCCCGGGCTGCTGACGGAGGCGATGGCGATGGCGCCCTGCGTCGGGCCTTCGGGCTGGCCCGCGAAGTCGCACAGGGTCGCGCCGACGGCGACCGGGCACAGCGCCTCGCGTCCGGTCGCCGACCAGTGGCGTCCGCTGATTACCGGGGATACCTGGCGCCAGTGCAACGCTGGCAGCCGGTCAAGATGGGCCAGCAGCAGGGCGGGGCCGTCAAAGCCGCGTTCAGCCAGCCAGCGCACGGCGAAACCGGCTTCCTCTGCCAGGCCCCAGCTCATGCCGGCACCACGCGCAGCCTTGCTGGACAATGCCTCGATTTCGCTCAGCGACAGGCGCAGCCTGCCGGTGGTGCGATCCGGCAGGGATGATCCTGAGCGGGTGGGGTCATTGTCGGGTTCGGTTGTCATGGGTCCGGCTCCCGCGTGAGGTCTTCGGGATAGGGTGCCCCCTGGAAAAGCGCGATGCGCACCCAGCGGTCGGATCTTGGATCAAAATGGCTGGCCCCGAAGAACGCCAGCTTGCAGCGTAACAAGTCGATGGGCAGCATGGTTCGCGCGATCAGGTTGTCCCGTATTTCGGCAAAGGGGTAGCGTTCGGATCGCTGAACCCGCCGCGCCATGAAGCGGTGTGCGGGATGGGCCAGAAGGAAACGTGCCAGGGGCTGGTCGCCGGGCCAGCCGTCCAGATCGCGGGCAAGGTCCGCCGCCATGCGGCCCGTGCAGATCGGCAGTTCAAGTGCCGCTCCATCTTCGGCAAAGCGGTCGCCAAGGCGGGGTTCGAGCTTTTCCTCGGATACATACCAGAAACGGGCGGAATTCTCGGGCAGGGCATAGTCAATGTTCAGCGCCCAGGCGTAGTTGCTGGCCAGCCGTTCGCGGAAGGCGGCGACGGGAGTGGCCCCATCCAGATGAAAGGCGGCCGTCTCGTCGGCATCCATGCAGTCGGCCAGATCGTCGATCAGGGCGCCGTGCGGCTCAAGCATCAGGGCAAGCAGCGCCTCTTGCCCCTCGAGCGAAAGTGCGGCCTCGGCCCAATGCCAGAGCTGATCCCAGGGGTGTGCACCAAGTCCGGGCCATTGGGTCAGATGCGCTGCGATCCGGTCCAGATCGACGCGCAGGTCGGCCAGTTTGGCAATTTGCGCCGGGTGTTCGGAAGTCCAGGTTTCGGCATTGTCCCGCGCCGCCGTCAAGGCCACGCGCAGGCCAGCCACGGCTTCGGGCGTTGCCCCGGACTGGGCCCGGACGCGGGCCAGCGCCTCTTCCCGCGCCATCATCCAGTTGTTCAGAAGCGTCGGGTGGCGGATCAGGAACGGGGCCATGCCAAGGCCGGTGGAGTTTCCGACGCCAAGGCGGCGGCGCAGCGTTTTTTCCAGACGTGCGGCACAGGTGCCGCCGCGCGCCGCAGCCAGATGTTCCACCAGGTCAACTGTGAAGGCACGGATCAGCCAGACCGAAAGCATCTCGGCCTGAAACGGGCCGCTGAGTTCCGGACGCGCGGCGATGGCGGTGCGGTCCGATGCGCCAAACTTGCCTGACCCGTAAACCGCCGTGGTGCGCATCAGATAGCCGACCGCGTCAATCTCGGCCAGGTCGGGCTGCCGGCCCGTGGCCAGCCGCTCGACCACATGCTTGAACAGCCGCACCGACCGGTTGGCGCGGCTCAGCGTCAGCTCAGTCGGGCCGATGCGCCCGGCTTCCTGCAAGGGCACATTGGCCGCGAGCCGGTCGAGATCGACGGGTGCGGGTGTGCCGTCGAACAACGCGAAGGTGGCGTCCCATGCGGTCGCAATCACCCGGTCCGAGCGCATGTGATCGGGCAGGTCATGGGCAAAGGCCACCAGGCTGTAGGTCCGCACCGGCCCGATGGCGCGATAGACGGCGCGGCCGACGCCCGTTGCGTCGATCTCCCAAACCGGCCGGTCGAAGCGCCAGCCTTCCGAGTGCAGGCGGCGCAGCAATACGCGCAGGAAGGACAGGCGCGTCGGATGGGCGCTGCCCATCCGGTCAAGCCGCATCACCTGACCGGGGCGGCGGCGGAAGGTATCGGGCGCGCTACCGGAGTCTTGCCGCGATCGGGTCATTGCGCGGCCCTTTCAATCGCGGCGGCCGCAGGACCGAAGCTGCGCCCGAAGAAGGCGACCCAGTTGCCGCCCATGATCGCGCCGACCTCGGCTTCGGTCATGCCAACCGCGCGCAGGCCGGCCGCGATGGCGCCGAAATGCCGGTTGTCCTGGAACCATGCGGGCATCGGCGGAAAGCCGGGGGCGTCGGCGCTGCCCTCGCCGAGATCGACGGATTTGGTCCAGCGCCCCGAGCGCATCCAGTCCACCACGCTGTCGGGCTGATTCTGGCAAAGGTCGCTGCCGATGGCCAGATGGTCCACCCCGATCTGATCGGCGGTGCGCGCGATCATCTCGCAATAGCTTTCCAGTGTGCAGGCAGATCCGCCCTTCAGGTGATGCGGATACAGCGAAAACCCCAGCATTCCGCCGCTGTCCGCCAGGGCGCGCAGAACACGGTCGGACTTGTTGCGCCGGGCCGGGTGCCAGCGCGCGGGGTTGGCGTGGGTGATGGCAATCGGACGGGCGGAATGGGTGATCGCCTCAAGGGTCGATCGCTCGCCCGAATGGCTCATGTCCACGACCATGCCGACGCGGTTCATCTCGGTCACCACTTCGCGGCCCATGCGGGTCAGGCCGGAGTCTTCGGACTCATAGCAGCCGGCCGCCAGCAGGGACTGATTGTTGTAGGTCAGTTGCATGAACCGCAGGCCCAGCGTGTGCAGCACCTCGACCAGGCCGATGTCATCCTCGATGCAGCTGGGGTTTTGCGATCCAAAGAAAATCGCTGTGCGCCCGGTGGCGCGGGCAAGTGCCACATCGCTCGCGGTGCGGCCCGGAAAGATCAGCTCGGGAAAGCGTTCGAACCAACGGTTCCAGCCTTCGATGTTCAGCACCGTTTCGCGGAAGGTCTCGTGATAGGTGATGGTGACATGAACCGCATCCACCCGCCCCGCCCGCAACTGGCGAAAGATCTTTTCGGACCAGTTGGCATATTGCAGCCCGTCGACCAGCGGCGTCATTCCGGCACCCCCGCCGCCACATAGGCGGTCTTGACCGATGTATAGAACTCGGCAGCATATTGGCCTTGTTCACGCGGCCCGAAGCTTGAGGCCCCGCGCCCGCCGAAGGGCACATGGTAGTCGGTGCCCGCCGTCGGCAGGTTCACCATCACGCAGCCCGCCCGCATGTTGGCGCGGAAATGGCTGGCGCGTGCCAGGCTGCGGGTCATGATGCCCGCCGTCAAGCCAAACGCGCTGTCATTGGCGGTGGCCAGCCCTTCGGCATAGCTGCCCACCCGGATCACGCTGGCGATCGGCGCAAACATTTCCTCGCGGTTGATGCGCATGTCATTGCCTGTGCCCGCGAACAGGGCAGGGGCCATGTAAAACCCGTCCGTCGCGCGCGCGACACGGGCGCCGCCACACAGCAGTTCGGCACCTTCCGCCTTGCCGATCCTGATATAGTCGAGGTTCTGGGCCAACTGGCCTTCGCTGACGACCGGACCGATCTGGGTGCCCGCGTCCAGCGCATGGCCGATCTTCAGCGCCCCGGCAGTCCTGACCAGCTTTTCCACGAATTCGTCATGCACCGCCGCATGCACGATCAGGCGCGAGGCGGCGGTGCATTTCTGCCCGGTGCCGCCAAAGGCCGCATTGGCCGCATGTGCCACGGCAAGATCAATATCGGCGTCGTCCATGATCAGCATGGGATTCTTGGAGCCCATTTCCATCTGGATCTTGGTCATGTTGGCCACGGCCGCCCCGGCAATACCGCGCCCTACGGCGACCGATCCGGTAAAACTGATCGCATCAACGCCGCGATGTTCCACCAGCTTTTGCCCGACGTCCCGCCCGGGTCCGGCCACCAGATTGAACAACCCTTTCGGAACATCCTGGCGGGCGATGATCTCGGTCAGGGCCACCGCGCTGGCCGGGGTCAGGTTGGCCGGCTTCCAGACCACCGCATTGCCAAAAGCCAGCGCCGGCGCGATTTTCCAGGCCGGGGTCGCCACCGGGAAGTTCCACGGGCTGATGATCGCCACCACGCCCACGGGTTCGCGGCGCACGTCGATTTCGATGCCCGGACGCACGCTTTCGGCGTGATCACCAATCTGGCGCAGGGCCTCGGCGGCGAAATAGGTGAAGAACTGCCCGGCGCGATAGACCTCCCCCTTGCCCTCGGCCAGCGGCTTGCCCTCTTCGCGCGACAAAAGCCCGCCAATTTCGGCGGCCCGCGCCATCAGTTCGGTGCCGACCGCCATGAGCACATCGTGGCGTTTCTGGATACCGGCCGCCCACCAGAGCGGCTGCGCGGCCCGCGCCCCGGCCAGAGCCTCGTCCAACTGCGCGGCACTGGCCTGCGCATAATGGCCGATCACGTCGGACAGGTCGGACGGATTGCGGTTTTCGATCCGGCCCGCACCGTCCTGCCATCTGCCGGCGATGTAATTGCGTGTTTCGGATGTCATCGCTTCACCTGTGTTCCAATCCCTTGGCCCGGCGGCATCAGCCGCGCGCCAGTGCCTCAAGAACCCGTTGCCGGGTCAGTACGCCTGCAGGGGTTCGGTCTGACGCGCGGACCGCCACCGGCCCGTCGGTGGCGGCCAGCGCCGCGAAGGCGGCTTCCACCGACAGATCGGCGGCAAGCACCAGATCGCCCACCGCAACGCCCGGCACAGCCAGCGCCCCGCAGGTCACGATGCGGGCCCGGTTCACATCGCGGACAAAGCGGCTGACATAGTCGTCCGCAGGGTTCATCAGGATGTCCGCTCCGGTTCCGACTTGCCGCAACATGCCGTCCTTGAGGATCGCGATATGGTCGCCCAGCAGCAATGCTTCGTCCAGATCATGGGTGATGAAAACGATGGTCTTGTGCAAGCGGGCCTGAATCTCGCGCAGCTGCATCTGCATGTCGTGGCGGATCAGGGGGTCAAGCGCGCTGAACGCCTCGTCCATCAGCAGAATCTCGGCATCGGTGGCCAGCGCCCGTGCAAGCCCCACGCGCTGTTGCATGCCCCCCGAAAGCTGCCGCGGATAGTGGTCTTCATACCCGGAAAGACCGACCATCTCAATCTGTTGCCGGCCGTGAGCGCGCGCCTTGGCAATCGGGACGCCGTCGATCACCAGGCCGAAGATCACGTTTTCCAGCACGGTCTTGTGCGGCAAAAGCGCGAACCGCTGGAATACCATCGAGACTTTCTTGCGCCGGAACGTCCGCAGGGCCCCGGCGTCAAGGGTCAGGACATCTTCGCCATCCACCAGAATCCGCCCTGCGGTAGGGTCGATCAATCGGTTGAAATGCCGGATCAGCGTCGATTTGCCGGATCCCGACAGCCCCATGATGACAAAGGTTTCGCCAGACCGGATGTTCAGGCTGATATCATGCAGCCCCAGCACATGATCGGTCTTTTCCAGCAGTTCGGCCTTGCTCGTGCCCGCCAACACGCGGGCCAGGGCCGCCTTGGGATCAGAACCGAAGATCTTGGAAACCTTCTCGACCCGGATCTTGAATGCTTCGGCCATGGCTCAACCCTCCAGCTTCAGGGATTTCTGCATGCGCTGCCCGCAGGACTGCGCGATACGGTCGAATATGATTGCCAGGAACACGATCCCGAGGCCAGCCATCAGCCCCCGGCTGATCTCCAGCCGCTGGATGCCTTGCAAAACCTGATAGCCGAGTCCACCGGCACCGATCATCGAGGCAATCACCACCATCGAAAGCGCCATCATCGTGGTCTGGTTGATGCCGGCCAGAATGGCGGGCATGGCCAACGGAATCTGCACCGAAAACAGCACCTGCCGGGGCGAGGCGCCAAAGGCCCGCGTCGCCTCGACGATTTCGGCATCGACCTGGCGGATGCCCATGTTCGTCAGGCGGATCACGGGCGGGATGGCAAAGACGATGGTGGCCAGCAGCGCGGGGATCTTGCCGGGGCCGAACAGCATGACGAAAGGGATCAGATACACGAAGATCGGCATGGTCTGCATGATGTCGAGCACCGGCAGCGTGATCGCCTGCATCCGCTTCGATCGCGCCATGCCGACCCCGACCGGCAGCCCGACCACCACGGCCAGCATGGTTGATACCAGCATCAGCGCGATCGTCGCCATCGCCTGCTCCCAGACACCAATGACGCCGATCGCAAGGGTCAGCCCCGCAACCGAAAGTGTCACGTTCCATCGGCGCGAGGCTGTCCACGCAAGGCCCGCCAGCCCCAGCAGCACCGCCCACCAAGGCAGCCATTGCAGCGCCTTTTCCATGGCGAGCAGCATTTTCAGGACCGGCAGGAACAAAAGTTCCAGCGTTTCCCCATAGTTGGCGACGACTTGATTGAAGGCCGCATCTGTCGCCCGACCGAAGCTGCGCATGTCGAAGATTTCGGGAAAGCCATCAGCCATGGCACTGTCTCCACTGTCGGGAAGGAAATGGAACGGGGCAGGCCTCTGTCCCGTTCCTGATCGCGGTGTCTCGGTCAGAGCTTGGCGCGCACCCGGTCAGCCACGTCGGCGGGCACCCATGCGGTCCAGATGGTTTCGTAATTCTTCAGGAAATAGATGGCGACTTCCTCGGTCGTGGCGCTGTTGTCGTCACCCCAGGCCAGAACCGCGCTGATCTCGGCGTTCGGCACCTGCATCTTGCTCAGGAACTCTGCCACATGCGGCGCGCGCTCCTTCATCGACGACACCACGGCCACGGCGACTTCACCCACGGCCCAGCCGGTCACTTCCGGGTTGGCGCAGTTGGCATCGGTCAGGCAAGTGAACTTGGCGGCGTCGAACTCAGGCATGCCGACGCGGACCAGGCCGTATTTCCCGATCACGTCCGTCGGACCCCAGTAATAGCCCACGAACGGTTCCTTGCTGGTGACGGCGCGGGCGATGGAGGCCTTGAGGTTTTCGCCCGACCCCGGCGAAAACAGCTCCCAGGTCTCGTCCATGTCAAGTGCCTTGAACAGGTTGTTGGTGATGATTTCGCAACCCCAGCCCGGCGGGCAGCCATATAGACGGCCCTTGTCGGGGTTGGCGGCCTCGGCAAAGACCTGCCAGTTGGCCTTCAGATCCTCGACCGATCTGATCTCGGGATAGGCCTCGGCGACATAGTCCGGGATCCACCAGCCCTCTTCCCCGCCCGATGCGAAGATGTCGGATGCCTTGTAGACATTGCCCTTGGCCTGCATCTCGTCCCAGATCGCCTGCGCGGTGGATACCCAAAGCTCCGGCGCCACGTCCGGTTCGTTGCGGGTCAGCATCGAGGTGGCGGTGGGCACTGTATCGCCCGGCACCAGTTGGGCATCGCAGCCGTAGCCATCGGCCATGATCTTCTGCACGACATTGGCAAGGGTGCCGGCCGAAAGCCAGGTCATTTCGGCAATCGAGATGGTTCCAGCGGTGCCGCAATCGGCGGCCTGCACCGGCTTGCCGGCGGCAAGGCCAAGAATTGCAAGCGTGGCTGCGGTCGCGAATGTCAGTTTATGGTTCATCGTGCCCTCCTGATGTTGACTGTGCCGCACGAGCAGGATTTGTCGCCACGCGGTCGCATGTTGCAGGCTGCGCCCGGATATCATTTCAATCAATCGAATACGATTTACCTCTATTTCAGAATTTTTGATGTTACCCGACGATCCGCAGCAGAAGATCCTCGTCAACCTCCACGCCGTCTGTTTCGGTCCGGGTCCGGTTGGCGGCACGGCGCGCGCCTGGCAGCCGCGCGCCGTCCTGCGACGTGATGTGGTCGGCCAGACGCCGCATCCTTTCGCCAAAACCCGCGCCGGAGAAACCCTCCGGGTCGAAGGCGAGGAAGCATTGCCCGGTGCCGGGCGGACCGCCTGCGGTGCCGGAAAACGGGCTGGCCTCGCAGCTGAGATTGGCACCCGCCAGCGCCGCGGCGAAGATTTCCACCATCAGCCCGATGCCGAATCCCTTGTAGCCCCCCGACGGCAGCATCGAACCTGCCAGCGCCTCTTCGGCAACCGTTGTCGGCCTGCCCGCAGCGTCCAGGGCCCATCCCGGTTCGATCGGCTCGCCCTTGCGCGCCCGCAGCAGGATCTCGGATTTGGCGATGATGCTGGCGGATTGGTCGATGACCAGCATCGCCTGTCCCGGCCCATCCGGCACTGCCAGCGCAAAGGGGTTGGTGCCGATCACCGGCACATGTCCTGCCGGGGGGGCGATTGATGCCGGGGCGTGGGTGAAGCACAGCCCGATCAACCCCTCCTCCGCCAGACGTTCGGCATGATGGCCCAGCACACCGCAATTGTAGGACCGGCGTAGCGTCATCGCCGCCACGCCGCAATGGCGCGCGGCGCGGGTGAAGGCAGGCCAGCCCGCGTCTATCCCGGCATGGGCAAAGCCATGGGCAGCGTCCACCCTCACCGTTCCGGGCCTTGGTTGCACCATCTGCGGCACCGCCTGCCCATCGACCTTTCCGCAGCGCAGGTGTTCGGCATAGATCGGCACATAGAGCAGCCCGTGACTGCGAAGGCCGTCGCGTTCGGCCAGCCGGGTCGAGCGGGCAACCGACGCCGCCGCGGCGGGCGACGCGCCCGCTGCGGCCAATGCGCGACTGGCTATGGCTTCAACCGCGTCCAAACTCAGTTTTCGTGCGCGCACCGGGCGATCCTCTCCTGAAACGCGCAGAGTCTCCAGAATTGACCAACTTCAGGCAAACGACTATTTGTTGAATGAATTTCAACTTTTCTGAAAGGGAGGCCCGGCATGATCCGGACGGAAGCCTTGCGAGCCTTCGTGACCGTGGCCGACTGCGGCAACATCCGCGATGCCGCGGATCGGTTGTTCCGGACGCAATCGGCGATTTCGATGACATTGAAACAGGTGGAAGACCGGCTGGGTGCCCCGCTGTTTGAAACTGACCGCAAGCACAGCCTGACCGACCTTGGCCGGTTCGTGCATGGCGTGGCCACGGTGCTGCTGCGCGACCACGACCGTGCCATCGACCTGATCGAAGGCTACGCGCAGGGGCGGACGGGGCGATTGCGGATTGCCTCGGTGCCCTCGGTCGCCGCCTTGCTGATCCCGGAGGTTCTGCACGAGTTCGTCCTGACCCGGCCCGCTGCCGAGATCGATCTGGTCGACACCGACAGCACCGACGTGCGGCTTCTGGTGACAACCGGGCAAGCCGATCTTGGCATTGCAAGCGCCCCGGCATCGGCCGCGGGATTGATCTTCACGCCGCTTTTCGAGGACAGGCTGCACCTGGTCTGCCGCAGCGATTCCCCGCTGACCAAGGCCAAGGCCCCGCTGACATGGAGCGAACTGGAAAGTGTTCCTCTGGTCTTGAACGAGGCGGCGCGCGGTCTCGCCACTTCGGAATTTCAATCACTTGCGGCCAAGGCGCGGTTGTCGGTGCGAAACGTGACATCGCTGCTGGCCATGGTTCAGGCCGGGGTTGGCGTTACATTGCTGCCCGGGTTGGCAACCGTTGCCCTTCCCCCGCCGCTGGTCGCCCTGCCGCTCGCGGACCCGGCCTGCATCCGGCAGGTGGGCATTTTGCAGCGTGAAGGACGAATCCAGAGCCCGCTCGCCATTGCCTTTCAGCATCATCTCACGACTGCCATTGAGCAATGGCGCGACGCTGTCCCAGGGCGTGGTGCCGTAACTGGCTGAGGTCGTCGCCGGTCGTTTCCGGTTGGAGTCTGCTTGCTGACATCGCCCCAAATCCGCGCCGCCCTGAGGAACCGCTTTCGGCCCTGGGCACTGCCGAGATCATTCGCGTGAGCTGAATCCAGCGGGGAAAGTCCACCCTGCTCGAGGCGCGCAAAGCGGTGCATTGACCTTTCGATCAAATACAGGAATCCTGACCGCGTAAAGCGACGGGCTGCAGCTTTTCCGGCTCATCATCCCGGGCCGCTTTTTCGGGCAGCAGCAACTTCAGGAATGAACCTCATGTCCGGTTACTTCAGGACTCATCGTCTTCTGGCGATAATCGTGCTGATCGCCGCCGCGGCCTGGGTCGCCACCGGCGAATTCGCGGCCGTCGGCAGCGAGGAAGCCAAGGCGGGGCAATCCGAATACGACAGCGCCGCCGCGCCATCGTCGCCTCTCCTGCGCACTGTCGCCGCGATCGTGCCGGTGTTTGCCGATCATGCCCGCGAGATCAGGATCTCGGGCGCGACCGAAGCCGACAAGCAGGCGGTTCTGGCCGCGCGCACCGATGGAATCGTCGCCGCACTGAATGTCGCGCAGGGCGAGGTCGTCGCGGCGGAAACGCTGGTGATGCAACTCGAAGGCGCCGAGGTGATGGCTGAGGTGACAACTGCCGAAGCCTCGCTTGCCGAGGCGACCGAGCAGCTTGAGGTCGGCGAGACCCTGTTCGCCCGCGGCAGTCTCGCAGAACTCGAACTGACGTCGCGCCGTGCCGCCAAATCGGCGGCCGAGGCCGCGCTGTCGCAGGCCGAGGCGGCTGCGGACCGCTTGACGCTGAAGGCGCCGTTCGGCGGCATCGTCGATTCGGTTGCCGTCGAACTGGGCGAATGGGTGCAGGCCGGCGCGCCGATCATCACCATCCTCGCGCTGGATCCGATCGTGGTGAAGGCCGAAGTGAGCGAAATCGACATTGCCTCTGTCGCGGTCGGAGCTGCGGCCAAGGTCCGGCTGGTGAACGGCACGCAAATGCAGGGCACCATCCGTCACGTCGCCAAGCAGGCATCCGAGGAAACCCGCACTTTCGGCGTCGAGGTGGCCTTGCCGAACGCCGACCGGAAGATCCCGGCGGGCATGACTGCCGAGGTCAGCCTTTTTGCCATGCCACGATCCGCCGTCACAGTGCCCCGGTCGGCGATCACCATTTCCGACGGCGGGCTGATCGGCCTGCGCGTTGTCGGCACCGACAGCAAGGCGCGTTTCGTGCCGGTAGAACTGCTCGACGACACCGAACAGGGCATGATCGTCGCCGGGGTGCCGCAGGGCGTGCGGATCATCACCGCCGGCCAGGATCTGGTCCGCGACGGCGAGGAGGTGATCGTGGCCGAGGGCGCGGCGGAAGAGCTGAAATGAAGCTTGTCGAGCTTGCGATAAGGAATGCGCGTCTGACCATCTCGGTCATGCTGTTCCTGATGCTGGCGGGCACGCTGGCCTATATCTCGATCCCGAAGGAGGCCGAGCCGGACATCCAGATCCCGATCATCTACGTCAGCCTCGGTTACGAAGGCATCTCACCCGAGGATTCCGAACGGCTGCTGCTTCGTCCGATGGAAACCGCGCTGAAATCCATCCAGGGGATCAAGCAGATGACCGCGCGCGCCTATCAGGGCGGCGGCAACGTGCTGATGGAGTTTCAGGCTGGCGCCGATCTGGACAAGGCGCTGGACGATGTGCGCAACAAGGTCGATGACGCGCGCCGCGATCTGCCCGACGGCGCCGAAGAGCCGACGGTGAACGAGGTCAACCTGTCGGAATTCCCGGTGCTGGTCGTCACCCTGTCCGGCGACGTGCCAGAACGGACCCTGAATGCCGCGGCGCGTCTGCTGCGCAAGCGGATCGAAGAGGTGCCGGGGGTGCTGGACGCTGCCCTGCAGGGTGTGCGCGACGATCTGGTCGAGGTGATCATCGACCCATCCAAGCTTACCGCCTACGACCTGCGGCTCGACATGCTGATCGCCGGCTTCAACGCCAACAACCGGCTGATCGCGGCCGGCGCGATGGAAGGCGCCGAGGGCCGCTATGCGATCAAGGTGCCTTCGCTGATCGAGACGGTCGGGGATCTGGCCGATCTGCCGGTGGTGGCCAGTGGCAACGCCATCGTGCGCACCCGCGATCTTGCCGAAATTCGTCCGACCATGAAAGACCCCGAAACCGTGACCCGTCTGGACGGCAACCCGGCGGTCGCCATCGAAGTGTCGAAGCGGATCGGCGCCAACCTGATCGAGACAGTCGATCAGGTCAAGCTGGTGACCGCTGTGGTGCGGGAACAGATGCCCGCGGGCGTCGTCGTCTCCTTCAGCCAGGACAAGTCGACGATGATCCGCCAGCTCTTGAGCGATCTTCAGAACAGCGTCCTGACGGCGGTGGTGCTGGTGTTCATCGTCATTCTCTACGCGCTGTCGGTGCGTTCCTCGATCCTGATCGGCCTGGCCATCCCGGCCTCGTTCCTCATGGGGATACTGGGGCTGCAGCTGGCCGGGCTGACGGTCAATCTGGTGGTGCTGTTTTCGCTGATCCTCGCCGTGGGAATGCTGGTCGATGACGCGATTATCGTCACGGAGTATGCCGAACGCCGCATCGGCGAGGGGATGGACAAAAGGCTGGCCTTCGCCGAGGCCTCGCACCGCATGGCGGGGCCGGTCATCGCTTCGACCATGACCCGGATCGCGGCCTTTTCGCCGCTGCTCTTCTGGCCCGGCATCGTCGGCGAGTTCATGAAATACATGCCGATCACGCTGATCGC
>CAZRKU010000070.1:0-15473 GCA_964600685.1 uncultured Frigidibacter sp. | reverse complement strand
AGATTGTGGATCTGGGGGTCGCCCGTTCGAGCCGGGCAGGCGGTACCACTTTCCCAAGAAAACTGGCTTGGATGGCACAAGTCGCTTTGCGACGCTTCCCGCCGCGCTGCGCGAAAGCCAAACGCAGCGCCGGTCAGCGATCTGGTGCGATCAGGCCAAGCCCGCGGAGATAGATGCCGATCCCCGCCTCCAGCAGTTCCTCGGGCGGGAACGGGGCGCGGCTGCCGGGGGTGCCGCGTGCGAAAAGTTCCACGACGCCGTGGCTCAGTGCCCAGATATGGGCGGCGAACATTGCCGCGGGCGGACGGCGTTCGGCCGGGATGTGCTGGGACAGGGTTTCAGCCGCGCGGGACAGGACGCTGCGCGCGCGTTCGGCCGCGCGGGCCAGTTCCGGCGTGCGGTTCAGGTTCAGGCCACTTTCGAACATCGCCATGTAATGACCGGGGAATTTCCGGGCAAAGGCCAGATAGGCGCGCCCCGTCGCCTCGAATGCGCGCAGCGCCGTCGGTCGGCCGCCGTCATAGGCATGTTCCATCAGGTCGGCGAAGATCTCGAACCCCTGTCGCGCGGCCTCTGCAATCAGGTCGTCGCGGCCGGCAAAGTGGCGATAGACCGCCGCCGGGGTCACACCCGCCGACTTGGCCGCGTCCGACAGGGTAAAGCCCTGCGGTCCCTGCGCCTCGATCAGTTGCAGCGTGGCGTCGATCAGCGCCAGACGCAGGTTGCCGTGGTGGTAGCCCTGCTTAACCATCCAGGACGCCGGGGCCGCCACAGATCTTGTCGTCGATCCTGCCGATGGCGGACTTGTCCTTGCGGCGGTAGTCGACGGCGTTCAGCACGGTCTGGATCGCCGCGATGCGGGCGCGGTCCTTGTCGTCGGCGCGGATCACCGTCCAGGGCGCGTGCTTGCTGTCAGTCTTTTCCAGTGTCTCGCTGATTGCCGCGCTGTAGGCATCCCACTTCTTCAGCCCCTCAACGTCGATCCAGGAGAGTTTCCATTGTTTGAGCGGGTCTTTCTCCCGGTCCAGGAAGCGACGCAACTGTTCGGCCCGGCCCACGTCCAGCCAGAGTTTGACGAGGATGATCCCCTCGTCGATCAGCATCCGTTCGAAATCGGGAAGCTGCCGGAAGAAGAGCTTGCGCTGTTCGGGTTTGCAGAAGCCGAAAACCTGTTCGACCACGCCCCGGTTGTACCAGGACCGGTCGAAGAGGGCGATCTCGCCAGCGGCGGGCAGCTGGTCGATATATCGCTGGAAATACCATTGGCCGGCCTCCCGGTCCGTCGGTTTGGCGAGGGCCACGATATAGGCCGAACGCGGGTTCAGGTTTTCCCGCAACCGTTCGATGCAGCCACCCTTGCCGGCCGCGTCGCGGCCCTCGAACACCACCACCAGCCGCTTGCCGGTGGTGCGCAGGTCGTGCAGCATCTTCACCAGTTCGACTTGCAATTTTTCCATGTGATCGTCGTATTCGTCGCCCTCCAATTCCCGGCTGTAGGGATAGGACTTCGACAGGATGTCCTTCCGGCCCGCCTTGGCAATGGCCTTGCGGATGTCGGCGGGTGCCCCGGTTTCAAGAAACGTCGTGATCTCGCCCACGAAGGGAATCGCGTCGGGGTCGGGCTTTGCGGCGGGCGCGGACCTGTCGGCCATGTCACTCACTCCAGAAGTTTCCCGGACTATGCGGGCAGGGCCGCCAAAGCGCAATCGGCCCGGACCGACGATCAGCGGCCGATATCCTGAATGTCGAAGGGGGTCGTCTGGTAGATCTCGTTCACCCAGTTTCCGTAAAGCAGGTGTGCGTGGCTGCGCCAGCGGTTCAGCGGCGGCCGGCCCGGATCATCGTCGGGGTAATAGTTCTGCGGGACATTGATCGGCGTGCCATTGGCCACGTCACGGTCATATTCTTCCTTGAGCGTCCCGCTGTCATATTCGAAATGGTTGAAGATATAGAGCGCGCGGTGGCTCGCATCCTCGACCAGGCAGGGGCCGACCTCCTCGCTGCCCAGAAGCGTGCGCAGACCGGGCGCCGTATTGATCTCGGCCTGTTTCATCTCGGTCCAGCGGCTGACGGGGATGACGAATTCGTCGGAGAAGCCACGCAGATAGGGCGAGTTGGGCACGAGGTTCTGATGGCGGAAACAGCCGAACGCCTTGTGGTCGAGCATGTGTTTCTTCACGCCGTGGAAATGGTTGATCATCGCCATCCCGCCCCAGCAGACGCCGAAGGTCGAATGGACATGGGTCTGGGTCCAGTCCATGACCTCGCACAGCTCGTCCCAGTAGGTGACCTCCTCGAACGGCAGATGTTCGATCGGCGCGCCGGTGATGATCAGACCGTCGAACTTCTCGCCCCTCACCTCGTCGAACGGGCGATAGAAGGCCGCCATATGTTCGGCCGCGGTATTGCGGGTTTCGTGCGTCGTCATGCGGATCAGCGAGAGGTCGATCTGCAGGGGCGTCGCGCCGATCAGCCGGGCGAACTGGTTTTCCGTCTGGATCTTCTTCGGCATCAGATTCAGCAGGCCGATCCTGAGCGGGCGGATGTCCTGATGCGCGGCCCGGTCGGGGCTCATCACCATGACGCCCTCGTCCGACAGGACGTCATAGGCAGGCAGGTTTTCCGGCAGCGTGATCGGCATCTGAAATTCTCCTTGAGCGCGATCTATGCCGTCTCGGGGCGGCGCTCAAGGGCGCGGACGATCAGGTCGTCGAAGTGGTCGGCGGTTGAAACGGCGGCGACTTCCTCGGCGGTGATCGTGACGCCACGCCCTGCCATCGCGGCATAGAGCGGCTGGCGATGCTGGAGAAGGCGCGCGTAGCCGAAACGCAGGAAGGCGTCGGGGTCGACCTTCTCCTCGGGCTTGGCCTCCGTCGCCAGATAGTCGGCCCAGACCTGTTTCAGGAAATCCGGCCGGTAATACATGGGTTTCGGCGCGCGGTCGAAACGGCGGATCAGTTCTTCGCGGTGGGTATGCGAGCCGCGGATCCAAACCAGGAGCAGGTTTTCCTCCAGCACCTCGAGCACCGGATCGTCGGGATCGTCGGGGTCCACCACCTCGCAGATCGAGCCGCCGGAATCGCAGACGAAGTTCGGGTAGCTGTAAAGTTCGGCCGCCCGCCGGATGAAGGTGGGCGTGTCGAGAAGCGCCGCGACCTCCGCCTGCCGGTGTTGTTCCTGACGGCGCAGATATTCGGCGAAGGGCACGCCGCCGCGCGCCGGATCGCCGGGCTTGCCCAGATAGGTTGACAGGGGGGCCAGGTTGTTGAAGGTGATGTTGGAACTGATATGGACCGAATCCGTCATCAGGAGTTCGCGCAGAAGCGGCACCTTCATCGCCTCGCGCTTGAAATTGTCGGCGATATGTTCGCCCATGTAGCGCGTGCCGATCCGGTAATCGACCGAATAGTGGAACCAGTTCCGCCCGGCCCTGAGCAGGTTCGATATATGGGTCTTGCCCAGCCCGGACATGCCGAAAAGCAGCACCTTCTTTTCGCGCGCCTTGCGCCAGTCCTTGCCCGTCTTGTAGATCATCGCCTGCCGCACCCCGGAACCCGTCCTGCCCCTGTTAACGTCCGGAGCGGAAAAGTTCACGCGGATTTTCGACCGAGCCGCCCGTCGATGAGCAGTAGGCCAAGGGCAAGGGCGGCAAATCCGGCATAGGCGTTGCCCTGAAGCCGTTCGCCGAACAGAAGCGCGCCCAAGAGCACCGAAACCGGCGGGATCATCAGCGTGACCAGCGACAGGTTGCCCGCGCCCGCAAGGCGCAGGACGGCATAGAACAGGACATAGGCCAGCGCGGATGCCATGAGGGCCAGATAGGCAAGGCCGCCCCAGGCCGCCGCACTGTAGGCGAGGGAGGGCAGTCCTTCCTGCCAAAGTGCTGCCGGCGCGATGATGAGGGCCGAACCGGTGAGCATGCCGGCCGCCGATACCTCTGGCCGGATGCCCTGCAACCAGCGCCGGGCAAAAAGCCCGGCGAGGGCGTAGCTGAGGGTTGCAGCCAATATGGCGATCTGGCCAAGCGAGGTCAGATCCAGCGCCGAAAACGCGCTCCTCCCGATGACAAGCACGACGCCCGCAAAGCCGAGCGCCACGCCGAAGGTCTTTTCGCGGCTGAGCCGCTCGTCAGCGAAGAACAGGCCCGCCAGCAGAACGGTGAATATCGCGGTCGCGGCGTTCAGGATCGAGGCGAGGCCGGACGGGATATGCCCCTGGCCCCAGACGATCAGCGTGAAGGGAATGACGTTGTTCAGCAGTCCCATGACGATCAGCGCGGGTGCACGGTTGAGCGGCGGCAAGGGCAGACGCCGCCAGAGGATCCAGACCCAGAGTGCCGCCGCGCCGCCGAACACGCGAAAGGCCACCGTTGTCAGGACGCCCACTTCGCCCAGGGCGGCGCGATTGGCGGCGAAGGAGCCGCCCCAGAGCAGCGCGAGGAGGGCCATCAGCCCCCAGGCTGCCGGGCTGACGGATTGCTGTGAGACGGGAAAGGTAGAATTTGTGGACATGATGGCGGCAGGTTAGGCGAACGGGCGCGCCCCCGCGACCCGTTTCCTGCGCCATGCCGGAAAAAGGAAACGGCCCCGCTGAGGCGGGGCCGATCGGCTGGAATGGCGATGGATCAGAAACTGTAGCCGATGCGGACACCGACGCCAACGGCGCTGTTGCCGGTCATGCTGGCCCGCGCCGTATCCGGGGTGCCGGTTTCAGGCTGCGCATCGCCAGGTTTGGTATAGTTGATCCCGGTCGTGACCTTGATGTTGTCCTGGGTATAGACTGCCGCCAGCGTCACGCCCAGCTTGCCGTTCGTCGGTCCCAGCGGTGAGACGAGCGGGTCGTCTTTTTCTTCATAATTGACTGAAAGCGCACCCGACCAGGTGTCGTTGAGCTTGCGGCCGACGCCGATGGTGAAGGTGGTGGTGTCATCAAGATCGACGAGGCCGCCTCCGGCAGCAGGGGTGAAGGCCGCAGGGTTGATCTTGAAGTCGCTCCAGTCCACCCAGCGGATCTGACCGAAGACGAGCGTGCCTTCGGCGATGCCGGTCTGGAAGTCGAGATTGACCGATTGCGGAGTGCTGACCTCGGTGACGCTCGCCGGTGCGATCTGGACAGAACCCATTCTTTCGATCGTTTCCATCTCGTGCTTGTTCTTGGAGTTGTAGGTCAGCGCCACGCGCAGCGCTATCTCTGGGATCTCGTAGGCGAAACCACCGGTGAAGCCGAGGCCCACGTCGCCATCAAGGGTGACATTGTAGCCGTTGAACGGGCCATAGGCCAAGCCCGACAGCATTATGTCGCCCGAGGCATATTGCACACGCAGGCCACCGTGGATCGAGAAACGGTCATTGAACTTGTAGCGGAGCAGCGTCGTCAGCGCAGTGTCGGTGGTCTTGGCGATGGTGCCGCCCAGCATGACCGAGCCGCCCGCTGCTGCGGTCGGCCATTCGATATCCGCCCCGAATGGCTGGTCGAGAATGATTGCATAGGAAAGCTGGTCGTTGATATCGGCCTTGTAAGCGAAGCCGTAGGCCAGGTAGTCGCCCGTGACATTCCCCGTCGCAAAACCGAGCACATCCCGGCCCTCGACCGTCGGATTGACCATGCCGAAACTGAACTCGGCGTAGTTGCCTTTTTCAAAGAGCGGGCCGATACTCTGGCCCGAACGGTCGATGCCGCCCGCTTGGGCGCTGCCCGCTGCGATTGCCAGCATGCTCGCGGTCCTCAAGACGTTTTTCATGTCACTCATCCCCATGAGTTGTTGATGGGATGACTGTGGGCCGACCCGCCGGATCGGTCAACGAATGACGTTGCGTCGCAAGGTTTCGACCGGCAAACTGCGACTTTCACGCCATAGATTGCGGACGGGCCCTGGTTTCCGCGCGGATATTGATGAAGTTGGCGGCAAAGATGACCGCCCCGCCGATCAGAACCCAGAGGTCGAGCGGCTCGCCGTAGGACAGGCTGCCGATGAAGGCCAGAAGCGGCAGCCGCAGGAAGTCCATCGGCGTGACGATGGATGCGGGGGCGAGCGAGAGGGCCTTGGTCAGGCACAGATGCGCGCCAAGTCCGCCCACACCTATGGCGAGCACCCAGGGGATCAGGGCCGCAGTCGGCAGGGTGATCCGGCCGTCGACGGCCGCGCTGAGGAAACCGAAGGCGGATTGCATCATCGTCAGCCAGAACAGGATCGCCAGGACCGAGGTGTGCCGGGTCAGCTTCTTCGTCACGATGGCAGCACCCGCAAAACCCACCGCAGAGAAAAGCGCGGCCAGGAGCCCGACCGACAGGCCGCCCGCGCCAAAGGGCCGCGCAACGATCAGGATGCCCGCGAACCCGACGAGTGCCGCGCCGATGCGCAGGCTGGTCAGCCGCTCGCCCAGAAAGAGCGGTGCGGCCAGGGCGACGAGGATCGGATAGGAAAATTCAAGGGCGCAAAGCTGGGCAAGCGTGATCAGCGACAGCGCGTAAAGCCACAGGTTCTGTCCGGCGAAATGCAGGAGATTGCGCAGCAGGTGAACCCGCATGAGGCTGGGACGCAGCGCCGCGGTCTGCCCGGTCAGGACCGCGCCGGCCACCAGCACCAGCACCCCGACCAGCGACCGGTAGAGCATCACCTCGAACGTATCGAGACCGACGGCAAGCGCGCGGCCGGATACGGCCACCAGGGAAAATCCGGTGATCGAACCGATCATCCAGATCGCGGCCTCGAGGGGGCGTTGGTCCCGTGTCATCTGTCTCCCGGCGGGCGGCCTGTTGCGGTTGTGATCCCGTCCCGACAGAAGCCCGCGGGAGAAACTTTGTCCAGTGTGCCCTTTCCGGCGGGCGCGGGGCCTGCGACAGCCGGTCCGCTCGCGGCAAGGAGGATGACGTGGTTTCATGACCCGCCCACAACCGGAGTCCCCATGCGATTCGCGCCACCTTCCCCCACACCACCCGGTCTGGCCCGGCGGGTGCCGCCCGCAATCTTTCCGCCGATCATGGGGCTGTTCGGGTTGGGGCTGGGTTGGCGGCGTTTTGCCGCGCTTGCCGATCTGCCATCGGCGCCGGCAGAACTGTTTCTGGGGGCCGTGACGCTGCTTTTTCTGTTTGCCTTTGCCGCCTACGTGGCAAAGTTGGTGCGCAGGCCAGCGGTGCTCGGCGATGAGCTCGACATTCTGCCGGGGCGCCTTGGCCTGTCGGCGCTTTTCGCCTGCCTCTATCTCGGCGCCATCGCGCTTCACCCCTACCTTCCCCGCCTGTCAGGGCCGCTGATCGGCGGGGCCGTGATCGTTCAGTTCGGGTTGATGGCGCTGATCCTGCGGCTGCTGGCGGCGCTGCCTGCGACCGCGCGCCAGTTGCGTGCGGCGGGGCATCTCTATTTCACCTCTCCGCTTGTCGCCGCGATGGCGGCTGCGCTGACGGGGTATCCGATCCTCGGGGGCGCGCTGCTTGCCGGATCGCTGGTGGTCGGCATTCCGATCTGGCTTGGCGATCTTGCCGGCATCCTGCGCGGCAGCCTGCCGTCACCGCCCCTGCGTCCGCTGCTTGCGCTGCATCTGTCGGTCACGGCGGTGGCTGGCATTGCCGCGGGGGCGCTTGGCCACGCCGGTGCGGCGCAGTTTTTCGGCTGGCTCGCGGCCGCCACGCTTCTGGCGCTGGTCCTGGCCGTGCGCTGGCTGACCCGATCGGGCTTTTCCGCCCTCTGGTCGGCTTTCACCTTCCCCTTGGCCGCAACCGCCTCGCTCTGGCTGTCACTCGGCGGCCTCTGGCTCTGGCCGGGGCAGGCCGTACTTCTGGCCGCAACCGGCATCGTGCCCGCGATTGCCTTCCGGGTGATGAAGATGTGGGCGGGCGGGCAGCTGGCCGTCAAGACCAACGCCGCCCGCGCCTGAGCCGTTCAGATCAGACTGACCCAGGCGCGGGCGATGGCAAGGCCGGCCGCGTCCGCCTCTGGCCCGTGCTGGGCAGCGATTTTCGGATAATCCCCGAGCCAGCCGGGCCGGATCCGTTCGAGGGTTTCGGGAAAGTCGCGGTTCCAGCCTTCGACAACCGCGCGGCTGGCTTCGAAATGGAACTGCATGGCGTAACTGGCGCGGCCCATGCGGAAACATTGGTTCGCGGCGACAGGGCTGCGGGCCAGATGGACCGCGCCGTCCGGAAGGGTGAAGGTATCCCTGTGCCACTCGAAGATCGGAAAGCCGTCCTTCAGCACCGAAAGCACCGGATCGTCCTTCGCGGCATCGGTCAGGGTGACATGATGCCAGCCAAATTCCGGTGTGGTGCCCAGATGGTTCGCCGCCCCCCAGGCCCGCGCCAGAAGCTGCGCGCCAAGACAGACGCCCAGGACCGCCTTGTCGGCCTGACCCATGCGGCGCATCAGGCGGACGAGGTCCGGCAGATAGGGATGCGCGTCATCGGCCAGTGCGTCCTGTTCGCCCCCCAGAACCACCAGCGCATCGTGATAGGCCCCGTCCGGCAGCGGATCACCCGCCCAGGCGCGGTAGACCTGTATCTCGGCATCCGCCTCGCGCAGGGCGACGCCAACCTGGCCCAGCGGTGAAATCTCGGTGTTTTCGATGACCGCAACGCGCATCTTTGCCCTTCCCTGGCCCCCACGGGAAAATTGATCATGCCGCAGGAGCAAGGACAAGGGGGCGCCCGCGGTTTTGCCCTTGCCAAGCCCCGGCCAGCGTGAAAGAGCGAAGCGCCAAACGTAATCGCCCGCAGGAGGGATCCATGCAGATTCGTGAGGCTCTCACATTTGACGATGTTCTTCTGGTGCCGGCCGCGTCGAGTGTCCTGCCGTCGGATGCGGATACGTCCACCCATGTGACGAAACTGATCCGCATGAACATTCCGCTCCTGTCCTCGGCGATGGACACGGTGACCGAGGCGCGCATGGCCATCGCCATGGCGCAGACCGGCGGGATCGGCGTCATTCACCGCAACCTCGGGCTGATCGAACAGGCGACCGAAGTGAGCCGGGTCAAGCGGTTCGAAAGCGGCGTGGTCGACAATCCGATCACCCTGCGCGCTGACCAGACGCTGGCGGATGCCAAGGCGCTGCAGGACCGCTACAACGTTACCGGGTTTCCGGTCGTCGACGAGCGGGGCCGCGTGGTGGGCATCGTGACCAATCGCGACATGCGCTTTGCCTCTGACGACCGGACGCCGGTGCACGCCATGATGACCGCCGACAATCTGGCGATTCTCGAGGAGCCGGCCGATCTGGAAACCGCCAAGAGCCTGATGAAGGCGCGGCGGATCGAGAAATTGCTGGTGACGGACGGGCAGGGCAAGCTGACCGGCCTTCTGACGCTGAAGGACACGGAGAAGGCGGTTCTGAACCCCCATGCCTGCAAGGACGAACAGGGCAGGCTGCGGGTGGCGGCGGCCTCCACCGTGGGTGATGCGGGGTTCGAGCGCAGCCAGGCCCTGATCGACGCGGGCGTCGACATGGTGGTGATCGACACCGCGCACGGCCACAGCGAAGGCGTGGCCAAGGCGGTGGAGCGGATCAAGAAACTGTCGAACCGCGTGCAGGTGGTCGCGGGCAATGTCGCGACCGGCGAGGCGACGCGGGCGCTGATCGGGGCGGGCGCCGACGCCGTGAAGGTGGGCATCGGCCCGGGGTCGATCTGCACCACGCGCATCGTCGCGGGCGTGGGCGTGCCGCAACTGACCGCAATCATGGACGCGGCCCAGGCGGCCGGTGACATTCCGGTCATCGCGGATGGCGGCATCAAATATTCCGGCGATTTCGCCAAGGCCATCGCCGCCGGGGCAAGCTGTGCCATGGTCGGATCGGCCATCGCGGGCACCGACGAAAGCCCCGGCGAGGTGATCTTGTGGAACGGGCGGTCCTTCAAGTCCTATCGCGGCATGGGCTCGCTCGGCGCGATGGCGCGGGGGTCCGCCGACCGCTATTTCCAGAAGGATGCGGCCTCCGACAAGCTGGTGCCCGAAGGGATCGAGGGGCAGGTGCCCTACAAGGGCTCGGCGGCGGCGGTCGTGCATCAGCTGGTGGGCGGCCTGCGTGCCGCGATGGGCTATACCGGAAACCGCACCGTGGCCGAGATGCGCAGGAACTGCACCTTCGTTCGCATCACCGGCGCGGGACTGAGGGAAAGCCACGTACATGATGTGCAGATCACCAGGGAAAGTCCGAATTACCGAGTGATGTGATCGTTTCCGATCAATGGCTTGCGGCCAATTCCTGAGGTGACGGCATGACACCTGCTGCGCGCGTCCAGGCGGCGATCGAGGTTCTGGACCGTGTCCTGTCCGGGGCGCCGGCGGAGCAGGCGCTGACCGGCTGGGCGCGGGCCAGCCGGTTCGCCGGGTCGGGCGACCGCGCAGCGGTGCGGGATCATGTGTTCGATGCCCTGCGCCGGCGGCGGCTTTATATGGCCCTGTCCGGGATGCCCGAAAGCGGGCGCACGCTGATGATTGGCGCGCTGCGAGAGCGTGGGCCGGAGCCGATCTTCACCGGCGCGCCCCATGCCCCATCGCCGCTGACCGAAACCGAACGGGCCGCAGTTGCAAAGGCAGCAGCCTTTCGAACCCTGCCGGACCCTGTCCGGCTGAACTATCCCGACTGGCTGGACGGCGCGCTCAGGGCCGCGCTGGGGAATGATCTGGACCGGGTGATGACCGCGCAGGGCGACCGCGCGCCGGTCTTTCTGCGCGCCGACCCCCGGAGAGTTGCGGAGGGCGCGCTTCTCGCCTCCCTTGCGGCTGACGGCATTTTGGCTCGGCCTCGGACCGAGGTGCCCGGCGCCTATGAAGTTCTCTCAGGAATGAATAAAATCAAGCAGTCGCAATCTTATCTTGAGGGATTGGTTGAACTTCAGGACCTGTCGTCCCAAGCAGCGGTTGCAGCCTTGCCGCTGGCGGACGGGATGACAATTCTCGATTATTGCGCCGGCGGCGGCGGTAAAAGCCTGGCAATGGCGGCGCGGGTGACGGGCCGGTTCACCGCACATGACGCGGCCTGTGAGCGCATGGCCGACCTGCCGGCGCGCGCGAAGCGGGCAGGTGTCACCATCCGGCTGGCGCGTCATTCGGATCTGCGGCGCGGGACGCAGGATCTGGTTCTGGTCGACGCGCCCTGTTCGGGGTCTGGCACCTGGCGGCGGACGCCGGACGCGAAATGGCGGCTGACGCCTGAGAAGCTGGCCGATCTCTGTGCGCTTCAGGCCCGGATTCTGGACGAAGCCCTGGACTTTGCACGGCCGGGCGGCCTTCTGGCCTACATGACCTGTTCGCTCTTGCGGGTCGAGAATGAGGAACAACCGGCGGCCTTCCTTGTCCGCCATCCCCGCGCCGAATTGCTCGATCAACGCCGCTTTTCGCCGCTGACCGGGGGCGACGGATTTTTCCTTGCGGTGATGCGCGTCTCTTGACGTCGGCTGGACGTAAATTCTACACAATTCAAGGTTGAAAATCGTGGCGATTAATCGTCGTTTAAGCATTTCCGGTCGGAATGCGGAAAGCGAATCCTGTCCTGGGGGCACATCTTGTCCAACACCGCCCTGCCTGCACATCCTGTCGTCCGGACAGCCGTGGTCCTGTCGCCACATGGACTCTATTTCCTGGCGGCCGCCGGAATCGCAGGCGCGCTGGGGGTGGCACTTCCTTCCGGGCCCTTCAACCTGATGGCTTTCGCGGTCGCCGGCAGTCTTGCCTCGCTTGCCCTTATCCTGCATGCCTTCGCGCTGCGGCAGAAAAAAACCGACGCGGGCCTGCATTCGCAACTGGCCGAATTTATCGCGCACGATGCCTCCCCGAGCTTCACCACCGGTCCCGATGGCGAGGTGAAATATCAAAATCGCGCCGCGGTGGAGCGGTTCGGCACCCGTGGCGGGCAGACGCTGACCCGCGCGCTGTCGGACGTGTTCGCCAACCCCGGCGCCGCGCTGCACCGTCTGCAAAACCGGGCAGAGGCGCTCGGGGCGGCGCGCGAGGACATGGTGACGCGGCGTGGTCACGTGCGGCTTGCGGTTCACAAGATCGGCGAGTCCGGGTTTCTCTGGCGGCTTGAGGACATGGCCGAACGCGCCACCGGCGGGCGCGGCGCGGAATCCATCAGCCTGCCGATGCTGACGGTGTCGAAGACCGGCACGATCCTGTTCATGAACGAGGCGCTGCGGAGGATTACCGGAGAGCGGGTCAGGACGCTTGACCGGATCTTCACCGATCTGCCGGTTCGGCCGGGCGAAGAACATGAGGTCGCCGGCGCGACCGGGCCGGTGAGGGCGCTGGTGGCCGAAGTCGAGGGATTGGGCGGCAGGCGCGAAATCTATTTCCTGCCGACGCGCGGCAATGTTGCGGGCACCCATGATCCGACCGCTTTCGACCGCCTGCCCGTGGCCCTGCTCCGGCTCAGCCCGGCGGGTCAGCTGCGCGAGATGAACCGTGCGGCCCTGGCGCTGATCGGCGACCAGCAGCCGGGAGTGCAGGTGTCGGATCTCCTCGAAGGGCTGGGGCGGCCGGTCGCGGACTGGCTTGCCGATGCGATGAACGGGCGGGCCGCGAACCGGCCGGAAGTCTTGCGCCTGCGCGGCCGGGACGAGGATGTCTATCTGCAGGTTATGCTGTCGCGGGTGGTCGAGGAGGGACGCGCCGGGTTGATGGCGATCCTGTCGGACGCAACCCAGCTGAAGACGCTGGAGGCCCAGTTCGTCCAGAGCCAGAAAATGCAGGCAATCGGCCAGCTTGCGGGCGGAGTTGCCCATGATTTCAACAACCTGCTGACCGCGATTTCGGGGCATTGCGACCTGCTGCTGCTCAGGCATGACCGCTCCGATCCCGACCATGCCGACCTGACCCAGATCAACCAGAACGCCAACCGCGCGGCGAGCCTCGTCGGGCAGTTGCTGGCCTTCTCCCGCAAGCAGACCCTGAAGCCTGCGATCATCGACCTTCGTGACGCCCTGTCGGACCTGACCCACCTTCTGAACCGGCTTGTGGGCGAAAAGGTCGACCTGACGCTCGTGCATGATCCCGCCCTCAGCCCGATCCGCGCCGACAAGCGCCAGCTTGAACAGGTCGTGATGAACCTTGTGGTCAATGCCCGCGACGCGATGCCCGATGGCGGCCGGATCGAGATTTCGACCGACAACGTCACGCTGCATGAAGACCTGAGGCGTGACCGGGCGACCGTGCCGGCGGGTGATTATGTGGTGGTGCGCGTGGCCGACAAGGGAACCGGCATTGCGCCGGACAAGCTGCCGAAGATCTTCGAGCCTTTCTTCACCACCAAGCGCCCCGGCGAGGGCACCGGGCTGGGCCTGTCGATGGCCTATGGCATCGTCAAGCAGACCGGCGGCTATATTTTCTGCGACTCGATCGTGGGCCAGGGCACGACATTCGCCCTGTTCTTCCCGGCCCATGAATTGACCGCGGATGAACCGGCGGAACCGCATCCGGCACCGCCACCCGCGCGCCGTGCCGTGCCTTCCGAACAGGGTGTGGTGCTGCTGGTCGAGGACGAGGCGCCGGTGCGGGCTTTTGCCAGCCGTGCACTCAAGATGCGGGGCTATACGGTGATCGAGGCCGAAAACGCCGAAGAGGCGCTCAAAATGCTCGAAGCGCCCGACCTTGCGGTGGATGTCTTTGTGACCGATGTGATCATGCCGGGGCTCGATGGCCCTTCCTGGGTGCGCGAGGCACTGAAGACCCGACCCGAAACACGCGTGGTGTTTGTTTCAGGCTATTCCGAGGCGGCCCTGACCGAAGAGCGCGACCGCATACCGAACTCGGTGTTCCTGCCCAAGCCTTTCTCGCTGAGCGAACTGACTGCGACGGTGCAGAACCAGTTTCACTGATGGGGCCCTTTGGCGCCTGTCAGCCGAGACTGTGGTAGAACGCATAATCGGGCGCAAACCGATCCCTGAGGCGCGCGTCGGTGGACGGGGAAAGGTGCATGTCGCCCTTGGGGGAAACATTGAGCCGCGGCAGAATGATCTCCCCCCCGAGCCGGTCTTCGAGGAAGTGGACGAAAGTGCCGATATCTTCATAGCGGAAGACCTTGTCCACGGACGCAACCCCCTCCTTCACGCCCAGGAAGCGCGCCTGCGATCCGACGTTCATGCTGGCGCCGGGATGGCTCGACAGGTAGTCGCGCGCCGCATCCTCGAAGCTCAGCCCCGAGGTGGAACGCGGCAGGTCGCGGATGTCGTCACGCTGGCGATAGCGCCACCAGCTGCCCAGCCAGTCGACCGGATCGCGCATCAGGGCAACCGTCGTGAACCGCTCCCCGCCAGCCATTTCCAGAAGCGGGGCGAGATGGCGTTGATAGCGCGGCCCGGAAACATGTTTCAGCTCCGGCGGCCGGCGGATCGCAACATGCGCGAGCGACTCGAGCGCGGTCTCGATCGAGGTCGACCCGGTCTTTGGGGTCGACAGAAACACCAGCCGCTCTTTCCAGAAAATCAGCATTCCATTCCTCACCTGGGTCGCGCCCTCCGCTCTACCCGGCAGGGCCGCCAAAATGCAAGAAACAGCGACATAAACGACTTCTTAACCAATCGCCCGCAGAGTAGTTTTGAGAATTCGATTGAAATGTTCTCTTTTTGATCCCATACAGGCGAGAACAAGAAGCGAACAAATGGCAGCATTGCCGCCCATGGCGGCGTGTGGAATAAGGAGCGGGACAATGGCAGTGGCGAACCTTTTTGACATGAACGACAAGAAAAGCAGCGACAAGCAGAAGGCGCTCGACAGCGCGCTGGCGCAGATCGAACGGCAGTTCGGCAAGGGCTCCATCATGAAGCTTGGTGCCGGCAACCCGGCGCTGGAGATCGAGTCGACCTCGACCGGCTCGCTCGGCCTTGATATCGCGCTCGGGATCGGTGGTCTGCCCAAGGGACGGGTGATCGAGATTTACGGGCCGGAATCCTCGGGCAAGACGACACTGACGCTGCATGTCGTGGCCGAGGAACAGAAAAAGGGTGGCGTCTGCGCCTTCGTCGATGCCGAACATGCGCTTGATCCGCTTTACGCCAAGAAACTTGGCGTCAATCTGGACGAGCTTCTGATTTCGCAGCCCGACACCGGCGAACAGGCGCTGGAAATCGTCGATACGCTGGTGCGGTCTGGCGCGGTCAGCCTTGTCGTGGTCGATTCGGTCGCGGCGCTGACGCCCAAGGCCGAGTTGGAAGGCGACAT
Source organism: uncultured Frigidibacter sp. (assembly GCA_964600685.1). Taxonomy (GTDB): domain Bacteria; phylum Pseudomonadota; class Alphaproteobacteria; order Rhodobacterales; family Rhodobacteraceae; genus TMP-24. The sequence continues at coordinate 320 of CAZRKU010000070.1, read as the reverse complement.
GGGCGATGCCACGGTGGGTGCGCAGGCCCGTCTGATGAGTCAGGCGATGCGCAAGCTGACCGCCTCCATCAGCCGGTCGAACTGCATGGTGATCTTCATCAACCAGATCCGCATGAAGATCGGCGTGATGTTCGGCAACCCCGAAACCACGACCGGCGGCAATGCGTTGAAATTCTACGCCTCTGTCCGCCTCGACATCCGCCGGATCGGCGCGATCAAGGACCGGGAGGAGGTCGTCGGCAACACCACCCGCGTCAAGGTCGTGAAGAACAAGGTGGCGCCGCCCTTCAAGCAGGTCGAATTCGACATCATGTATGGCG
>CAZRKU010000069.1:0-16272 GCA_964600685.1 uncultured Frigidibacter sp. | reverse complement strand
TGGCGTTCGAGGAATAGGCGCGCTGGGTCTGGATCAGCGCGGTCAGTTCGGCGGCCACATCGGTGGCCGAGCCTTCGCGGGCATAACCGACGATGGCCCCGGTCGGCCCGTCGCCCGCATTCCACAGGAAGAAGGAACCGGAGTCGGGCGAGACCTGGAAGGTCTGGTTGTTGAGCGAGATCAGCCCGTTCGGGTTCGGCACGTCGACCACCGGGATCTGATAGATCCGGCGCGTGAAACCCGTGTCGTAGCTCGCGGTGATATAGCCGTTCTCGTCGACCTCCACCGCGGTCAGGTTGCCGACGGGGGATCCGTCCTTGGTGATGGAGGTTGGCGCGAAACTGTCGGAAAGCTGCGTCAGGCCGTTCGCATTGCCAAGCCTGCCGATGGTCACCGTCAGAGGGCCACCGGCGACGGTCAGCGCCAGTTCGCCGGTGGCCGAATCGTAAGCCCCGCCCGACAGCGTGGTGACGGAGGCCAGCGTGCCGCCGTTCGCCCGCGTATTGTCGAACACGAGCGTATATTGGCCGATCAGGGCGCCACCCTGGGCGGAATCGCGGATATCCATCCTCCAGCTGTTGGACGCGCCGGTCGCCGGCACCGCGGGCGTGAAGGTGATGTCGAGCGTCTCCGACGTGCCGAGGTTGCCGAAATATTCGATCGACAGGGGCAGGGCGCTGCCGCTCCGTCCAGCCTCCGTCTCGGTCGCGGGCAGGTTGATCCCGAGGTTCATCGTCGTCGTGGGATCACCCGCCGTCTGGTTGGCATTGATCACGACGGGCTGCAGCCCCGCGATCGTGTCGCGCGGCAGGACCGGGATGGACCCGTCGGCATTGGCGGGCCAGCCCAGCAGCACCAGCCCGGATTCCGTTCTGAGAACGCCATCGGAATCGGCGCGAAACGCCCCCGTTGTGGTCATCATCAGGGGGCGTTCGCCGGTGGTCGTATTGAGCGAGGTTGCCGTCGTGACCGGCAGCATGCCGCGCCCGGAGACCGCCAGGTCAAGCGCGTTGCCGGTTCCGACCAGCGGCCCCTGTTCGTCGATCAGGCGGGTCGTGGCGGCGCGTACGCCGCCCGCTGAATAGACCCCGGCCCCGCGCGCCTGATTGATCACGAAATTCTCGAAATCCGCTGCGGCGCGTTTGTAGCCGTAGGTGCCCGAGTTGGCGATATTGTCGGAAATGGTCGCAAGCCGGGTGGCGTTGGCACTGAGCCCGGCCACCCCGGCATTCAAGGAGGAAGAGATGGACATGATTGCCGCCTTTCTGCTGCGTGTCCGTCATTTCGGGCGACCATGCGGCACGGGGCATTAACATCGGGCTAACGGCCAAAATGTTCCGTTCTATTTGCCACGCCGCAGAAGGATGATCTCTAGCCGGCTGTTGCGCAGGGCGACGGGGTTTCTGACAGCGGGCCGCCGGTCGGCAAAGCCGGTCACGCGCTGGAGCCGCTCGGGCGCGAGACCGGAGGCCTCCAGAAGTTGCCGCATCTGCATGGCGCGATCGGCGGACAACGCCCAGGAGGGGTTGTTCTTCAGCACCTCGGGTCGGGCGCGCACATGTCCGTTGACCGCCACTTGATTGCCCGCCAGCGCGAAGACACGGGCGACGACGCCGGCGAGTTCGGTTGTCACCGGCATCGGCACGGCGGTTTCGCCCACGAACAAAGGCGAGCCGTCAACATCGAAAAATTCGATGATCAGCCCTTCGTCGGTCACGCGTGTGACGACGTGGCGCAGCACTTCGTCGCTGACCCTGCTTTCGCCGCCGAGGCCCATCAGCGATTCTTCGATCTTGCGGGCATCGGCCTCGAACGCTTCCCTGTTGGCGGGGTCTTCCTGACTGTCGGTGCCGGTCTGGCCCACCGCCTGCCGCTTCTCGCTGGGCTTGAGGCTGGAGGCGCCGGTGCCGTTCCGGGCGGTCTGATCTTCGGAAAAGACGTTTTCGCCGCCGAAAGCCCCGTCGCCCCCTCCGGAAATCCGGCTGAGGGGGATGGTCGGACTGAAAAAGTCCGCGATCCCCTTGCGTTGTTTTTCCGTCGTCGCGTTCAGCAGCCACATCAGCATGAAAAAAGCCATCATCGCGGTCACGAAATCCGCATAGGCGACTTTCCACGCCCCACCGTGGTGCCCGCCGCCGCTGATGATCTTCTTGCGCTTGATGATGACTGGCGCGGCGTTCGTCTGCCCGGCCATCCCACCAACCTTTGTCTTCACCCGACCTCAGGGCTAGCAGAGGGGTCTTAACGGGCGGCTAATCGCTGGCAGGTCAGACGAGAACTTCACTGGCGGTCTGTGGGCCAGGCTCGAACACGCGCCGATAGCGGGCCACTTCGTCTTTCGGCCCCGTGGCCTTGTTGGGGTTGTCCGACAGTTTGACGGTGGGGCGGCCGTTGGCGCGGATGGCCTTGCAGACGAGGCTGAAAGGGGCCAGCCCGTCGTTCGGGGCGAAGCCGCGGAAATCGTTGGTCAGAAGCGTGCCCCAGCCAAAGCTCGCCTTCACCCGGCCCCTGAAGCGCATATGCAGTTCCTCGATCTTGTCCACATCCAGCCCGTCGGAGAAGATCACGAGTTTCTCGGCCGGGTCTTCGCCCCGTTCCTTCCACCAGGCGATGGCGGTTTCCGCGCCCGCTGCCGGATCGCCGGAGTCGATGCGGATGCCGGTCCATTTGGCCAGCCAGTCGGGCGCGCGTTTCAGGAAAGCGTCGGTGCCATAGGTATCGGGCAGGATGATGCGCAGATTGCCGTCATGTTCCTCGTGCCAGTCCGCCAGAACCCGGTAGGGGGCCTGGCGCAAGTCGGCGTCATTTTCGGCAAGGGCCGAATAGACCATCGGCAGTTCGTGGGCGTTCGTCCCGATCGCCTCGATGTCGCGGCGCATGGCGATGCGGCAGTTCGACGTGCCGATGAAGGCCGGTCCCAGCCCTTCGATCATCGCCTGCACGCACCAGTCCTGCCAGAGGAAGGAATGCCGCCGCCTTGTGCCGAAATCGGCAATGCGCAGGCCGTCGATCCTTCTCAGCCGTTCGATCTTTTCCCACAGCCGCGCCATGGCGCGGGCATAGAGCACCTGCAATTCAAACTTGCCCATGGTGGAGAGAACCGCGCGCGAGCGCAGTTCCATCAATACGGCGAGCGCGGGGATTTCCCACAACATCACCTCGGGCCACCGGCCTTCGAAGGTCAGCTCATACTGGCCATCGCGCTTTTCCAGATGGTAGTCGGGCAGGCGCAGCTTTTCGAACCACTCCATGAAGTCGGAGCGGAACATCTGGCGTTTGCCGTAGAAGGTGTTGCCGCGCAGCCAGGTGCCTTCGCCGCGCGAAAGCGAGAGGGAGCGGACGTGGTCGAGCTGCTCGCGCAGTTCACCCTCGTCGATCACCTCGGCCAGCCGGATCCTGCTGGAGCGGTTGATCAGGCTGAACGTGACCATCGTGTCCGCCCGGTTGCGGAAGATCGACTGACACATGAGGAGCTTGTAGAAATCATTGTCGATCAGGGACCGGACGATCGGGTCGATGTTCCAGTTGTGATTGTGAACGCGGGTCGCGATATCGACCATGATCAGGCCTCCAGCCGGACACCGGCGGCGCGCATCCTGTCGCGTGCATCCGCCAGAGAGCCGTTCAGGTCGATGGCGCGGCAGATGGCTTCGGGGACGGTGACGGCGAAGCCCAGTCGTGCCGCGTCTATCGCCGAATAGGCCACGCAGAAATCGGTGGCGAGGCCCACGAACGTCAGGTCGCTTACCCCGCGCGTGCGCAGATAGCCTTCCAGCCCGGTCGGGGTTTTGTGATCATTTTCGAAGAAGGCGGAATAGCTGTCGATTTCCGGGCGAAACCCCTTGCGGACGATCAGGTCGGCCGGACCGGTTCTCAGCGCATCATGGAAAGCCGCGCCTTCGCTGCCCTGGATGCAATGGGCCGGCCACAGAACCTGCGGGCCATAGGGCATGTCGATCTGCGAAAACGGCGCGGCGCCGGGGTGGTTCGCGGCGAAAGACGAATGACCGGCGGGGTGCCAATCCTGCGTCAGCACGCGGACGGGATAGTCAGCCATCAGGTCGTTGATCCGCGGAATGATCTGGTCGCCGCCGGCGACGGCCAGCGCGCCGCCGGGGCAGAAATCGTTCTGAACGTCGATCACGATCAGCGCGTGATGGGCAGGCCGCATGGAAATTCCTCCGCTTTGGACAATGGGTAAGGATCAGGTCGGGGGCGGTCAATGGGGCGGCAACATTCTTGCCCGCCGGGCGCGGCATTGCTAGGAAGCACGTTCTTGCAGCGGGCGGATCGGATGCGGACGGTAACCCTTGGCGTCGATTTCGGAACCTCGAACACCGCCGCGGCGGTGTTCGAGGGTGGTCGGGCGCGCATCATCCCGCTGGAGGCCGGTCGGAAGACACTGCCGACGGCGGTTTTCCTTGACTATGCCGACCGGCGCACGCTGTTCGGCAGCGATGCGGTTCAGGCGATGATCGCCGGGCGTCACGGCCGGTTCATGCGGTCGCTCAAAAGCATCCTCGGGACGCCGCTGGCCCGCGAAAGGCGGCAGTTCCTGAGCGAACGGCTGACGCTTCTGGAGATCGTCGCCCGCTTTCTGACCGAGGTGCGCCACCGCGCCGAGGCGGCGACGGGGGCGCGGATCGAAAATGTCGTTGCCGGGCGGCCCGTGCATTTCCACTCGGCCGATCCGAAGCGGGACCGGCAGGCCGAGGCCGATCTGGTCGAATGCTACCGGATGGCCGGGTTCGCGGGGATCCGGTTTCTGCACGAACCGGAGGCTGCCGCGTTGGCAGCCGGGCCGGGCGGCGGAATCGGCCTGATCGTCGACATTGGTGGCGGCACCTCGGATTTCACGCTGTTTCGGGGCCATGGCGGCGGACTGGAGCTCATCGGCAGCCATGGGGTGCGGATCGGCGGAACGGACTTCGACCGGGCGCTGAGCCTTGCGCAAGTCATGCCGCTGCTGGGGATGGGCGGAGAGCTGAAAAACGAGCTTGGTCCGGGGCGCAACGATGTGCCGCCCGCGCTTTTCCACGAACTTGCCAGCTGGGAGAAGATCGCCTTTGTCTATGGGCCTGACACCTTGCGCGACGCGCGGCGCTTGGCGCGGCTTGCGGTGGCGCCCGACCGTCTGGCGCGGCTGGTGACAGTCCTGGAGATGGAGCTTGGCCATGACATCGCCTTCGCGGTCGAGGCGGCGAAGATCGCGGCCAACCGGGACGGGCAGGGCGAGATCCGGCTTGACCCGATCGAGAAGGGCCTGCGCCCGCCGCTCTGGCAACCCGAGCTTCTGAGCGCGCTCTGGCCCCTGGTCGCGCGGGTCGGCGAGGCGGCGAAGGAGACGCTGCGGCTGGCCGATCTGGAAGCCGACAGGGTGAGCAGGGTGATCTTTGTCGGCGGTTCGAGCCTTGTAAGGGTGATCGACCAGCTGATGCGCGCGACGTTCACTTCGGCAGAATTCGAGTATTCCGAAGTCTTTACGGCGGTTGTGGATGGGCTGGCCATTGCGGCCGGACAAGGCGAATAGCCCGCGGGGCAGGCTTGCCGCAGGGCGCGGGCGGGCGTATCAGGCCGCCATGATCGTTGTCGCCGCCCTCTATCAGTTCACCCGTTTCGATGACCCCGCAGCGCTGCGGGCGCTCCTGCTTGGCGTTTGCGAAAGCCAAGGCGTGCGCGGAACGATTTTGCTGGCGCGCGAGGGGATCAACGGCACGATTGCGGGGTCGCGGCAGGGGATCGACGCGGTTCTGGCGCAGGTGCGGCGCCTGCCCGGATGTGACGGGATCGAGTGGAAGGAGAGCCGGACGCAGACCCTGCCGTTCGGGCGGATGAAGGTGCGGCTGAAGCGCGAGATCGTGACGATGGGGCAGCCCGATGTCGACCCGCTGGCCGCGGTTGGAACCTATGTCGATCCGGCGGACTGGAATGCGCTGATTTCGGCGCCCGACGTGGCGGTGATCGACACGCGCAACGACTATGAGGTCGGGATCGGCACTTTCCAGGGCGCGGTCAATCCCGACATCCGCAGCTTCCGCGACTTTCCGGACTGGTGGCGTGCCCATGCAGAGGACTATGCGGGCAAGCGGATCGCCATGTTCTGCACCGGCGGCATCCGCTGCGAGAAGTCGACCAATTTCCTGCTGGCCGAGGGGGTGAAAGACGTCTTTCACCTGAAAGGCGGGATCCTCAAATACCTTGAAAACGTTCCGGAAAACGAAAGTCTATGGGATGGGGCCTGCTTCGTCTTTGACCAGCGGGTGTCGGTCACGCATGGTCTGGCGCGGGGCGATCATTCCACCTGTCATGCCTGCCGCAGACCCCTGACGCCCGCGGAGCGCGAGCATCCCGATTTCGAGGAGGGCGCGAGTTGCCGCCAGTGCAAGCCGGACTATTCCGACCAGCAGCGCGAAGGCTTCCGCGAACGCCATCGGCAGGTGCTGCGGGCGGCGAAGAACGGGCGGAGCCATCTGGCCGGGGGCTGACGGACGCCTGTTGGCGGGGTTGTGCCAACCCTTTGGGAACGGTGGTTTAATTGGGGCTGACGGGACTTTCGGCCCGGATGCCGGACGTATGCACTGCGTATGGCAAACGTATGGCTTGCGGCACGACAGGAATGATGGGCCGGAGCATTAACCAATTGACGCGAATCGGAGGAGCGGAGGGTGAAGCGAGGGTTCTGCCCTACCTGGCGAGCACGTCGTTCAGTCGCGAGAAGCGGCGGCGGGCCACATCGGTCCAGCCGTAGCGGAGGGAGGCGTTGAGTGCCCGGTCGCCCCATTCGCGGCGCAGGTCGGCGGACCGGGCGAGGTCGGCGATGGCCTGGCGCAGGCGGTGAACATCGCTCGTGTCGAGGGTCAGGACCGATCCGGTTTCGGCCCCGATCCGACCGGCCCCGGTCGGCGAGGCGATGATCGGCAGGCCGAACGACGCCGCTTCATAGGTCACGATCGGATCGCCTTCCTCCAGCGAGGGCAGGACGAACACGTCGGCTGCGGCAAACTCCGCTTCCGGACTGGACGAATAGCCCATGGCGCGGACGTTCGGCCGGGACAGAACGTCGGGGAACAGCTGGGCGAATTCCGGTTCGCGCAGGCCGACGATCCTGAGGTGGGCATTGGCGGGTGCGCCGCGCCAGGCCTCCAGCAGGTGATGCAGGCCCTTGCGGACGCAGGAGAGGCCCATGAAGAGGAAGGTGACCGGCGCGCCGTCCGGTCTTGCGGGTCGTGGCGCAAGGGTGCGGCGCGGGTTCACGCCATAGCTGGCGGGAATGACCCGACCGGCATGATGCGCGCCAAGCAGGCTTGCGTCGGTCGCCGGGCTGGGGCTGAAGATCGCGGTCGCGAGCGCCAGCCGTTCCTCCTCGTCGTCGATCCTGGCCTGAGTGATCCGGTGGCCGGGGGGCAGGCCCAGCCCGGCATAGGCGGCGTCGAGCACCTCGCGCGCGTCGGACATGCGGGTGTTGATCGCTTCGGTCACGATCGGGATGCCGCGGGCATGAAGCTCGCGGAAGATGCGCTGGGGCACCGAGGGCCAGAGATAGGCAACATCGTCCGGCCCGAAGGCATCCAGATAGGCGCGATGAATGCGCGGCACGCTCAGGCGACGCGTCAGGCGGTGCGGCAGGAGCGACAGGGGCCAGTGGATCGAGCTTTGCAGCGGGAAGGCTTCGTCGGTCCGGCCGTCATTGCGGCTGGTGTAGAGTTCGGCCGGGAACCCGGCGCTGACCGTGCCGGCCAGAAGCGAGCGGCAGGTCTGGCTGACGCCCACGGACGCGCAGGGCATGCTCATCAGGGTGCGGATCGTGCCGGTCGCGGCACCGGGCGCGCGCTGGGGATGATCCTGCCAGATCGGAACGGATTTCATGATGCAGGGCCCGTGTTCATGGTGTGATTTTCCGTGGGCCCAGGATCAGTCCGTTTGCTTGTGATTGCGGCTTCGGTTCGGTGTCGTCGGCGCGGTCGGCTGTCGGCCATTGAACCGGGTATAACGCGTCGTTTCGCCGCCCGGTCTGGCCTCCACGCCCGTTTCGGCACGGTCTTGCGGCGTGCGGCTGTATTGCTTCGCGGCCCGTTCCGGGGGGCTGACTTGTTCGGGATGGTTGCGCCGGTAGTTCAGGCTGCGCTGCGGGGTCGGGGAGGCGGGGCCGGTCTGGTCGCCTCCTTCGTCCGCTGGCGTGTAGTAGAGCATCCACATGCTGGAGCCGTAGATGAAGAAGACGAAGGAATACATCGCCGTCCAGACGTGAACGGTGGTCAGGGTAAAGCTGAGACCGGCGAGCGTGATCATCCAGGCCAGGCGCAGGCGGGCCACGCGCGGGCTGAAGGACAGGTCGCGCAGGCCGATCTTGAAGAGGCCGACGAAGTAGCCGACGATCACGAGAGCGGCCCCGGGAATGCCGTAGCGCATCGCCATGACCAGCCAGAAATTATCGACGCTGCCCCTTTGCATGTAGCCGGGGCGGATCCAGTCGCGCAGTCCCAGCCCGAAGACCGGGTTCATGCGGACGTTATACCAGCCCCATTCGTTGATGTTGGCGCGGTAATAGGCGGTTTGTGCCGAGAAGGTGACGTAGGTCATCAGAACCTTCATCGGGGTCCGGTTCGACAGGATGTCCACGACCACGTAGGCGAGAACGAGGAGGCCGAGGAGCAGGAGCCATTTCCGCGTCACTTTGGCGAAGATCAGCGCCCAGGCGATCAGGCCGACCTGCAAGATGATGGCGAGGAGCGCGCCGCTGGACAGCGAGATGAAGACGCCGACAAAGATCAGGCCGCATCCCAGCAGTCTTTTCATCAGGCTCATGCTGCCATGCAGCCCGAGGAGCAGAAGCGTGAAGGCGACGGAGCAGAATAGTCCGTAGTGGATCGGATGGGCGAAGACGTTCTGCACCCGCTCCAACCCCATGCGCCTGGGATTGTCGACATTTTCGACCGATCCGATCCCCGGCAGCTGCTCGATGAAGGTCGGGATGATCGGACGGCCGGTGAAAAGTTCGGGGATGCCGAAGGGCAGAAGGACGATGATGAGGATGACCAGCGCCCTGATCATTTGTTCGAACTGCGCCGGGGTCCGGATATAGGCCCGGGCGATCAGGTAGCCGCCGAGAAACTCCACGGCCGCCGATCCGACATTCTCGATCACGCGGTCGGGGTTGTTGACCGCAACGGCGAGCGTGGCCCAGGCCATGTGGATGAAGAAGAAGATGTCGACGGCCATGACCTTGCCGAACTGGCCGGAGAAAAGTCGCGCCGCGAGGGGCACGACCATGATCAGCAGCAGCAGCCGGAGCGGGGTCAGGGCCAAGCTTCCCAGGGAGAATTCCACAGGCGTGATCACGCTCAGGAGGTAGAGCCAGACCACGACCGGCAGGCGCAGGGCATCCAGTCTGGAGGAGGACGCCGGGCCGTTGGCTGCGGAAGTGCCGAAAGTCAGTGTGGATTCCGAGGGCACCGAAATGTTCCTGTGGTTGGCGTGACAGGACCTTAGGCCATTTCACTGGACTAGGCGAGCGGTGGCGGTGCAAATTCCCCCCCGATTGTTTCATCTGCCGGTGAAGTGACCGGCTTTGTCTGGTATTGGCGCAAGGGGCCTGTCTGATCGCTGCCGACAGGCCGGGCCCCGGGAAAGGCGGTGCTTGTCGATGTGGATCCTCAGGACGATCCTGGCCGTCTTGGTGGTTCCGGCCGCCGCGGTGGTCCTTGGCGGGCTTGCGCCGGATCTGTTGCGACAGGGTCCGCCAGCCGACGTGGCTTTGCCCCTCCTTCCGCTCAGGGAGGGGACGGTGAGGCTGGCCGTGCTGGGGACCAGCCTGAGCGCCCGCGCCACCTGGCCGGACGCGGTGGAGGGTCGGCTTGAAGCCTGCCTTGGCCGGGGGGTCGAGGTGGTCCGGCTGGCCAGGCCCGGCGCGACCTCGGGCTGGGGCGTGGAGCAGATCGGGGCGGTGCGCGCCCTGCGGCCGGATCTGGGGATCATCGAGTTTGCGGTCAATGACGGTGATGTGCTGGACGGGTTGTCCCTGTCGCGGAGCGCTGCCAATCACGCGGCGCTGGTCGGGGCGCTTCAGAGGCAGGGGGCGGGGGTGCTGCTGCTGACGACGAACCCGGTCGGACGGCTGGCGGCCTGGAAGCGGCCGCTCCTGCCGGTCTATCAGGATATCTATCCGGGACTGGCGCAGCGGTCGGGCGCCGGGCTTTTCGACGGCGAGCGGCGCTGGCGGCAGGTCAAGGGCTGGCGTGCCGGCCTGACGGACGGCGTTCATCCCGACCCGGCGGTGGAGGCGCGGCTCTACGCGGCGCCGATGGCCCAACTGATCGCGCGGGCCTTCGGGGCGGAATGCGGGCCGTCGCCCGGTCCTTAGCGAGATCTGAGATCCCCGCGCGCAGGAGCCGGCCGGACCGCAACAGGCGGGCCGGCATGATATTCCCGATGGCACATATGCCGTCCTGGCAGTGGCGCCCGCCGGGCGTTCGCTGATCGCCGGGGCGGCGCGAGCCCACCGGACAAGCGCCGCTTGCCGTCCTTCGCGGGTTGGATCCGGCAGGCGGGCTTGGCCCAACCAGCGGAATCCAGACATGTTCAACCTTTCCCTCGCGCTCCAGTCCTCCAAACCGAAATCCCCCGTCGTGGCGCCGCCGTCCGGGGTGGTTACGCTCGCGGCCTTCTCACGGGATCGCTGCCTTTTCGATTCCGGGGCGGGCTTCGGGCGTTCGACCGCACTGGTGCCGCTGTCGGGCACGGGCACGGTCGGGGAGATCGTCCAGGCCCGCGCCGTCTCGCTCGACGATGGGGGCGCGACGACGACCGCCTGGGCGGACCTGGCGACGATTGCGGCGGGCGGAGCCTGGAACGGCCAGATCACCGCGCCACGCAGCGCTTCGTGGTTTCGTCCCGAGGTCCGGCTGAAGGCACAGCCGGGCGTCACCGCGCAGGGGGCCAATCGGTTCGGTGTGGGGCATCTTCTGGCGATCTGGGGCCAGTCCGAGCCGGAGCGCATCATATCGGCGTTCTACGACAATACGACCGCGCCCGCGATTTCCGACCCCGAAGCGGTGCAGATCTTCGTCGGTGCCGCTGCGGCGCCCGCGCGCTATCTGGTGACGAACGCCCAGCCCTATACCGCGGCGGTGGCGGCCATGGCCGCCACCCTGATCGCCGCGCGCCCCGGCGATAAGTTCGGGATCATCTTCCACACGGTGCCCGGCACCGATCCCCGGGCGCTGGTGAATGACGCGGATACCGGCCGGGTCTGGGCGAACGACAGGGCGCTGCATGATTTTGTGACGGCTGACGGTCAGAAGGTGGGGTTTGCCGCCATGTCCTGGTTTGCATCGCCGGGCAGCCTTGGCGCGAACTATGGTCAGGCGCTTTACCCCCTGTTCTCGGGCCGGTTGCTGAACGGCACGACTGTCAGCTTTCCCACCGACATCACTTATGGCGCATCGTCGAGCTATCGTGCCGACCACTGGTTCGGCGAGCTTTACGATTATGCCGCCACGAAATGGGTGGCTTACGGGCCGCATCGGTTCGACATCGACGCGGACATGCAGAGCGCGACCCAGCTTGTCGGCGGGGCGTCCCAGGTCAACCTGGTCAACAAGCAACTGGCGCGGGAAAGCTGGCGGGCGATGCTTGCCGTGCCGAGTGCGACCATGTTCCTGCCCGCCGGGATCGAGCCGGTCACTTATGTCAACGGTTATGACGACGGGGCGGGAGGCTGGACCGATCTCGCCCATCCGGCCGGCAATACGCCCGACGGGGCGCAGGCGCTGGCGCGGATGACGGCGCTGGCGGTTCTGGAGGCTGCCGATCTGGTCGGCTGGCAGGCCCCGGCCTTTGACAATTGCCTGTGGGAGGCGACGGGTGCATTCGTCGAGGTCTGGTCCTTGGCCGGTCCGGTGACAACGACGCGTCTGGCCCGGGCGGAGGCGGCGCTGCCCGCGACCTTCCCGCACTGGACGACCGTGATGGGGTTCCAGATCAATGGCCAGCCCGCGCAGAATGCGCAGATCGTCGCCGGGCGGGTCCGCATCTTCAGAAACGGCGGCGGCAGTTTCGTCAGCACCGATACGATCCAGTATGGCGAAGGGGGGGCGAACGGCCAGAACCAGTTCCCGGAGGATCAGCAGAACGCGACCTGGAAGAACCTGCCGATCGTCAATGTCGGCGTCCCCGGCCTGAATGGCATTCCGGTGCGGCCGCTGCCTGCCGGCAGCGTGTTTGCCAACACGCTGCCGGCCGGGACGCCGAAATTCACGACCACAGCCACCGGCCCCTATTTCCTGTCGCCGACGAACGTTCCGGCGGGCACGAGCGCCATCACTTTTGCCGGCCGTTTCCGGATGGCGGCGATGCCCGCGACCTCGGCGATCATCTTTTCCCAGGCGAATGCGGGTTTCGACATCGAGATCATGAACAGCGGCATGGTGCGGGCCAATGCCCGGGACGGGGTAGCGGTCAAGGTGGTCAACAACGTCCTGATCCCGGCCGGGCTGGTCGCGAATGTCTGGTATGACATCATCTGCGCCATTGATCAGGCGGCGCAGAACCTCAGGATCTCGGTCAACGGCTCGCTGATCGCGACGGTGGCGTTTTCGGCGGCGGGCAACGGCCTCTTTCAGAGCAACCGCGCGCTCGGTTTCCTGGCCAGAAACACCGCAACCCTGCAGTATGTGGGCGATGCCGAATATCTGCGCGTCTGGCACAGCGCGACGGGCAGCGGCACCGTGCCCGCGGGTGCACCAGGAAAACAGATCCTTGGTCCGGCGTCCGCCGCCAATGCCGACAGCTGGAAACTCGGCGCGAATGCGACGTGATCGCGGGATCGCCGAAAAGGTCAGGACCGGCCGGCACTGGCTGGCCCCTTTTCCCCGAATCAATCCGGCGCAGAACATGAAAAGACCGCGGCCGGAGTTCCGGCCGCGGTCTTTTCCGGCGCACTTTCCTTAGGGGAAGCCTACCAGAGGGCGATGAGACTGCCCGCGGTCGTGCCCGTCGCATTCACGCCCAGGGCGCGGATCGGCAAGAAGCTGCCACCCTGCACATTGGCGAAAATCACCGACGGCCCGGCCGACAGCCGCAGCGAGACATTCCCCGTCTGGCCCACATAGATCGCCCGCGGCATCTGCGCGAGGTCGATCGCGTCGTCTGGCACAATGACGGCCGCATCGCGGGCGGGTGCGGTCAGCGTGGTCGGATAGTCTGAGAATTTGTCCATCCCGGTTCCTCTGGTAAAAGTAATTTATATCAGTATTTTAGGTGCTATGCGGCCTGGTGCGGCAGGCAAAGCCGCGCCCCGCGGCGGCAGCGCGTTTCCCTTCACGGAGAAGTGCATGCACTATCGTCACAGTTTCGTTAACCTGACAAAAAACCGCCGTGCGCCGGCCGGGCGGGGGAGGTGCCGTCTGTTTCAGAATTGGCAATGGTCCGCCGCCGCTTGCCCGCCTCGACGCGAACAATCCTTTGCAATTTGGCGCTTCATCCCGTTGAATTCGTGCCAAGCGACATAGCCTGACTGCATTTGCGCCGCATCTTTGCCATGTTCAGAAGCATTGTTCAGTCAGGGGATACACTCACGACCGGAAGGACTCACTGATGAAGCTGATCCGATCCTTGCTGCTCACGGGCCTCGCCCTGAGCTTGAGCACGACAGCGCTGCGCGCCGCAGAATATTTCATCCTGCCCGCCAGGCCGGGGCCAGTGGCTGGCACGCCCCTGGCCGCGATCTCGTTGCAGGCCAGCGGCACCGAGACGAGATTGCAGACCAATATCAATCAGCGCGGGAACACCGCCGGCAAGTGGGTGCGCGTCGGCGAGGTGCCGGCGACGACAGACCCCACGACGACGGATGCCGCGCCGACGAGTGCCGCGACGACGAGTGCCCCGAGCTCGACGGCCACTGCGGCAGCCGCGAACAGTGCCCCGCTTGTGGCACCGCTCGCGGCACCCACGACGGGCACGACCTTTCCGAGCCTCTCCGCACTCGTGCATTCGGGCAAGCTGACGGGCGGGGACCGCGTGTTCCTGATGGACGGCTACCATGGCGCGCTCGTGATCAAGGACCTCAACTTTGCCACGCCGGTCACGATCGCGCAGATGCCCGGACAGACCGCGCAGGTCGAGATGATCGGCGTCTACAATTCGTCGAACATCATCATGCGCGATTTCAAGGTATGGGCGATGTCGGCCAACGCGGGGTCCGGCCCACTGATCCGCACCTATGGCAGCTCCAGCAACATCACGTTGGCCAACCTTGATGTCAGGTCGGTGGCGGATGCCGGCAACTACATGAGCTGGTCACAGTCGACCTGGTTGGCGAACAAGCGGCTTGGCATGCTGCTCCAGGGCACCAGTATCTCGGCGATCGGCAACCGCCTGACCGGACTCTACCATGGCATTCAGACCGACGGGCGTTCCGGGTCGATCATCGGCAACATCATCGACGGGTTCTCGGGCGATGGGATGCGCGCGGTCGGCGATGACAATGTCGTGCGCGGCAACAGGGTCCAGAACTGCTTCCAGATCGACGGGAACCATGCGGACGGTTTCCAGTCCTTCTCCCGCGGGCCGACCGGCACGCCGGGCACGGGCACCGTCTTGAACCTGACGATCGAGAACAACAAGTTCTATGAGTGGACGTCGGCGACGCCGAATGCCCTGCGCTGCAAACTGCAGGGGATCGGCATGTTCGACGGCATGTTCGACGGCACGGTGATCCGCAACAATGTCGTGGCGGTGTCCGCCTATCACGGGATTGCGATTGCGGGCGCGCTGAACACGACGATCGTTCACAATACGGTCGTGAACCCGTCGGGTCAGGCGACGCCCTATCCCTGGATCAAGATCACGCCGCACAAGAACGGCACGGCGTCCCGGAACGTGACGGTGGCCAACAATGCCTTGAACGCGATCAGTGTCGGGGCCAGCGCGGCACTCAACATCGTCGCCACGAACAACGTCGAGGTGAAAAACGCCGCGACGGAATTCACCTCGGTCGCCAAGCAGGACTTCACCTTGCTCGCAACGGCGAAGTCGGTGGATGCGGGCGCGGCGGCCTATACGCTGCCCCTCGACATCCTGGGCGTGGCGCGCCCGCGCGGCAGTGCGCCTGACGCGGGAGCCTACGAAAGCCGCTGACGCTTTCTTCCTGAGACATCAGCCCCGCCGGCCCAGCGCCGGCGGGGCTTTTTCATGCCGGAGATTCGCCGGCAAATGCCGCAGCGTCACCTGATGCCGCATCCAGGCCGCCGTGCCGATATCCCGAAAAGCCCGCCGCCGCTGCCCAGGCGCCATTCTGACGGCGTAAGCCGGGAAACAATCCGTTCGGTCGCCGTCACGAGATCGGAGGCGAAAGCCCGAAATGGGCGGCTTTCCATGGATGGTTTTGGAAAAACTTTCAGATAGTTGGTTCATCGTGGACAATCGAGGAATTAACTTCATCCCTCTGTTCGCGGGGCGCAGATTGAGGCCGAAGTATGGCGAAATCGCGTTCCAATTCGGCGCAATTGTGGTAAGGTTGCGGCGAAGGGTGCGATAAGCATGATGTGGGAGTTTTAGGATGTTCGGCAAATCATTCATTGCAGGCGCGGCTTCTTCCGCCGTTATCGGCCTGTTCGCCACGGCTTCCGGTGCGGCTGTGATCGATTTTACCAGTGCAGCGACGGGCCAGTCGGGGGTGCTCGCGGGTGGAACCACCTGGTCGATGACGGCCAGCGGGTATCTGAACAACTCGCAGCTGTTTGACGGCAATGCGAAGCCGGCGGGTACAGGCCTGGCCTTCGAGAGGGACGGCTATGGCGTCGGCATGAACGATGACGAGATCACCACGACGCCGATGCGCGAGGAATGGATCGACGTGACATTCAGCGCGCCGACGCTGGTGAATGCCTTCTACTTCCTTGACCTGTTCCAGGCCCGCGACCGCTCGACGATCGAAGTTGGTCAGGCAACGGTTGATGGTTCGACGACCTTCTCGCTCATGGCGACCGACATTGCCGGTTCCGGCGCAGGCGGTTTCGTCGCTGCGGTCTTCAAGCCGATCTATGCGACGGTGATCCGCTTCACCGTTCTCAAAAGCAACGACAACTTCGGCTATGCCGATGGCGCGCTCGCCGGCATCCAAGTCGCGCCGGTCCCGATTCCGGCTGCCGGGCTGCTGCTGATGGGTGGTCTTGGTGGTCTGGCGGCCTTGCGTCGCCGCCGCAAGGCCTGAGACACGGGACTAGAGCGTTTCAGATTTTGACGGAAGCATATCCTGCGTTGCTGAGGTAGTTT
>CAZRKU010000068.1:0-16306 GCA_964600685.1 uncultured Frigidibacter sp. | reverse complement strand
GACTGGTATATGGACGGCAAGATCGAGATCGACCCGATGATCACCCATATCCTGAGGCTTGAGGACATCAACAAGGGGTTCGACCTGATGCACAAGGGCGAGTCGATCCGGTCGGTCGTGGTTTACTGAGGCTTGCAAGGGGGAAGGCGTCCCACGGTGGGACGCTTTTCCTGTCAAATGATTTCAATGGCTTGTGAGTCCGTCTTAGGGACTTCTTAATCCTTGCGGCAATCGCCGGTGCGATCTGCCCGCCTTCATGGGGCCGAACATCGGCCCGCCGCCTGCCGATAGGAACGAGTGAGCACCATGCCCGACCCCAAATCCAACCCCTTCCTTGCCGTCCTGATCGACGCCGACAATATTCCGGCCCGTCATGCGGCGGCGATCCTTGATGAAATCGCCTCCTTCGGCGAACCGTCGGTCAGGCGTGTCTATGGCGACTGGTCAAGTTCCGCCCTTGGAAACTGGAAGCAGCAGGCGCGCGATCTGGGGCTGGTGATGCATCAGCAGTCGGCAAACACCACGGGCAAGAACGCCAGCGACATCGGGCTGGTGATCGACGCGATGGACATTCTCCACGCAGGCAAGGTCGACGGGTTCGTGCTGGTCTCCTCCGACAGCGACTTCACCCGGCTGGCCAGCCGGATCCGCGAAGACGGCCTTCAGGTCATCGGCATCGGCGAGGCGAAAACCCCGGAAGCCTTGCGCAAGGTCTGCAACCGGTTCGTGCTGATCGAGAACATCATCAATGTGACCGACATTCCGCCTCCGCGTGCAGCGGAGGCAGTGCCGGTCAAGTCAACGGAACAGATCCCCGCGTCAAAAGAGCCGCCGCGCAAGGCGGACCGGCCGACCGAGGCCACGTCAGCCAAAAGGCCGGCACTGGAGTCAATTCCGCTAATCCTGGATGCGATGAAGAAGATCAATGCCGATCAGGATTGGTATACGCTGGGACAGTTGGGCCAGTTCATCGTCCAGCTTTATCCCGACTTTGATGCGCGCAGTTACGGCAAACCGAAACTGTCGGATCTGTTGCGGTCTTTGCCCCGGTTCGAAGTCAAGCCGGGTCAGGGCAATCACCTTCAGGTCCGTGACAAGGGCTGAGATCAGCGCTTCACCCCGTACCGCGCCAGAAACATTTCGACGGCGCTTTTCGCCACATGGTCGCGGTCGGCGTGGGTAAAATCACGGCGGACGCCGAAAATGACGGCGGGGAAGATCGTGGCCTTGCACAACTCGGCGAACTGGTCGGCGGCCAGAAGTGTGTCGTCGATGACAAGCTCGCCCCGCGCCACGGCCCCGTCGAGATAGGTCGCGATCCGGTCGCGGACCAGTGCGGGGCCGCTTTCGTAAAACTCGTGGCCGAGTTCGGGGAAGCGGTCGGCCTCTGCCACGCAGATGCGGAAGACGGCGCGGCCGAACTCGGAAAGGAAGAAGTCGATGATCCGGCGCGCCGCTTCGGGCAGCACACGGTCGGGCGGCGCCGTCAGGGCGACCAGTTGCAGCGCCTCGTCGGCCTGGCGGCGGCATTCGCGCTTGGCAACCTCGACGAACAGGATGCGTTTGTCGGGAAAGTAGCTGTAGAGCGTGGCTTTCGAAACGCCCGCCGCGCGCGCGATGTCATCGACGGACGCACCTTCGAACCCGTCGCGCAGAAAGATCGCGCGCGCGCCTTCCAGAACCTGATCGAATTTGCGCCCCTTGCGGAAGGCAATCGCCCCTGCGGTCATCTGTCCTGCCCATGTCCCCGGCACCGATGATAGACCGGGGGATGGCGGGGCCGCAAGCGAAGTGGGCGGGCGGGCCTCCGCCGGGCGACCCGCCACGCTTTCTGCCCTGTGACGGGATGCAATCGCCACGGGCAGAAAACCTTCAGCCGTTGACAGGCGCGCAGGCCGGGGCAGGCGCGGTCGGGCCGGTGCAGACACGGGTGACGTCGGTCCCGGCGGGGAAATCAAGGCGCGGCAGGTCGGCGATGCCGAAGCCGTCGGCCCGCGCCGGGACCGCAGCCAGACCAAGGAGAAGTGCGACAGAAGCGGTGCGAAGGATGTTCATCTGGAGCCCCCAAATTGAACTGTCTCGTTTAGAAATGCTGATCTAAACCGAGTCGTTCAGTTTTTCAAGACAAATATGAACCGATCAGTTCAGATCGTTCATCCTTGCCGCGACCGATCGGCCCGGCTAGTTTGGAATCATTCCAGACTGGAGGGCGAAATGATACCGGGGCTGGCCACACGCAGGCGCTTCAGCGATCTGAGCGAACAGGACATTCTGGCGCTGGCCATTTCGTCAGAGGAAGATGACGCGCGCATCTATCGCAGCTACGCCGAGCGGCTGCGCAAGGATTATCCCGGATCGGCCGCGCTTTTCGATGCGATGGCGGTCGAGGAGGATACCCACCGCCGCTGGCTGATCGAACGGCACCGGGCCCGGTTCGGCGAAGTGATCCCGCTGATCCGGCGCGAACATGTGGCGGGCTTTTACGCGCGCAAGCCTGTCTGGCTGATGGAGAACCTGAGTCTCGAACGGATGCGGGCGGAAGCCGAGGCGATGGAGCGGGAGGCCGCGGCCTTTTACCTGCGCGCCGCCGGGCAGACGCAGGATGCGGCGACGCGCAAGCTGCTGGGCGATCTGGCGGCAGCGGAAAGCGGGCATGAGAAGAAGGCGGGCGATCTGGGCGAACGGCATCTGGACGCGGACACCCGCAGCGAGGAAGACCGCGCCGCGCACCGGCAGTTCGTGCTGACCTGGGTGCAGCCGGGACTGGCGGGGCTGATGGACGGGTCGGTCTCGACCCTCGCGCCGATCTTCGCCACGGCTTTTGCCACGCAAGACCCGCATACGACGCTGCTGGTCGGGCTTGCGGCTTCGGTCGGGGCCGGGATTTCGATGGGGTTCACCGAGGCGGTGCATGACGACGGCGTCCTGTCCGGGCGGGGGGCGCCTTGGAAGCGGGGGATCGCCTCGGGCGTGATGACCACGCTGGGCGGACTTGGGCATGCCCTGCCCTATCTGATCCCGGATTTCCGGACGGCAACCACGATCGCCATCGCAGTGGTCTTCGTCGAGCTTTGGGCCATCGTCTGGATCCAGAACCGCTTTATGGAAACCCCGTTCCTGCGGGCGACATTCCAGGTGGTGCTGGGGGGCGCGCTGGTCTTTGCTGCTGGCGTTCTGATCGGCGGCGGTTAAGATCGCGCGAAACCTGTCGGAGGGTGCCCATGTATTTCCGTGATCAGGTCAGCTATCAGCCCCTGCCCCTGCCCGACCGGATCGACCTCACCGACGATCAGGCGCTGGCGGCGGCGGAAGCGTTTCGCGACCATCTCAGGAAACGCCACACCGTCCGCGATTTCGCGCCGGGCCCGGTGCCGCGAGAGATCATCGCGGCCTGCGTGGCGGCGGCGGGCAGCGCGCCGTCGGGGGCGAACCATCAGCCCTGGTTTTTCGTGGCCATCGCCGATCCAGCGATGAAGGCCCATATCCGCGCGGCGGCCGAGGAGGAGGAACGCGCCTTTTACGCGGGCGGCGCGGGTGATGAATGGCTGAAGGCGCTGGAACCCATCGGGACCGGTGTCTCGAAGCCGCATCTCGACATTGCGCCCTGGCTGATCGTGATCTTTGCCCAGCGCCACGGAATGACGAAGGACGGGCATCGCTACAAGAACTACTACGTTCCCGAAAGCGTTGGGATCGCGAGCGGCTTCCTGATCGCGGCGCTGCATCAGGCGGGGTTGAGCTGCCTGACCCATACGCCCAATCCGATGAAATTCCTCAACCGCCTGTGTGACCGGCCCGAGAGTGAAAAGCCGGTGATGATCCTTGCGGTCGGCCACCCGGCGGCGGATGCGACCGTGCCTGCGGTCGCCAAGCTGAAAAAATCGCTGGGTGAGATTCTGGCCCTCCGCGAGGGCTGATCTGCCATTGCCCCCGGCGGGGGCTTGCGGCAGGGTGCGGCCTGAAGTGAAGGAGCTCCGGCCCATGAAAACCCTTTCCGAAAACAAATGTTTCGGCGGTGTGCAGGGTGTCTATTCCCATGCCTCGGATGCCTGCGGCTGCGACATGACCTTTGGCCTGTTCCTGCCCAAGGAGGCGGCCGACGAACCCGTGCCGGTCCTGTGGTACCTGTCGGGCCTGACCTGCACCCATGAAAACGCGATGGTCAAGGCGGGCGCGCAGGCCTGGGCGGCGGACCATGGTATCGCGCTGGTGTTCCCCGACACATCGCCGCGTGGGGAAGGCGTCGCGGATGACGCGGCCTACGATCTGGGTCAGGGCGCGGGCTTTTACGTGAATGCGACCGAGGCGCCCTGGGCCAGCCATTTCCGCATGTGGGATTATGTGGCCGAGGAACTGCCCGCCATCGTCACGAGCAACTTCGCCGTCAACGAGGAACGGCAGGCGATCTCTGGTCATTCGATGGGCGGCCATGGCGCGCTGACGCTCGCCATGCGCTTGCCGGGCCGCTTCCGCTCGGTTTCGGCTTTCGCGCCGATCGCCAACCCGACCGCGTCGGACTGGGGGCGCAAGCAGTTCACCGCCTATCTCGGGACCGATGAGACCGCCTGGGCCGCGCATGATGCGACGCTTCTGATGCGGCGGCGTGGTTTCGACGGGCCGGTGCTGGTGGATCAGGGATCGAAGGATCAGTTCCTCGACCTCCTGAAACCCGAAGCTCTGGCCCATGCGATGATGGAACGGCGCCAGAGCGGCCTGTTCCGCATGCAGTCCGGCTATGACCACAGCTATTTCTTCGTCTCGACCTTCATGGCCGATCACATCGGCTTTCACGCCGAGGCGCTGTACCGGGACTGAGTGCGATGAGCCATTATGACCTGATCATCATTGGCAGCGGCCCGGCGGGTCGGGCAGCCGCCATTCAGGCGGGCAAGCTGAAACGCAAGGTTCTGGTCATCGACCGCAAGGACCGGCTGGGCGGCGTGTCGGTCCATACCGGCACGATCCCGTCGAAAACCCTGCGCGAGACGGTGATGAACCTGTCGGGCTGGCGGGAGCGGTCCTTCTATGGCCGGTCCTACCGGGTCAAGGACGACATCCATGCGGGTGATCTGAAGGTGCGGCTGCACAAGACGCTCGATTACGAGGTCGACGTGCTGGAACATCAGTTCAACCGCAATCATGTGGCAACGCTGATGGGCCGCGCCCGGTTCACCGACCCCCATGCCGTCGAGGTCGCGACCCACGCGGGCGATACGGTGAAGATGACCGCCGACCGTTTCCTGATCGCCACCGGCACGCGGACCCATCGGCCGGATGACGTGCCCTTCAACGGCAAGACCATCGTCGACAGCGACGAGTTTCTGGAACTGGCGACGATCCCGCGCAGCTTGGTCGTGGTGGGGGCGGGCGTGATCGGCGTCGAATATGCGACGATGTTCACCGCGCTCGACGTGCGGGTGACGCTGATCGAACCGCGCGAGACGTTCCTCGATTTCATCGACCGCCAGACGATCGGCGAATTCATGCATCAGGTGCGCGACAACGGGCTGGACCTGCGGCTGGGCGCCCCCATCGAGAAGATCGAGGACGAGGGCACGCACGTCGAAGTCAGTCTGGCGAACGGTCGGCATGTCAGGGCCGAGATGCTGCTCTATGCCGCCGGACGCATGGGCGCGACGCGACAATTGAACCTCGCCGCCGTGGGGCTCGGGACCGACAAGCGCGACCGGCTGGAGGTGGACCGCAAGACCTATCAGACCCGGGTGCCGCATGTCTATGCGGCGGGCGACGTGATCGGGCACCCCTCGCTGGCGTCCACCTCGCTGCAACAGGGGCGGGTCGCCGCCTGCCACGCGCTCGATACCCCGACCCTGCCCGAAAGCCCCTGGTATCCCTACGGCATCTATTCGGTGCCGGAGATTTCCACCTGCGGCATGTCCGAGGAGGAGGCGCAGGAGCGCGGCATTCCCTACGAGGTCGGGATCGCCCGGTTCCGCGAAACCTCGCGCGGGCATATCATGGGGCTGGAACAGGGCATGCTGAAGATGCTGGTCAGCCTCAAGACCCGGCGGCTTCTGGGCGTGCAGATCGTCGGCGAAGGCGCGACGGAACTCATCCATATCGCCCAGGCGGTGCTGAACCTGAAGGGCACGGTCGATTATTTCGTCGAGAATACCTTCAACTATCCGACGCTGGCGGAGGCCTACAAGATCGCGGGGCTGGATGCGTTCAACCGCATGCCGATCCCCGAGGAATACAAGGTGAAGCGACCGGGGGCGGAACAGAAGTGACACCGGCCTGCATTCACGCGATCTTTACCGGTGTGCGCAGCGGACCGGTCCGCGCCCGCCCAGGCAGGCACGGACCTATGTTGGCGAAGCACCAGACAACACACATCATGCGCGACACGTGCAGGCAGGTCGCACCATGACCCTTTACATCGACGCCGACGCCTGCCCGGTGAAGGATGAATGCATCCGCGTGGCCGAACGCCTGTCAGTCCCGGTCAAGCTGGTCTGCAACGGCGGCATCCGGCCACCTGATCATCCTTTGGTCGAGACGGTCTATGTCACCGAAGGCCCGGACGAGGCCGACAAATGGATCGCCGAACGCGCCGGACCGGGCGATGTGGTGGTGACGGGCGACATCCCGCTCGCCGCGAAATGCGTGGCGACGGGGGCTCGGGTGCTGAAGCACAATGGCGAGGCGCTGACTGAGGCCAACATCGGCAATGTGCTGGCCACGCGCGACCTGATGGCCGACCTGCGCGCCGCCGATCCGTTCCGGCAGGGCGGGGCCAAGGGCTTCAGCAAGGCCGACCGCTCGCGGTTTCTCGACGCGCTCGACCGGGCGCTGCGCGCGGCGGGGCGGCCCGCATGACACAGGTGGCAAATCGCGCCGCGCTTCTCGGCATCCTGTGCATCCTCGGCGCGGTGCTTTTCGGGACCGTCCTTGATCTGGCGATCAAGTTCCTGTCGTCGGGTTATGCGCTGCACCAGATCATCCTGATCCGCACCCTCGTGGCCATCGCGTTTCTGGTGGGCATGGTCCTCTGGCAGGACGGGAATTTCCGCCAGTTCCGCACGCGCCGGATCAGCGCGCATTTCTGGCGCACCGTGATCGTGATGCTGTCGAATGTCCTGTTCTTCACCGGGCTGGCGGCGCTGCCCTTCGCCGATGCCTTGGCCATCGCCTATGTCTCGCCGCTGGTCATCACCGCCGCCTCCGCCCTGTTCCTTGGCGAGAGGGTCGGGCCGCATCGCTGGGGCGCGGTGATCGCCGGCCTGATCGGCGTGATCGTCATGCTCAGGCCCGGCGCCGAGGCCATGCGACCCGCCGCCCTTCTGATCCTGCTGTCGTCGCTCTGTTATGCCGCAAGCCAGCTGATGACACGGCAGATGCGCGGCAGCGAAAGCACGGTCACGCTGAACATCTACCTGCATGCGGGTTTCCTGGTGATCAGCCTTGGCATGGGCCTTGTCGCCGGCGATGGCCGGTTCCTGCCCGGCACGGGCGAGACGATGGCTTTCCTCCTCCGCCCCTGGATAGGGCCGTCCACCGGTGACT
Organism: uncultured Frigidibacter sp.; assembly: GCA_964600685.1. Taxonomy (GTDB): domain Bacteria; phylum Pseudomonadota; class Alphaproteobacteria; order Rhodobacterales; family Rhodobacteraceae; genus TMP-24. Next base: position 8,779 of record CAZRKU010000068.1, on the reverse strand, counting down.
GGCCGATCCTGATCGTGACCGGTCTTTCGGTCGCGGTGGCGGGGCTTTTCGTCTCTCAGGCCTACCGGCTGGCCGAGGCGGCCGTCATCGCGCCCTTCGAATATCTCGGCATGCCGCTTGCCATTCTTGCCGGGGCGGCAGTGTTCGGCACCTGGCCGGACCTCACGGCCTGGGCCGGCATTCTCCTGATCTGCGGGGCCGGGCTCTACCTCCTGTGGCGCGAGATGCGCCACCACTCGGTGAAGGACCCGGCCATCCCGGTGGGTGACATATGAGCGCCACCACCCACCCCCACTTCCGGGGCATCCTGTTTGCGGTCGGCGGCGGCGTTATCCTGTCGGTCAACGATCTGGCGATCAAGAACCTGTCGGGCGGCTATGCGCTGCATCAGGTGATCCTGACCCGCGCCTTCATCGGGCTGGCGCTGGTGCTGGCGGTGATCTGGTTTTCCGGCACCGGCTTTCGCCAGCTGATCACCCGGCGCCCCAGGGAACATCTCTTTCGCGTCTCGATCGTGATGGTCTCGAACGTCACCTATTTCCTCGGCCTCGCCGCCCTGCCCTTGGCCGATGCGGTGGCGACGGCCTTCATCGCGCCGCTGTTCGTCACGCTTCTGTCCGCGGTCGTGCTGGGCGAACCGGTCGGCCCCCGGCGGTGGGCGGCGGTGGGTGTGGGGCTGCTCGGCGTCGTGATCATGCTCCGTCCCGGCGCGGGGGTGATCCAGCCGGCGGCGCTCCTCGTCCTGATCTCCGCCTTCTGTTACGCTTCGTCGCACATGATGACACGGCGGATGCGCGACACGGAAAGCGCGATGACGCTGAATTTCTTCGTCCAGTGCGGTTTTGTGATCGTCAGCAGCGCGATGGGTCTCTGGGTCGGCGACGGGCATCTTTCCGGCTCGTCCGATGCCTCGCTCGCCTTCCTCTTCCGTCCGTGGGTCTGGCCACCTCCCGCCGACTGGCCATGGTTTCTGGCCACCGGCCTCGCGGTCGGCGTCGGCGGCCTGATGATGAGCCAGGCCTACCGCACGACCGAGGCCGCCGTCGTCGCGCCCTTCGAATATGTGGGCATGCCCATGGCGATCCTCTGGGGGGCGATGTTCTTCGGCACCCTGCCCGACAAGATCGCCTGGGCGGGGATTGCGCTTATCTGCGGGGCGGGGCTTTATACGCTCTGGCGGGAAACAGTGCGGAAAAAGGTGGATGACGTTGCGGCCCCAAGCGGTGATCTTTGATATCGGCAATGTGCTGGTCGGCTGGCAGCCCGAACGCTTCTACGACAGCGTGATCGGGCCAGAGGCGCGGGCCGCACTTTTCGCCGAGGTCGACCTGCACGGCATGAACGACCTGATCGACAGGGGCGCGCTGTTCCGCGAGACGATCTACGACTGGGCCGACCGCCATCCCCGCTGGCAGGCCGAAATCCGACTGTGGCATGACCGCTGGACCGACATCGCGAGCCCGCTCATCCTCCATTCGATCCACCTGCAACGGACCTTGCGCGCCAGGGGTATCCCGGTCTTCGCGCTGACGAATTTCGGCAGCCATTCCTTCGCCTTCGCCGAACCGCTCTATCCGTTCCTGACGGATTTCGACCGCCGCTACATCTCGGGCCGGATGGGCGTGATCAAACCCGACCCGCGCATCTACCAGATGGTCGAGCAGGATTGCGGCCTGCCGCCCGACAGCCTCCTCTTCACCGACGACCGGGCCGACAATATCGCCGCCGCCGCCGCGCGCGGCTGGCAGACCCACCACTTCACCGGCCCCGAAGGGTTCGCCGCCCGTCTGGTGGCCGAAGGCCTTCTGACCGACAAGGAAGCACAACCATGACATTGACGATCATCGGACCAGAGGCCGAGGCGAAGCTCGATTGGCTCGCCCTGACCGACGCGCTCGCCGCCGGCCATGCCCTGCCGCGCGCCGAGGTCTCCGATACGCTCCTGCGGCAAGGCGGCAATACGCTTCTGACCCGTTCCGCCTGGATCGAAGGCATGGGGATCGCGGTCAAGGCCGCGACGATCTATCCCGACAACCCCAGGGCCGATCTGCCCGCGATTGACGGCGCAGTGACCCTTTTTGCCGAAGGGACCGGCGCGTTCGACGCACTCGTCGACTTCAAGCTGGTCACCAAATGGAAGACGGCGGGGGATTCGCTTCTCGCCGCCCGGCGGCTGGCGCGGGCGGATGCCGGAAATTTCCTGATCGTCGGCGCAGGCGCTGTTGCCCGCTCGATGGTCGAGGCCTATGGCGCGGCCTTCCCCAAGGCGCGCTTCCACATCTGGGCGCGCAACCCCGATGCGGCCCGCGCCTTTGCCGGGGTCACCGGCGCCACGCCCGAACCCGACCTGGAAGCCGCGGTGCGCCGCGCCCATGTGATCGCCACGACCACGATGACGACCAAACCGCTGATCCGGGGCGACTGGCTGCAACCGGGCACGCACCTTGACCTGATCGGCGCCTACCGGCCCGACATGCGGGAGGCCGACAATGACTGCTTCCGCCGCGCCCGTGTCTTCGTCGATGCCCGCGCGACCACGCTTCATCATATCGGCGAACTGATGGTGCCGCTGAAGGAAGGCGCGATCACCGAGGGCGACGTGATCGCCGATTTCTACGACCTGCCCGCAGGTCGCTTCGCCCGCCAAAGCCCCGACGAGATCACGCTGTGCAAGAACGGCGGCGGCGCGCATCTCGACCTGATGACGGCGCGCTACATCCTGCGGGCTGCCGGGGCCTGAGCCTCGCTTCTTCTTTGCACATTGCCCCACGGAGTCGGGCGGTGTGCCCCCCCGGCGCGCCAACCGCTATTCCGCCGGAACCGCGGTCATCGGCCGTTCGCGGATCGGCAGATGGATCAGCGCCGAAAAGGCCCCGATGCCCACCCCGATCCACCAGACGGCGCCATAGCTGCCATAGGCGTCATACATGCGCCCGCCGAGCCACACGCCCATGAACGACCCGATCTGGTGCGACAGGAAGATGATCCCGTAAAGCGTGCCCATGTAGCGCAGCCCGTAGATATGGGCGACGAGACCCGAGGTCAGCGGCACCGTCGCCAGCCACAGCGACCCCATCGCGATCGAGAACACGATCACCGAGGCAGGCGTGATCGGCAGCAGCATGAAGACCGCCGCCACGATCGTGCGGCCGGTATAGATGAGCGCGAGGAGGTATTTCTTGGAATAGCGGTTGCCGAGCCAGCCCGCCGTGATCGACCCCATGATGTTGGCCAGCCCGATCAGCGAGATCGCCACCGCCCCCAGCCGCGCCGTCGACGTGACGCCCATCGAGGCGAGCATCCCCGAAGGATCGATCGCCGCGGACATTTCGGTCACGAGGGCGGGGAAATGCGCGGTGATGAACCCCAGTTGATAGCCGCAGGAGAAGAAGCCGAGGAAGATGAAGGAATAGGACGGATCGCGGAAGGCTTTCAGCAGCACCGCCCCCATGCTCTCTTCCAGTTCCGCACGGCTCGCCCGTTCGGGCGTGCGCATCATCGGCAGGACGGCCAGCACCACCAGGATCGCGACGGCGAAGATCACGAAGACCGTCTGCCATGGATAATAGTCAAGCAGCGCCGAGGCGACGGGCGCGCCGAAGACCTGCCCGGCCGACCCGGCCGCCGCGGTGATCCCGAGGGCGATCGAGCGGTTCTCGGCACTCGCCGCCCGGCCGACCACCGCGAGGATCACCCCGAAGCCGGTGCCCGCGATGCCGAAACCCACGAGGATTTCCAGAAGCTGATGCTGGCCCGGCGTGATGGCATAGGACGACAGAAGCAGCCCCGCCGCATAGAAGATCGCGCCCGCCGTGATCGCGCGCCGGTCGCCGAACTTTTCGGCGAGCGCCCCGAAGATCGGCTGGCCGAACCCCCAGGCCAGGTTCTGGATGGCGATGGCCATCGAAAACTCCGACCGGGGCCAGCCGAATTCCTCGGCGATCGGGATCTGGAACACGCCGAAGCTGGCGCGGATGGCAAATCCGACCATGATGACGATACAGCCGGCAATCAGGACCGGGGTGAAAAGCGGCGCGCGCGTCTGCATTCTGTTCTCCTGTCGGCGGACACTTCCCCGGATGGGCGCGAAAGGTCAAATCGGAAATTGTGACGGCAACAATTCCGTTCATGAATGAAGTTGCCCGCCATGTTGCCGGGGGGGTGACAGCGCGCCCGTCCGCAGGCTATCGGAGGATCATGACGGCAGAGCGCGAAACCCTGACCCAGATTTACCGCCGGATGGCGCACGAAGGCGCGCTCCGCACCGATCCGGCGCAGGAAGCGATCCTGCCGGTGCTGGAACGGATCCGGGCCGAACTTGAAGCGGCTTCGGTGAAGAAAAGCCGTCTGGGCGGGCTGTTCGGCAAGCCGCCGGTCGCGCCGCGCGGGCTGTATCTGTGGGGTGGCGTCGGGCGTGGCAAGTCGATGCTGATGGACCTTTTCCACAATCACACGGCGATCGAGGCCAGGCGCCGCGTCCATTTCCACGCCTTCATGCAGGAAGTGCAGGCCGCCCTGCACGCCGCGCGCAAGACCGGGGTGGACGATGCGATCCGGCCCGTGGCCACCGACATCGCGGCGAAGTTGCGCCTTCTGTGCTTTGACGAAATGCAGATCACCGACATTGCCGACGCGATGATCGTCGGGCGGCTTTTCCAGATGCTGTTCGAGCGTGGGGTCTGCGTCGTCACCACCTCGAACCGGGCGCCTGACGCGCTTTACAAGGATGGGCTGAACCGGACGCTGTTTCTGCCGTTCATCGACCTTCTGAAGGTGCGGCTCGATGTGATGACGCTGGAAAGCGACACCGACTATCGCCAGCACCGCCTGACCGGCGCGCAGGTCTATTTCACCCCGGCCGGACATGCGGCCAAGGAAGCGATCCGTGCGCTTTGGAGCGAACTGTCGGGCGGCGGGGGTGACGGGCCGCTGCGGCTGATCGTGAACGGGCGCACGGTCGAACTGCCCGATCACCGTTCGGGTGTGGCGCGGGCGGGCTTCTGGGATCTCTGCGGGCAGCCGCTTGGCCCGGCCGATTATCTGGCCATCGCAAGCGCCGTGCGGGTGCTGATCCTTGAGGATATTCCACCGCTTTCCGCCTCGAACTACAATGAGGCCAAGCGCTTCGTCACGCTGATCGACGCGCTTTACGAGGCGAAGGTCCGGCTGATCTGTTCGGCCGCGGATGAACCCGAACGGCTCTACATCGAGGGCGCGGGCGCCTTCGAATTCGAGCGCACCGCAAGCCGACTGCGCGAGATGCAGGGCGCGGACTGGGGAATGGGGGCTGCGCCATGATCGTCCGTGATCCGCCCAACCTGATCCAGCTGCTTTTCGCGATGCGCGGCTCCATCGTGCCGCGGATCGCGGGCCGGGTGCTGGCCTTTGCGGGACTGGGGGCCAGTGTTCTGGCGATTGACCGGACGATGATCGCCCTGCCGCAGGTTTCCATCGCCGCCATGGGAATCTTCGGGGTGGCGCTGTCGCTGTTTCTGGGTTTCCGCAACAATGCCGCCTATGACCGCTGGTGGGAGGGGCGGCGGCTTTGGGGACAGATGATCGCCGACGGACGCAGCCTGGGCCGCGAAACGGCGGTGTTCCTGCGGGACGGGACAGCGCGAAACGCGGTGATGCGGGCCTATCCGGCCTTTGCGCACCTTCATGCCGGGGCGCTCCGCGGCCAGGACCGGGGCGGGCAGGCCGCCGCCTGGGACGGACGGGCACGCGACTGGTGTGCGACCCGCAATCCTGCCGATGCGGCGCTCCGGGCCATGGCGGCGGTGATCGCGGGCGAAGCGGCAGAGGGTCGCCTGTCGGACATGGGCCAGAAGGCGCTGACCGAGAGGCTCGCCGCCGTGTCGCTGGCGCAGGCGGGCTGTGAAAGGCTGGCGGCGACGCCCCTGCCCTTCGTCTATTCGCTGCTGGTGCTGCGGACCAGTTACCTCTACTGCCTGCTGCTTCCCTTCGCGCTGATCGACACGGCGGGCGGCTTCGCGCCCTTTGTCGAGGCGATCGTGGCCTATGTGTTCTTCGGCCTGTCCGCCGTCACCGACGAGCTGGAACATCCGTTCCGCGACGCGGTGAACGGGCTGCCGCTTGACGCGATGTGCCGGGTGATTGACGTGTCGGTGGCGGAGGCGCTTGGTGAAGCGCCCCCGCCCTATCTGCTGCCGGTCGAGGATGTGTTGAGCTGAAGCCTCAGGCCAGAAGGTCGCGCACCATCGGCATGACGCGGGTGCCGTAGAGTTCGACCGACCGCATGAGCCTGTCGTGGGGCATCGGACCCGAGGAATATTTCATCTCGAACCGCGAAAGTTCCAGCGCCTTCACGGTGGCGACGATCTTGCGGGCGACGGTTTCGGGAGAGCCGACATAGAGCGAGCCGTGATCCGCCTCGCGTTCGAAACTGTCGCGGGTCGTGGGTGGCCAGCCGCGTTCGCGGCCGATCCGGTCATGCAGCGCCTTGTAGTTGGGCCAGAGGTCTTCGCGGGCTTTTTCGTCGGTTTCAGCGACATGGCCGGGAGAATGGACGCCAAGCGGCTGGGGCGCGCGGCCGATCTGGCCGTAGGCGCGGAGGTAGAGATCGACGAACGGCCGGAAGCGCGAAGGTGCGCCGCCGATGATCGCCAGCATCATCGGCAGGTCATGATGGACGGCACGGATCACCGATTCAGGACTGCCGCCGACGCCGATCCAGGTTTTCAGGACATGGGGCGCGAGCGGTGGATAAACGCGCTGTTTCTTCAGGGGCGCGCGGGTCTGGCCAGACCAGGAAACCTCAGGATTGCGCAGGAGCTTGGCGAACAAGTCGAGCTTTTCCTCGAAAAGCTTCTCGTAGTCGGAAAGATCGAAACCGAAGAGCGGGAAGCTCTCGGTGAAGGAACCGCGCCCGAGGATCACTTCCGCCCGCCCGTTCGACAGCGCGTTCAGCGTGGTGAAGCGCTGGAAAAGCCGGATCGGATCGTCCGACGACAGGACGGTGACGGCGGTGCCCATCCTGATGCGGCTGGTCCTGGCCGCGATGGCGCCGAGGATCGGCTCGGGGGAGGAGATGGCGAAATCGTCGCGGTGGTGTTCGCCAAGGCCGATGTAGTCGACGCCCACCTGATCGGCGAGCACGGCCTGTTCAACCACATCGCGGATGACCTGATCCTGCGGCAGGCGGGTGCCGTCGGGACCGAGGGTCACGTCGCCGAACGTGTCGAGCGCGAGTTCTAAGGGTCGGGTCATCTGTCATCCTTTCGGGCTGGCCCAGAGCTAGTCGCGCCGGACGCCCGCGCAAAGGGTCATTTGCCGCACAGGGGTTGTGAGGCTTTGTAAAGAATGCGCCGCAGCCCCGGGGCTGCGGCATGTCTTTTCGTGGGATCGCGCATCGCGCGCGATCCGGGCCTCCGGCGGGGACATTCAAGGACAGAAAATGGCTCAGCCGTTGTCGCGCAGGATCGAGCCCGCGAGATAGAGCGAACCGCAGATCAGGATGCGCGCGCCGGGGGCGCGGCTGGCGACGGAGCGGACGGCTTCCAGCACGCTGTCGGCGGTTTCAGCCCGGATGCCGGCGGCAAGGGCCGCCTTTTGCGTATCCGCCGCGGACAGCGTGTTCGCCTCGCCGGGGATCGAGACGGCGGTGAGGCTGGCGGCTTCGGCCGCGATCGGGCGAAGGTACCCGGCGATGTCCTTGGTGTTGAGCATGCCGACGATCAGGTGGGTGGGTTTCTTCGGCATGCGGGCCAGGGTCGCCGCAACCGCGGCGCCGCCCGCCGGGTTGTGGCCGCCGTCGAGCCAGAGTTCCGAGGCATGTGCCGCATCCACCAGCGGGCCGGTTTTCAGACGCTGCATCCGGGCGGGCCAGCAGGCCTTCGTCACGGCGGCCTCGCAAGCCGCCTCGTCCGCGCCAAGATGGCGCAGCGCGGCAAGGGCCGCCCCGGCATTGTCGATCTGGTGCGGGCCGGGCAGGTTCGGCAGGGCCAGGTCGAGAAGGCCGTTCTCGTCCTGGAAAATGAGCCGTCCGCGTTCTTCCCAGGCGCGCCAGTGCTGGCCATGGACGAGGAGCGGACAGCCGAGGCGCGCGGCCTTCGCCTCGATCACCGCAAGCCCCGCTTCCTCCTGCGGGCCGACCACGCAAGGGACGTGGCGCTTGAGGATCCCGGCTTTTTCACCGGCGATTTCGGCCAGCGTCTCGCCCAGATATTGCTGATGGTCGATGGAGACGGGGGTGATGATCGTGAGGCGCGGCCGGTCGACGACATTGGTGGCATCGAGGCGGCCGCCGAGGCCGACCTCCAGAAGCGTCCAGTCGGCTTGGGTGCGGGCGAAGGCGAGGAAGGCGGCGCAGGTGGTGATCTCGAAGAAGGTGATTTCCTCGGCCCCGTTCGCGCGCATGCATTCGTCAAGGATTTCCGTCAGATCGTTTTCGCTGATCAGGTCGCCCGCAAGGCGGATCCGTTCGTGGAAGCGCGCCAGATGGGGCGAGGTATAGGCATGGACGCGGCCGCCCATCGCCTCCAGCCCGGCGCGGATCATCGCCTGGGTCGAACCCTTGCCGTTGGTTCCCGCGATATGGATGACCGGGGGAAGCGCGCGTTCGGGGTGGCCGAGCGCCGCCAGAAGCCGGTGAACGCGGTCAAGCGTCAGGTCGATGATCTTCGGGTGGAAGGTCATCATCCGTTGCAAGATGAGGTCGGAGGTCTGGGTCATCGGGGGCCTCGGGCGCTGGCTCGGGCGGGTGGGGGGGGGGGGGGGGGGCGCCCCCCCCCCCCCACCCCCAACCAAAAAAAAAAAA
>CAZRKU010000067.1:0-16515 GCA_964600685.1 uncultured Frigidibacter sp. | reverse complement strand
CTGCGGCACGAGATCGAGTTGCAGCTTGATGCCCAGCCCGCCCTTGTCGCCCATCTCGACCGCGGAGCAGGTCAGGCCCGCGGCGCCCATGTCCTGAATGGAAATCACGCTGTCCGACGCCATCAGCTCAAGGCAGGCCTCCAGCAGGCGCTTTTCGGTGAAGGGGTCGCCCACCTGCACGGTCGGGCGTTTCTCCTCGATCGTATCGTCGAATTCGGCCGAAGCCATGGTCGCGCCGCCGACCCCGTCGCGGCCGGTCTTGGCGCCGAGATAGACGACCGGCATGCCGACGCCCGAGGCGGCGGAATAGAAGATCTTGTCCGCATCCGCGAGGCCGGCCGCGAAGGCATTGACGAGGCAGTTGCCGTTATAGCTGCGATGGAAGCGCACTTCGCCGCCGACGTTCGGCACGCCGAAGGCGTTGCCGTAACCGCCGATGCCTTCGACCACGCCCTTGACCAGATGCGCGGTCTTCGGATGCGACGGCAGGCCGAACGAGAGGCTGTCCATCGCGGCGATCGGCCGCGCGCCCATGGTGAACACGTCGCGCAAGATGCCGCCCACGCCGGTCGCCGCGCCCTGATACGGTTCGATGTAGGACGGATGGTTGTGGCTTTCCATCTTGAAGATGACCGCCTGCCCGTCGCCGATGTCGACAACGCCCGCATTCTCGCCGGGGCCGCAGATGACCTGCGGGCCAGTGGTGTGCAGGGTGCGCAGCCATTTCTTCGACGATTTGTAGGAGCAATGCTCGTTCCACATCGCCGAGAAGATGCCGAGTTCGGTAAAGCTGGGTTGCCGCCCGATGATCGAAAGGATGCGCTCATATTCGTCGGGCTTCAGCCCATGCGCGGCGACAAGCTCCTCGGTGATCTTCGGCTCGGTCATGGCCCATCCCTTCGGCTTTTCTCGGATGCGCGCGTCTTAGGCCATGGCGGCGGGGCCGGGAAGGGGCGGGGCCAAATATTTTCGCGCCACTGCCCCATCGTGTGACCGGTCGGGTGGCGCCGGCGCGCCGTTGGCAGACGTCCGGCGTCGAGAGGCGATTCTGCACTTGCAGCATTCGGCGTGACTGCCGCCGCCGCAATCTGTTCTGAATTTGGGAGTTTTTTGCGCAGACACGAATTGCCGCGATGCAGAAGCAGGCGATGGCACGAAAATTGCCCTAAACCAAAAAAAAGGCCGAGACAAAGCTCGGCCCAAGTCCAACAGGGAGGTATGAAAGTGCAGGAGTTGCCTCGACTACAGCTTCCATGAGCGTGATTTAGTATCGCCGATTGCCCGCATCAAGGGAAAATATGCTGCGGGTGCATCATGCCCGCTATGCGTTGCAGTCATGCCTCACCTGCGGCGATCCCACAATATCCCGGTCAGCGTGGCAGATCCTCGGACTGGCGCCTGCGGTAGGCCATGATCTCTTCCATCACGAAGTCACGGAAGGCGCCCACACGCTTCGATTGTCGCAGTTCTTCAGGGTAGGCGAGAAAGACCGGAACCTCGTCGCTTTCGATCTGCGGCAGAACCCGGACGAGGTGCGGGAAGTCCTCTGACAGGTAGTCGGGCAGGACGCCGACACCCAGATGATTCAGGACGCCCTGCAGGACGCCAAAATAGTTGTTCACCGTCAGGGTGGAGCGGATGTCATAATCCATCAGCATCTGCACCAGACCCGCACCCGCCGCCACCTGCGGGGTATTGGGGTTCTGGCTGATCAGGCGATGGTCGGAGATTTCCGACAGCTTCTGCGGCGTGCCGTTCATCGCCAGATATTCGGGCGTCGCGTAAAGCCGCATGCGGATGTTCATCAGGCGGCGGCGGATCAGGTCGGCCTGGCTCGGTTCCTTCATGCGGATCGCCACGTCGGCTTCGCGCATCGGCAGGTCCAGCACCCGTTCCTCAAGCATCAGCTCGATCTTCAGGTCGGGGTATTTTTCATAGAGTTTCGGAAGGCGGGGGGCGAGCCAGAGTGTTCCGAACCCGGTTGTCGTCGTCACCCTGAGGACGCCGAAGACCTCCTCCTCGCTGTCGCGGATGCGCGCGGCGGCAGTGTCGAGGCGCTTGTTCATGGCGCTGGTCGCTTCGAACAGAAGTTCCCCCTGTTCGGTGAGAATCAGTCCCCGTGCATGGCGGTGGAAAAGTGTGGTATCGAGGCTTTCCTCCAGCGCGCGGATCTGGCGGCTGACCGCAGACTGGCTCAGGTGCAGCGCATCGCCCGCGTGGGTCAGCGACCCCGCGTCGGCAACCGCGTGAAATATTCTGAGCTTATCCCAGTCCATGTCTTCCCAACCTGTCGGGCGCGCAGCCCGCAACATCCTAAAATTTCAAACGTGTGCCGGGTCATCCATGCGCCGCTTACATAACGGATATGCAGGTGGGGTCAAAACGCATTTCCGCAAGGGGGGCGACATTCCGCTTTATGGGTCAATATATTTGACCTATAATGATTTCGGGCACCACCGCCGGGGAGGGCAGGATGACGCGCCAGGATGTTTCTCTTTCCGACAAGTTCGACCTGACCAGATCGCCCGTGCTGATGAACGGCACGCAGGCGCTGGTGCGACTGATGCTGATGCAGAAGGCGCGTGACAAGGCGGCCGGGCTGAACACGGCTGGCTATGTGACCGGCTACCGCGGCTCGCCCCTCGGCGGGGTCGACATGCAGATGGGGCGCGAGAAGAAGCGGCTTGAGGAAAGCGACATCCGTTTCCAGCCCGGTCTGAACGAGGATCTGGCCGCCACCGCCGTCTGGGGCACCCAGCAGGCCGAGGTTCGTGGCGAGGGGCGCTACGACGGGGTATTCGCGCTTTGGTATGGCAAGGGGCCGGGGGTGGATCGTTCGGGCGATGTGATGCGCCATGGCAATATGGCGGGCTCGTCAAGGTTCGGCGGGGTCGTCATGGCGATGGGCGACGATCATACGGGCGAAAGTTCGACGGTGCTGCATCAGTCTGACTGGGCGATGATCGATGCCTATATCCCGGTCGTTTCGCCGGCGGGCGTTCAGGAAATTCTGGATTACGGACTTTATGCCTGGGCCCTGTCGCGGTTTGCGGGCATGTGGGTTGGTCTGAAGACGATGAAGGACACGGTCGAGGCGACGGCCGTTGTCAATGGCGACCCCTTCCGCATGTCGTTTGTTACTCCTGATTTCGCGATGCCCGAAGGCGGGCTGAACATTCGCCTGGCCGATACGCCGGTGGCGCAGGAAGCGCGGATGATCGACTACAAACGGTTTGCCGCCGAAGCCTTCGCCCGCGCCAACCGCATCGACAAGCGCGTGTGGGGCAGGGCAGGTGCGAAGCTCGGTTTTGTGGCGGCGGGCAAGAACTGGCTCGACCTCGTTCACGCGCTCGACCTGCTGGGCCTGACGGCAGAGGATGCCGAACGGCTGGGGATCACCACCTACAAGGTGGGCCAGACCTTCCCGCTCGACATGACATCATTCCACGACTGGGCCGAAGGCCTGGATCTGATCGTGGTGATCGAGGAAAAGCGCAAGCTGATCGAGGTGCAGATCAAGGAAGCGATCTTCGACGACCGCCGCGGCCGCCGGGTCTATGGCTGGTACAAGGGTGGCGCCGGGGGGATGCACCGGGAGGAACTGTTCCCGACACGTTATGCGCTCGACCCGGTGATGATCGCCGAAAAGATCGGCCATATCCTGATCGAGGAAGGCCGCGGCACCGACGAGATGAAAGCTTGCCTTGCGGCTGTCGATGCCGCTCGCCGGGCCGACAACGCGCCGGAGATCATCGTGCGCAAGCCGTGGTTCTGCTCGGGCTGTCCGCACAATACCTCCACCCGCGTCCCGGACGGCAGCCGCGCCTATGCCGGGATCGGCTGTCACTACATGGTTCAGTGGATGGACCGTGAAACCGTCGGGTTCACCCAGATGGGGGGCGAGGGCGTGAACTGGGTCGGCGAGGCGCCGTTCTCGAAACGGACCCACGTTTTCCAGAACCTCGGCGATGGCACCTACAACCACTCCGGCATCCTCGCCATCCGCGCCGCCTTGGCTGCGGGGACGAACATCACCTACAAGATCCTCTACAACGATGCCGTGGCGATGACCGGCGGGCAACCGAACGAGGGCGGCCTGAACGCCCCGCAGATCGCGCGCGAGCTGCTGGCGATGGGCGTTAGGAACGTCGCGTTGGTGCATGATCCGAAAGAGGAACTTGACCTTGGTTCTTTCCCGCCCGGTCTAAGGGTTGCGACTCGCGACGCGCTTGATCAGGTGCAAAGGGACATGCGCGAGGTCGAAGGGGTGTCTGCCATCCTCTATGTCCAGACCTGTGCCGCCGAAAAGCGCAGGCGGCGCAAGAAGGGCGCGTTCCCGGACCCGGATCGCCGCGTCTTCATCAACACCGACGTCTGCGAAGGCTGCGGCGATTGTTCGGTGCAATCGAACTGTGTCTCGATCGTGCCGGTGGAAACGGAACTGGGCACCAAACGCGCCATTGACCAATCGTCCTGCAACAAGGACTTCTCCTGCCTCAAGGGTTTCTGCCCGTCCTTCGTGACGGTGCATGGCGGCAAGCCCCGCAAGGCGGCCGCGGCCGACTTCAGCCTGCCAGACGTGCCGGAGCCGCAGTTGCCCGCGATCCGCCGCACCCACAACACCGTTCTGACCGGGGTTGGCGGAACCGGTGTCGTGACCATCGGCGCGGTGTTGGCGATGGCGGCGCATCTGGATGGCAAGGGCGCCGGCATGATGGAAATGGCGGGTCTGGCCCAGAAGGGCGGCGCGGTTCACATTCACCTGAGGATCGCCAATGAACCATCTGATATATCTGCCATTCGCGTGGCGACTGGCGAAGCGGACTGCGTGATCGGCGGTGACCTGGTGGTGACCGCCGGGGCCAGGACGCTGGGGCTGATGACCGAAGGCCGCACCGGCGCCGTCGTGAACGCGCACGAGATCGTGACCGGCGATTTTACCAGGAACCGCGACTTCCGCCTGCCCGCCGACCGTCTGCGCCTGTCGCTGGAGGCGCGCCTGCGGGACAGGGTGTCCTTCCTCGATACGTCCAAACTGGCCGAACGGCTGCTGGGCGATTCGATCTATTCCAACATGATCGTGCTGGGCGCGGCCTGGCAGCGGGGGCTCCTGCCTTTGACGCGTGCGTCGATCCTGCGGGCCATCGAACTCAATGGCGCGGGCGTGAAAGGCAACCAGACCGCGTTCGAGATCGGTCGCTGGGCCGCGCATGACGCGTCCGCCGCTGCTAAGATAGTCGAGGACAGGGCCGCAACTCCCCTGTCAATTCAAGAAAAAATCGACGACAGAAGCGCACGGCTGATCGCATATCAGAACCGCGCCTACGCGGAACGCTATCTGCGCCTGGTGAATGCCGCACCGGAGGCGCTGCGGGAAAGCGTGGCGGCAGCATTCTACAAGCTTTTGGCCTACAAGGATGAATATGAAGTCGCGCGGCTGCACCTGACGTCGGCCGAACGGGCAAGCACATTGTTCGAGGGGGAACTGTCGCTGCGGTTCCATCTCGCACCGCCGGCGCTGGGCGGGACGGGTCCGGACGGTCGGCCCAGGAAGCGCGAGTTCGGGGCGTGGATGCTGCCGGTTTTCAAGCTTCTGGCGCGGCTGAAAGGTTTGCGCGGCACGGCCTTCGATCCGTTCGGCCACAGCACCGAACGGCGCGAGGAACGCGCGGCGATCGCACGCTATGAGGCGGACATGGCCGAGGTTTTCCGTCTGACGACCCCCGAGGCCCTGGCGGCCGCCCTGGAACTGGCAGATCTGCCGATGTCGGTGCGCGGCTACGGCCCGGTGCGCGCCGCTGCGGCCGAAAAGGCTGCAGCCCGACGGCTGGTGCTTCTTGACCGCATCCGGCAGGGCAGTGCGCCGGTGCCGCTTGCGGCCGAGTGACTGGCCCAGCGACAGGCCCAGCGACAGGCCCAGCGACAGGCCCAGCGACAGGGCCCAGTGGATTTCTGCTGCGTCGCGGCGTATGACGGGGCAAAGCGGACCGGAGGCAGGCATGGCGGTGGGCATTTTCGATTCCGGTCTGGGCGGGTTGACTGTTTCTCAGGCGGTGGCCAAACGTCTGCCGGATGTGTCCTTTGTCTATTACGGTGACAATGCCCATGCGCCCTACGGGGTTCGCACGGCGGAGGACATTTTCGACCTGACCTGCCGGGGCGTCGAACGCCTGTGGGCGGAGGGCTGCGATCTGGTGGTTCTGGCCTGCAATACCGCGTCAGCCGCCGCTCTGAAGCGGATGCAGGAAACCTGGGTGCCCGAAAACAAGCGGGTTCTGGGGGTGTTCGTGCCATTGATCGAGGCGCTGACCGAACGCCAATGGGGCGACAATTCCCCCCCGCGCGAGGTGGCGGTGAAGCATGTCGCGCTGTTCGCGACCCCGGCGACGGTTGCCAGCCGGGCGTTTCAGCGCGAACTCGCCTTCCGTGCCATCGGCGTCGATGTGGAAGCGCAACCCTGCGGCGGGCTGGTGGACGCGATCGAGCAGGGCGACGAAATTCTGGCCGAGGCCCTGGTGCGCAGCCATGTCGAAGCCCTGAAGCGCCGAATGCCGAAGCCCGAGGCCGCGATTCTGGGCTGCACGCATTATCCGTTACTTCTCAAGACCTTCCAGGACGCTCTCGGGCCGGATGTGAAGGTGCTGTCCCAGGCGGGACTTGTCGCCGAAAGCCTGGCCGACTATTTGAACCGGCGGCCGGAGTTTCTGGGGACCGGGCAGGAGGCAAAGTTCCTGACAACCGGCGATCCGGTCTCCGTCTCGGACCGCGCGACTCAGTTCCTGCGCCAGCCGATCCGCTTCACTTCCGCCTGAAATTTGACCGATTCGCGCTGGGTTCGTCTTGGCGGGATCATCAATGGGTCATGCTGATGCCCGGTTTGTCCGGTAGCCAGACCAAAACTGGCTGACTGGACTTTTCCGATGGTCTTCGGTCCTGACCTGCGCGTCTTGTGGCGCGTCACGCTGGCGGTGGCCCTGGTGGTTGCCCCGATGACGCCTGCGCAGGCGATTCCGGCTTTCGAATACCGGGCTGCGGGCTTGTCCATCGCGGTCGACCTGCCCGAACGGAGCAATCCCAGGCCGCGCCTGTCAAACGTCGTCGCCGTGAGCGGGACCAGGTCGCCGGAACGGCTTCTGGTGCCCGTCAGTCCGTCTGGTCGGTGGCGGGTTCTGCTGACCATGGCCGTTGTGCCCGGCATTGCGCCTTACCGCCGCGCGATCGGGATGGTGACGGCCGAGGAAAACACCCGCGATCTTGCCGCGATCCCGCGCGGCGGATCCTTTGCCATCTCCTATCGATCGGCGGACGGGCGGATGGGCATGCAGCTCCGGATCGGGGCGGCCGGCACCTTGCAGGTTTCCTACGATCAGCCGGAACGGTCGCCCGGTCAGCGACGTCCCGGCAGCGGTCTGTTGCCCGTCGCCGGGATCGACTATGTGGCGGCCCAACCCGCGGTGGTGCCGTTGCCCCCGGCTGCGCCATTGCTGGCCGGGGCGCTGCTTCTGCTGGCATGGCGTCGCCGCCGCACCTGAGCCTTCACGAAAATTCCGGTTGAAACCGTCTGCCGTGCCCGGCAAGACCCACCTGTCAGCACAGGAGACGGCCATGGCAAAACGAATCGCCATTCTGGGGGCATCGGGCTATACCGGGGCCGAACTGGTCCGCCTGATCGCGACCCATCCCGGCATGAAGATCGTGGCGCTGTCGGGCGATCGCAAGGCCGGCATGGCGATGGCCGAGGTCTTTCCCTTCCTCGCGCACCTGAACCTGCCGGCCCTGCAGAAGATCGAGGAGATCGATTTCGCCGCCGTCGATCTGGCCTTCTGTGCTCTGCCCCATGCGACATCGCAGGCGGTCATCTCGGCCCTGCCGCGCGATCTGAAGATCGTCGATCTGTCGGCGGATTTCCGGCTGCGCGATCCGGCGGCCTACCAGAAATGGTATGGCAAGCCCCATGCGGCGGTCGATCTTCAGGCCGAGGCCGTCTATGGCCTGACCGAGTTCTACCGCGACGACATCCGTGTCGCGCGGCTGGTCGCCGGAACCGGCTGCAATGCCGCGACCGGGCAATATGCGATCCGCCCGCTGATCGAGGCGGGGGTGATTGATCTTGACGACATCATTCTCGACCTCAAGGCCGGGGTCAGTGGCGCCGGGCGGTCGTTGAAGGAACACCTGCTGCATGCCGAGCTTTCGGGCGGCACGCAGCCCTATTCGGCGGGCGGCACCCACCGGCATCTGGGCGAGTTCGATCAGGAGTTCTCAAAACTTGCCGGGCGGCCGGTGCTGATCCAGTTCACGCCGCATCTGATGCCGTTCAATCGCGGCATCCTCGCCACCTGTTATGTGAAGGGCGACGCGGTGGCGGTACATTCCGCGTTGACCGCGCGTTACGCGGACGAGCCCTTTCTGCATGTCCTGCCGATAGGGCAGGTGGCCTCCACCCGGTCCATCGCCGGGTCGAACTTCGTGCATCTCGGCGTGACGGGCGACCGGATCGCCGGGCGCACGATCGTCTTTGCCGCGCTCGACAATCTGACCAAGGGCTCGTCGGGGCAGGCCATCCAGAATGCCAATCTGATGCTGGGCCTCGAGGAGACGGCAGGCCTGATGCTCGCCCCGGTGTTCCCATGAGAAATCTGAAGAAAACCAGACGCATACAGGTCATTCTTCTGGCGGCCGTCGCCTTGATCGCCGCCACGGCGCTGATCGGCTACGGGTTGCGGGACGGGATCAATTTCTTCCGCTCGCCCACGCAGGTGCTGGCGGAGCGCCCGGCGGAGTCGGAGACCTTTCGCCTCGGCGGTCTGGTGGAGGAAGGCAGCTTGATCCGCGGCATGGGCGAGACGATCAGTTTCCGCGTGACCGATGGCGCGGCGGTGGTGCCGGTCAGCTTTACCGGCGTGCTGCCCGATCTGTTCGGCGAAGGCCAGGGCATGATCGGCACAGGACGGATGCGGGGCGATACGTTCGTCGCATCCGAAATTCTGGCCAAGCATGATGAAAACTACATGCCCAAGGAAGTGATCGACGCGCTCAAGGCGCAGGGCACCTATGTCGATCCGAACGCCCCGCCCGCAACGAATTAACGTTTTGGTCCCAGCCTTGTCCCGTCACAGGGGAAGGCCATGAAAAGCATCACCGATATTGCCCGAGAGATCGTCGCCCGCGAGGGCGGCTTTGTGAACGATCCCGACGATCCCGGCGGGGCGACCAAATATGGCGTCACGCTGGGCACGCTCAGGCGTCTGGGGATCGACCTCACGAATGATCGCAAGACCGACATTGCCGATGTAAGGGCGCTGACCCGCGACCGCGCCGTTCAGATTTTTGTCGATGACTATTTTGTCCGGCCAAGATTGGCGGAGCTGCCCGAGGCGCTGCAACCGTCCGCCTTCGACATGTATGTCAATGCCGGCGCAAATGCCGTGAAGATCTTGCAAAGCCTTCTCAATGATATGGGGTTCGATCTTCAGGTCGATGGCGTGCTTGGGCCGCAAACGGTCTCGGTCGCCCACCGGGCGGCGGCGCGCGATCCGCAGCTTCTGGCCGATGCTTATGGCATTGCGCGGCGCAACTACTACTACCGGCTCGCCGACGCACGCCCCGCAAGTCGCAAATTCGCCCGTACCCGCGACGGCGGCAAGGGTGGCTGGATCCTCAGGGCCGAGGAATTCATCTCGCCCCGGTTTCGTCTGACGATCGCAGAGCATCGGGAAAGGTCCGCGGCATGGGGCTGATCGACAAGGTTTTCGGCGTTCCGGCGGCGACGACGGCGCTGGGACAGGCGGCGACGGGTGTGGCGGAAGTGTTCGTGCCCAACGCCACGAAGAAGATGCAGGCCGCGCAGGAGGCCTATATGGCCGCGCTCGACGAGTATGGCGCGGAATTCAAGTATGCCATGCCCGGCGCGTTCGACCGCTTCGTCAACGGGCTGAACCGGCTGCCCCGCCCGATGCTCGCGCTCGGTACGCTCGGCCTCTTTGTCTATGCGATGGTCGATCCTTTGGGGTTTGCCGAGCGGATGGTGGGGCTGAATTATGTGCCGGAGCCGCTGTGGTGGCTTCTGGCCGCCATCGTCGGTTTCTATTTCGGCGCGCGCGAAGCGCATTATCTTCGCGCGAGATCGCCTGTGGCGTCAGTCGGCAAGCCTCCCAAGGGTGCGGCGGCGCTGAGCGGACCGGATGAAAATCCCGCCCTGGATGAGTTGCGGGCGGCAGGCGAAGAATAGACCCGCGACAGGGTGGCGCAGCCCATTGGCCTTTGATGCAGGAGCCGGTATGGTGGCGGCATGATCACCGAACTTGGCCATTTCTCCCTGATCCTTGCGCTTGGTTTCGCACTCTTGCAGGCCATCTTGCCGCTATGGGGCGCCCAGACCGGACGCACCGGCTGGATGGTGGTTGCCCCCACCCTCGCCAGCCTTCAGTTCCTGGCGATTGCCGGGGCCTTCGCCGCCCTGACCCATGCGTTCGTCACCTCGGATTTCTCGCTCCGGCTGGTGGTTCTGAACTCCCATACGCTGAAGCCGCTGCTCTACAAGGTGACGGGCGTCTGGGGAAACCATGAAGGGTCGATGCTCCTCTGGGTGCTGATTCTGGCAGGCTTCGGTGCATCGGTGGGCTGGTTCGGGGGCAATCTGCCGATCGGGCTCAGGGCGCGGGTTCTGTCGGTTCAGGCGATGATCGCGGTTGCCTTCCTGACCTTCATCCTTTTCACCTCGAACCCTTTCCTGCGACTGGAGGTGCCGCCTTTCGACGGTCGTGACCTCAACCCGCTGTTGCAGGATGTCGGCCTCGCCGTTCACCCGCCCTTCCTCTACCTCGGCTATGTCGGACTTTCGGTGGCCTTCTCCTTTGCCATCGCCGCGCTGATCGAGGGACGGGTCGATGCGGCCTGGGCGCGCTGGGTCCGGCCCTGGACGCTGGCGGCCTGGATCTTCCTGACCATCGGCATCGCGCTGGGGTCGTGGTGGGCCTATTACGAACTCGGCTGGGGCGGGTTCTGGTTCTGGGATCCGGTTGAAAACGCCAGTTTCATGCCCTGGCTGTTCGCGGGGGCGCTGCTTCACTCCGCCATTGTCGTGGAAAAGCGCGAGTCGCTGAAGGCCTGGGCGGTGCTGCTGGCCATCGTTGCGTTCGGGTTTTCGCTGATCGGGACATTCATCGTGCGGTCGGGTGTGATCACCAGCGTCCATGCCTTTGCCAATGATCCGGAACGCGGGATCTTCATCCTGGGGATCCTTGTTGCATTCATCGGCGGAGGGCTTGTGCTGTTTGCCGCCCGCGCCGATTCGTTTCAGGCCAAGGGTGCCTTTTCCATGGTCAGCCGCGAGGCGGCCCTGGTGATGAACAACGTGCTTCTGACGGTCTCGGCGCTGGTGGTGTTCGTGGGCACCGTCTGGCCGCTGGTCGCGGAAATTGCCTTCGGGCGGAAGCTGTCGGTGGGGGCACCGTTCTTCAACACGGCCTTCACGCCTTTCATGATCCTGCTGGCGATCATCCTGCCCGTCGGCGCGATCCTGCCATGGAAACGCGGGACGCTTGCGGCAACGCTGCGGCCGCTGACAGGGGCCGGCGTTCTGGCGCTTTCACTCGCCACGATGGCGTTCGCGCTCGGAACCGGACGGTCGGCGGTGGCGCCGATCGGTATCCTTCTGGGAGTCTGGCTGATCGGCGGGGCAGCCGCCGACCTGTGGCAAAGGACCGGGCGGCAGTTTGCCCGGCTGGGGCGCCTGCAACGCGCCGACTGTGGCAAGGCGACCGCGCACGCCGGCCTTGGCGTCACGTTCATCGGCATTGCCGCCCTGACCGGCTGGGGGATCGAGGATATCCGCACCGTGCAGGTGGGCGAAAGCTTCCCGCTCGGCGCCTATCAGGTGCAACTCAGATCGGTCGAAAAGGGCCAGGGGCCGAATTACCTGACCACGCGCGCCGAGATGATCGTGAGCAAGGGCGGTGCGGAAGTGGCGCGGCTTTACCCCGAAAAGCGGATCTATCCCGTGGCCGCGATGCCGACGACCGAGGCCGCGATCGCCAATGGCTTCTGGCAGGACATCTACCTTGTCCTTGGTGATGCGCAGGCCGACGGCGGCTGGGCGGTGCGAAGCTACATCAAGCCTTTCGCCAACTGGATCTGGGCCGGGGCCATACTTATGGCCTTGGGCGGCGCTCTCAGCCTCAGCGACCGGCGCCTCCGGGTGGCGGCCGGCGCGCGGCGGCCGCCGCAGACGCAGCCGGCGGAATAGGGGGTGAAGCGTCTTGTCACACTCTGTTTCGCGCTTCTCTGGGCCGGCACCGTCTGGGCGGTGCAGCCCGATGAAGTTCTCGCGGATCCCGCGCTTGAAGCGCGCGCGCGCGCCATCTCGGCGCTGATCCGCTGCCCGGTCTGTCGGGGCGAATCCATCGACGAATCGAATGCCGGGATCGCCCGCGACCTGCGGCTGATTGTGCGTGAACGGCTGGTGGCGGGCGACGGCGACGATCAGGTGGTCGACTATCTTGTCGCGCGCTATGGCGAATTCATCCTCTTCCGCCCGCGCGCGTCGGGCGCGAATCTGATCCTCTGGATTGCGGGCCCCGCCATGCTGGTGATCGGCCTGACCGGGGCCATCCTCTATCTGCGCCGCCGCCGGTCGGCCCTCACCGGGGCGCAGGCGCTGACCGCCGATGAAGAAACCCGCCTTGTCGAACTTCTGAAAGAGTGACGTTCGGTTTCGCTTCCCCCTGAGCCTGCCGCGTCTATCCTGAAGGCGATCGACAGGGGGGCAGGATGCCGGATTTTCAGACCATCACTTTTGAACCGACCGGCGGCGTCGCGGTCATCCGGCTGAACCGGCCTGCGGTGATGAATGCGCTCAACAGCCTCATGCGGCGCGAGATCCGGGCGGCCATCGCAGAGGCGGAGGGCGGGGCGCGGGTGATCGTCCTGACCGGTACCGGGCGCAGCTTCTGTTCGGGGCAGGATCTGGCCGATGCGGGCAATCTGAAGGAGGCCGATTTCGAACGGATCCTGCGCGAGGAATATGAACCGCTGCTGAATGCGATCTACGACTGCCCGTTGCCGACCATCGCGGCGGTGAACGGCGCCGCGGCGGGGGCCGGGGCCAATCTGGCACTGGCCGCCGACGTGGTCATCGCTGCCGAAAGCGCGAGCTTCAGTCAGGCCTTCACCCGCATTGGCCTGATGCCCGACGCGGGCGGCACCTGGTGGTTGCCCCGGCAGGTTGGCTTTGCCCGAGCCATGGGGGCGATGCTGTTTGCCGACAGGATCGCGGCCCGGCAGGCGGCAGACTGGGGCATGATCTGGGAAGCCGTGCCGGACGAGGCTTTTGCCGCCCACTGGGCCGCACGTGCCGCCGCACTTGCCGCAGGCCCCGCCGTTGCCTATCGCGCGGTCAAGGCGGCGCTTCGCCAGAGTCTTGCCAATGATCTGGCCAGCCAGCTTGCGCTTGAGGCGCGCCTGCAGGGCTTTTGCGGCAAAAGCCCCGACTTTCTGGAGGGCGTGGCCGCGTTCCTCGAAAAGCGCCCGCCCCGTTTTGGTGGTCGGTGAAAGACCGTCAGCCTTTCCCTTGACCCGTGGCTCCGCCGGGCAGAGAGTGAACGCCAGGGCGGATCGGCCCGAAGGCACGGGGGCCGCGGCATTTCCGCCGACGCCCCCGTTCGTGCCGGAAGGGAGCCGATCATCATGCGTCTCATCACAGTCATGGGGCCGTCGCAGACGGGCAAGAGCGAGCTTGTGAAGCGGCTGGCGCATCTGGATGGTCATGCCCCGAAGGTGGAGCAGGCTGGCCATCTGGCGCTGTCGCGGTTCACCTTTCTGGGTGAACCCTGGTGCGCGATCGATCTGGCTGGCGGCCCCGAATATGCGCGCATGGCGGGATCGGCGCTTCTGGCTTCCGACGCGGCGGTTCTGTGCGTGGCCCCCGACCCGGACGAGGCCGTGCTGGCCGCGCCCTATCTTCGGGCTGCCCAGGCCTCCGGCACGCCCTGCCTGATCTTCATCAACCGGATGGACGCGCCCAAGGGCCGGGTGCGCGACATCGTCTCCGCGCTTCAGGCCTATACACCGCACGCCATCGTGCTGCGCCAGATCCCGATCCGCGAAGGCGGGCAGGTGGTGGGGGCGGTCGATCTGATCTCCGAACGCGCCTGGCGCTACCGCGAGGGCCTGCCCTCCGTGCTGGTCGAGATGCCGCAGGCGGAAAGC
Organism: uncultured Frigidibacter sp.; assembly: GCA_964600685.1. Classification (GTDB taxonomy): domain Bacteria; phylum Pseudomonadota; class Alphaproteobacteria; order Rhodobacterales; family Rhodobacteraceae; genus TMP-24. Next base: position 2,307 of record CAZRKU010000067.1, on the reverse strand, counting down.
GACCGGGAGCAGGAGGCGCGCGCCGCGCTTCTGGAACATATGTCCGAGTATGACGACAAGCTGCTGGAGGATCTGATCGAGGATCACGAACCCGCGCGCGGGGCGCTGTTCGAGATCGCCCGGCGCGAGACGCAGGAAAGCGTGATCCTGCCCTGCTTCATGGGCGCCGCCAGCCACATGAATGGCGTCACGCGGCTGATGAAGGCCCTGCGGCACGAAGCCCCCGGCGTCGAGACGCTCAGGGACCGGCTGAATGCCGGGCAGGGGCTGGCGGTCGCCTTCCATGCCCAGAACCGCAAACATCTGGGCAAGTGCGTGTTCATCCGTGCGCTCGGCTCCGGCGTGACCCAGGGCGCGGGACTTGGCGGCGGATCGGTGGGCGGGTTGTCGGAACTGGGTGGCAAGTCTGGCCACGACCAGCTTGCGCCAGGCGACGTGGCGATCGCGGTGAAGGCCGATCATCTCAATGCGGGGCAGGTCTATGGCGCGACGGCGACCTTGCCCGCACCCGAGTGGGCGAAAGGCGCGCCGCCCGCGATGGTGCGGCTTCTGACGCCCCGACATGAGAAAGACGATGCGCGTCTCTCCTCCGCGCTCGCGCGGCTGGCAGAGGCCGACACCGCGCTGCATCTGGCACAGGACGAGGCGACGGGCCACGCATTGCTGGCGGTGCAGGGGCCGATGCACCTGCGGGCCGCGCTCGGACAACTGGCCGAAGGGTTCGGGGTCGAGGTCGAGGCGCATTCCCCCGCGCCGCGCTACCGCGAGACGATCTCGGCCAAGGTCGAGGAGACCTATCGCCACCGCAAACAGTCGGGCGGCGCGGGGCAGTTCGCCGATGTGGCGATGACCATTGCCCCTCTGGCGCGCGGCGAGGGGTTCCGGTTTTCGGAGCTGGTGAAAGGCGGCGCCGTGCCGCGCAATTATATCCCGTCCGTCGAGGAGGGTGCGCGCGACGCCATGGGGAAAGGACCGTTGGGGTTCCCGGTGATCGACGTGTCGGTCACGCTGACCGACGGCAAGCACCACGCGGTCGACAGTTCCGACTATGCCTTCCGCACCGCCGGACGGCAGGGAGTGAAGGAAGCGCTGGTCAAGGCGGGTCCGGTTCTGCTGCAGCCGGTCGACCGGGTCGACATCCATATCCCCTCGATCTATGCGGGGTCGATGGTGTCGCTGATCTCGACGCTCAAGGGGCAGGTGCTGGGCTTTGACCGCGATCCCGCCTGCCGGGGCTGGGACATTTTCCGCGCGCTCCTGCCCGCCGCATCGGAGGAGGAACTGGTTCAGGGGCTGGCGGCGGCGACGCAGGGCACCGCCTGGCACGAGACAAGCTTCGACCATTATGAGGAGCTTTACGGGCGCGAGGCGGAGCGGATATCGAAGGAACATGCCGCGGCATGACCAAAAAGGCGGGGGCTTTGCCCCCGCACCCCCAGGATACTTGAACCAGAATGAAAGAGGTGCTGCTTGACTTGGCCTGTCTGACCGGGTCAGCCAAGGGCCGCTCTGCAGTTCACCAGGGCGTCGCCGGTCCGGTCAGCCCGGAAAGCTGAACCTGCGTCAGGCCAGACAGGCGGCTTGACCTTCAGGCGCGCTCTGCCACGAAGCCGGCGAACCCGTGGCCGGCTCCTCGCGGATGGGTGCCCATGGAAGCACAAGACATGCCCGGAGGGGCGGTTTCCCTGACGATTGCCGATCTTTGGGCCTTCACGCGGCCGCGGCGCACCGATCTGATGCGCGCGGCCGAGTTTCCCCGTCACCTGGGCCTGATGAACATGCTGGCCGGTGCGGCGGGGTATGCCGACTTTCCGCATCCGAAAGCGCGCGCCGCGCTGATCTGGCCCGAAACCAGAAGGCCGCCCTTTCAGGGCGGCCTGTCTTTCGGATCGGATCGGGTTCAGCGCTTGCCGACCGCCACATAGTCGCGGCGCGTCGGGCCCACGTAAAGCTGGCGCGGGCGGCCGATCTTCTGCGTCGGATCGCCGATCATTTCCTTCCACTGCGAAATCCAGCCGACCGTTCGCGAAATCGCGAAGATCGGCGTGAACATCGAGGTCGGAAAGCCCATCGCCTCAAGAATGATGCCGGAATAGAAATCGACGTTCGGATAGAGCTTTTTGGAAACGAAGTAATCGTCCTCAAGCGCGATCCGTTCCAGTTCCTTGGCGACCTGGAGCGTCGGGTTGTTGTGGACGCCCAGCAACTCCAGCACCTCGTCGGCGCTTTCCTTCATCACCTTGGCGCGGGGGTCGTAGTTCTTGTAGACCCGGTGGCCGAAGCCCATCAGGCGCACGCCCGAGGTCT
>CAZRKU010000066.1:0-16610 GCA_964600685.1 uncultured Frigidibacter sp. | reverse complement strand
CGAGGTCAGCGACGAGGCCTCGTTCGAGAATATAGTCCTGACCGTCGAAGTCCTTCACTTCCTTGCCATCGGCGATCACGGTGCCGACGCCGGTCCTGGTGTAGAAGCCGGGGATGCCCGCACCGCCCGCCCGCATCCGTTCGGCGAGCGTGCCCTGCGGGTTGAATTCCAGTTCCAGTTCGCCCGAGAGATACTGGCGCATGAATTCGGCGTTTTCCCCCACATAGGAGGAGATCATCTTCCTCACCTGGCGGGTCGCCAGAAGCTGGCCGAGCCCGAAGCCGTCGACGCCCGCATTGTTGGAGGCGATGGTCAGATCTCTCGTCCCCGCCTCCTTGATCGCGGCGATCAGAAGTTCGGGAATGCCGCAGAGGCCGAAGCCGCCCGCGGCGATGAACATGCCATCGAAGAGCAGCCCTTCGAGGGCGGATTGCGCATCCTTGTAGACTTTCTTCACCGGCATCCTCCTTCCGATGTCTTGTTGCGGCTGCCGTCTGCCCCAGTTGGGCGGCCCCCCGCGTGTCTCGGTGAACGTGACGGATTGCCTGGCGGGCCACCATCCGTAAGAATACGTAGAAAGATACGTAGAGGGTGGAACGGGTGATGACCAGCATACCGGCGCCGTCCGGCGTGGCGCGAGACTATGAGCGGCTGGCCTTCATGCATGCGCCGGACGCGACCCTGATCTTGGCGGACCGGATGATCCTCAGGGCGAGCCTTCGGGTTCTTGATGTCTTTGGCTGGACACCGGCCGAGCTTGAGGGCCAGTCGATCCGGCTGCTCTATCCCGGTCAGAGCGACTACGAAGTGATCGGCGCGCGGGCGCGCAAGGCCTTGCAGGCGCAGCCGGTCTGCCACGACGAGCGGTTCATGCGGCGCAAGGACGGACAGGTCGTGTGGATGGAAGGCTGCGGCGCGGCGCTTGACCGAGCCGATCCGCAGCGGCTGGCGATCTGGACCTACCGGCCCGCCGAGCGGAAGGCGGCGGCGTTCGGCCCGCTGACCGCGGCGGAAAAGCGCATCGCCCGCTATCTCGTCAACGGGTTCACCAGCAAGGAGATCGCGCTGGCGCTCTCCTGTTCGCACCGCACCGTCGAGGTGCACCGGGCGAACATGATCCGCAAGATGCAGGTCAGGAACAGTTTCGAACTGGTCCGCAAGCTTTTGATGGCACCAGAGCCGGGAGACTGACCCAGGGGCGTTAGGTCGGCGCGATCAGGCCGCGCCGACCTTTGCGATCTTGGCCGGTTTGGCTTTGGCTGCGGCTTTTGCAGCCGCCTTGGGTTTTGCAGCGGCTTTCGGTTTGGCCTTCGCCGTGGATTTGACCTTGCCCTTGCCCTTGCCGCCCTTGGCCGCCTTTTCATTGGCCCATTCGACGGCCTGTTCAAAGGTCACGCCATCGGGATCGGTGCCCTTGGGCAGGGTGGCAAAGACCTTTCCCCATTTCACGTAAGGGCCGTAGCGGCCCGCCATGACCTGCATCGGACCGCCATCCGGGTGATCGCCCAACTCCTTCAAGGGCGCGGCCGCGGCAGCCGCCCCCCGGCCGCCGCGCGCGGCCTTTTGCGCCAGAACCTCGACGGCGCGGTTCATGCCGACGGTGAACACCTCCTCGACATCGGGGATGTTGGCATAGGTCGTGTTGTGCTTGATGTAGGGGCCGAAGCGGCCGATCCCGGCTTCGACCAGTGCGCCGTCCTCGGGGTGGGCGCCAATGGGGCGGGGCAGGTTCAGAAGATCGAGCGCGCGGTCAAGCGTCAGGCTGTCGGGGGCCCAGCCTTTGGGCAGGCTGGCACGGTCGGGTTTGGGTTGCGCCTCCGTCGCCTCGCCGCGCTGCACATAGGGGCCGAAGCGGCCGGCGCGCACGGTGATCGGGTTGCCGTTCTCGTCCTGTCCCAGCACCTTTCCGTCCGCAGAACCCGCGCCGTCGTCGCCGTTCGGGGCGGAAATCGGCCTTGTGTAGCGACATTCCGGGTAGTTCGAACACCCGATGAAGGCGCCGCCCGAGCGTGCGGTCTTCAGGTTCAGCCGTCCCTTGCCGCAGGTCGGGCAGAGGCGCGGGTCCGTCCCGTCGGCGCGGGCCGGGTAAAGGTGGGGGGCGAGGAATTCGTCGATCTTCTCCAGAACCTCGCTGATCCTCAGATCGGCGGTCTCAGAGATGGCGGCGGTGAAGTCGCGCCAGAACCGGGCGAGGACTTCCTTGTAGTTCCGCTCGCCCGCCGAGATTTCATCAAGCTCGTTTTCGAGATCGGCGGTGAAGTCATATTCGACATAGCGGCGGAAGAAGTTGGTCAGAAAGGCCGTGACCAGCCGCCCCTTGTCCTCCGGAATCAGGCGGTTCTTTTCCTTGCGGACATATTCGCGGTCCTGGATCGTGGTGACCACGGAGGCATAGGTGGAGGGCCGGCCGATGCCGAGTTCCTCCATCCGTTTCACCAGGGTGGCTTCGGTATAGCGCGCCGGGGGCTGGGTGAAGTGCTGCTCGGGCGTGACGGACTGCTTGTCGGCCGCTTCGCCCTGCATGATCTGCGGCAGGCGGGCGCTGTCGTCGTCTTCCTCGTCATCGCGGCCCTGATCATAGACCTTGAGGAACCCGTCGAAGAGCACGACCTGGCCCGTGGCGCGCAACTCGACCTCGCCATCCGCGCTGCCCACGTCGATCGTGGTGCGTTCCAGCCGCGCGGCGGCCATCTGGCTGGCGATCGTGCGTTTCCAGATCAGATCGTAGAGCTTGCGCTGATCATCCTCGACCCGGAACTTTTCGGGGGACATCGCCATGTCGGTCGGGCGGATGCATTCATGCGCTTCCTGCGCGTTCTTGGCCTTGTTCTTGTACATGCGCGGGCTGTCGGGCACATAGTCCGCCCCGAAGCGGCGCTTGATCTCGTCGCGCGCGGCCATCACGGCTTCGGGGGCCATGTCGATGCCGTCGGTGCGCATGTAGGTGATATGGCCGGCCTCATAAAGCCGCTGGGCGGCGGACATGCAGGCCTTGGCGCCCATGCCGAACTTGCGGCTGGCTTCCTGTTGCAGGGTCGAGGTCATGAAGGGCGGATAGGGGTTGCGGGCGGCGGGCTTGGCCTCCACCCGTTTGACGGTCAGGGCGCGGGAATTGACCGCCTGCACCGCAAGCTCCGCCGCCGTGGCATTGGCCAGATCGAACTTGTCGAGCTTCTTGCCACCCAGAATGGTCAGCCGCGCCTCATACTCCTGTCCGCGGGGCGTTTTCAGCAGGGCGCCGACGGTCCAGTATTCGCGGGCGCGGAAGGCCTCGATCTCCAGCTCGCGCTCGACGATCAGGCGCAGGCAGACCGACTGGACGCGGCCCGCCGACTTGGCGCCGGGCAGCTTGCGCCAGAGGACGGGCGAGAGGTTGAAGCCCACGAGGTAATCGAGCGCCCGGCGGGCGAGATAGGCCTCGACCAGCGCCTGGTCGACGTCGCGGGGATGTTCCATCGCCTCGCTCACGGCCGATTTTGTGATGGCGTTGAAGGTGACGCGGCGGACGGTCTTGCCCTTTTTCAGCGACGCTGCGAGCGCCTCCTTCAGGTGCCAGGAAATTGCTTCGCCTTCGCGGTCAGGGTCGGTGGCGAGGATGAGCGTATCGTCGGTTTTCAACGCCTCGGCAATGGCGCGGATGTGCTTTTTGCTGTCGGCCGCCACCTCCCAGGTCATCTCGAATCCGTCGTCGGGGTTCACCGACCCGTCTTTCGGCGGCAGATCGCGGATATGGCCATAGGAGGCGAGAACCGTGTAGTCCGATCCAAGATATTTGTTGATTGTCTTGGCCTTGGCAGGAGATTCGACGACGACGACGGCCATGACTTCCTCGGGGTAAACGTTCTTCAATACGGGGGCGGAACATGGGGGCCAAGGGTGGGGCTTGTCAATGACCGCGCTGAAACAGATGTCCCGCCGCCGACTGCGCCTGACGCCGATCCGCTGCGGGCGGCCTGTCGCGGCCGGTCGGGCGGGTGTGATCGGGGTTGGAATCAGAGGCGCGACAGAAGCCCGCCGGGTGCGCGCTGAATCTGGCCCTGAAGCTCAAGCGTCAGCAGTTCCGGCGCGGCCCGTTGCGGGCTGAGGGCGAGGTCGCGCAGCAACTGATCCTCGGCGAGGGGGCTAGGACCAAGCCGGTCGAGGATCGCCCGGTGGAGGCTTGACTGATCGCGCCAATCGCGTGGAGGCGGGTCATTGCTTGGCGGCAGGGCGGCAGATGCGGGCGGATGGTCGGCGGCCGCGGTCGGCCGGGGGCGGGATGACAGATCAAGGATCGCCAGAACATCTTCGCTGCCGCGCACCAGGGTCGCGCCGTCGCGGATCAGCAGGTTGCAGCCGCCGGCGCGCCCGTCGAACGGGTGGCCGGGAACCGCCAGAACCTCGCGCCCCTGATCAAGGGCGGCGCGTGCGGTGATCAGGCTGCCGGACTGAAGTGCTGCTTCCACCACCACCACCGCGCGGCAGAGGCCGGAGATGATGCGGTTGCGCAGGGGGAAATGCCGGGCAAGCGGCGCAAGACCCATGGGCTGTTCGGACAGGATCAGCCCTTGGCGGACGATGTCGTCGGCAAGGGCCAGGTTTTCGGCCGGATAGATGACATCGACACCCCCGGCCAGCACCGCGACCGTGCCGCCGGGCAGGGAGGCCTGATGGGCCGCAGCATCGATGCCACGGGCAAGGCCGGAAACGATGGTGAGACCGGCCGCCGAGAGATCCTCGGCCAGCCTGCGCGCCATGCGGGTGCCGAGCGAGGAGGCGTTGCGCGCACCGACAAGCGCCACCATCGGGCGTTCCAGCACCCGCAAATCGCCACGCGCCCACAGGACGGGGGGGGCATCGCCGGTCAGTGCCAATTCGGCGGGGTAATCCGCCGCGCCCTTGCAGAGCATCAGGGCCCCCGCCTTGCGCGCCGCATTCAGTTCGGCCAGCGCCACGCCTTCGGGGCAGGGCTCGTAGCCGTTGACTCCGGCGGCGCGGGCAATTTCGGGAAGGGCGATCAGCGCAGCACGGGCCGAGCCGTGTTCTTCGATCAGCCGCCAGAAGGTCTGGACCCCGACCCTGCGGGAGCGAATGAGACGGAGCCACGACAGTCTGTCATCTTCCGTGGTGGGTGGGGTGAAGGGGGTGGGGTAAGAAAACAAACCTTGTCCCTCGTGCCTTCGCCTCATTCGCAAGGTCACCATAGCGGTCACAAGGTTAACCAAAGGTTACGATTCGCAGGCGATTTTCCCGCCGTGCGCGAATTTTTCGGTCGGGAACCAGCCTGCCGTGAACGGGGCAAGGTGCCGCCGCCCTGACAGCAGCCCGAAGCAGCGCTCAGGTCCGGGAAACCCTGGCGCACCTGCCGTCAGGCGGCCGAGCCGCCCACCGTCAGCCCGCCGATCATCAGCGTCGGCTGGCCGACGCCGACCGGCACCCACTGGCCCGCCTTGCCGCAATTGCCGATGCCGGGATCCAGCGCCATGTCATTGCCGATGGCGCGGATCTGTTTCAGCGCGGTCGCCCCGTCGCCGATCAGCGTCGCCCCTTTCACCGGCTCGCCCACCACGCCACTTCTCACGCGGTAGGCCTCGGTGCAGTTGAAGACGAACTTGCCGTTGGTGATGTCGACCTGACCGCCGGAAAAGCCCACGGCATAGATGCCATCCCTCAGGTCGGCGAGGATGTCGGCCGGCTGCGCGCTCCCGCCCAGCATGTAGGTGTTGGTCATGCGCGGCATCGGGATATGGGCGTGGCTTTCGCGCCGCCCGTTGCCGGTGGGCGCGACGCCCATCAGGCGGGCATTCTGCCGGTCCTGCATGTAGCCAACGAGGATGCCGTCCTCGATCAGCACATTCCTGCCCGAAGGCGTGCCTTCGTCGTCGACGGTGATCGAGCCGCGCCGGTCGGGGATGGTGCCGTCATCCACAACCGTCACGCCGGGCGCGGCGACCCTCTGCCCCATCAGCCCGGCGAAGGCCGAGGTTTTCTTGCGGTTGAAATCACCCTCAAGCCCGTGGCCCACGGCTTCGTGCAAGAGAACGCCGGGCCAGCCGGGGCCGACCACCACATCCATCATCCCCGCCGGTGCGGCGACGGCGCGCAGGTTCACAAGCGCGATGCGCAGGGCTTCCCGCGCGACCGGCTGCCAGTGGCCGGGTGTCATCATCGCGGTCAGGCCGGTGCGCCCGCCGCCGCCGTAGCTGCCCGACTCGCGTCGGCCGGTTTCCTCCACGATGACGGAAATATTCACGCGGCTCATCGGGCGGATATCGGACACGAGACCGCCTTCGGGCCGCAGGATGAAGACCTCCTGCAGGCTGGCGGCGATCGTCGCCGATACCTGCACCACCCGCGGATCAAGGGCACGGGCAAAGGCGTCGATCTCGCGCAGCGTCTCGACCTTCAGCCCGAAGGTCGCGTCCAGCATCGGATCGGCGTCGCCGTAGAGCCTGCGGTTCGTGCCTTGGGGCGCATCGGCGAGCACCCCGCCGCCATCACCCACCGCAAGCCGCGCGGTTTCCGCGGCGCGCTTCAGCGCGGCTTCCGAAATCTCGGACGCATGGCCATAACCCGAAACATCGCCCCGCACGGCGCGAAGGCCGAACCCTTCGGAGGCATCGTAACTCGCGTTCTTCAGCCGGCCGTCATCGAAGACCAGCCCCTCGGACCGGCGGCGCTCCAGAAACAATTCCCCGTCGTCGGCCCCTGCGACCGCGTTGCGTAGAATCGACAGGGCCTGCTCCTGGTCCAGATGGCTCTCAAACGGTCGAAACCTCTCGTCAGTCATGTCTGTCCCCAGTCCCGTCCCTGATATCGGTCAAAAAGCGACGCATCACCGCGACAGTTTTGCTTGTCGCCTCCCCTCTAATATGATTTTAGAAGTCACGGATACAACCAGTCCCGTTCAATGGACGCGGGACGGGGGCGGCGGGACAAGCCGCAGCAGGAACGGGAACACGACATGCGTTTTGCGAACATTCTTTCGGGCCTCGCGGCCGGCATCACCTCGGCCGCAATGGTGGGCGCGGCCTTTGCCCAGGACGGTATCACCGGACTGGAGACTGTGGGCAGGCCCCGAGCGGACGGCACCGGCTTCCAGCCGGCAGCGACCGAGCTTGCCCGCGATCAGCAATGGCTTGACGGTGTTCTGCTTTATCTGGCCTACGGTGTCGTGGCGCTGGTGGTGGTGCTGCTGGCAATTGTCGCCCTGCGCTTCAACAACCGGGCGAACCCGACGCCGGCGCGGTTTACCCACAACACTCCCCTTGAAATCGTCTGGACCCTGATCCCGGTCCTGATCCTGGTGACGATCGGGTCTTTCTCGCTGCCGATCCTGTTCAAGCAGCAGGAGATTCCGGTTGCGGACGTGACGATCAAGGCGACCGGCAACCAGTGGTTCTGGTCTTATGAATATCCGGACGAGGGCATCGCCTTCGACAGCTTCCTACTGGAGAAGGAAAAGCTGGCTGAATACGGATACGCCGAGGACGAATATCTCCTGGCGACCGATACTGCCGTGGTCGTTCCGGTCGGCAAGACCGTCGTGGTGCAGGTCACCGCGTCGGACGTGATCCACGCCTGGACCATCCCGGCCTTTGCGGTGAAGCAGGATGCGGTGCCTGGCCGGATCGCGGAACTGTGGTTCAAGGCCGAGAAGGAAGGCATCTATTTCGGCCAGTGCTCCGAACTCTGCGGCAAGAACCATGCCTATATGCCGATCACGGTGAAGGTCGTTTCCGAACAGGTCTATGCCGAATGGGTCGCGCGGACCAAGACAGCCGATGCCGGTGCTTCGTCGACGGTGCAGGTTGCCTCGAACTGAACGGACGGCGGGGCGCTGACTGGCGCTCCTGCTCCTGGGGGACATGATGACCGACATCAGCGCCATTGACCAAGGCAAGGAGGCGGGCTTTGGCGATTTCGTCCAGCTCCTGAAGCCGCGCGTCATGTCGCTTGTGGTCTTTACCGCGCTGGTCGGCCTGATCGTCGCGCCGGTTCCGGTTCACCCCTTCGTGGCCTTCGCCGCGATCCTGTTCATCGCGCTCGGCGGCGGCGCCTCGGGCGCGCTCAACATGTGGTATGACGCCGACATCGACCGGCTGATGCGGCGGACCGCCAGCCGTCCGATCCCGGCGGGCCGGATCAGCGAGGGCGAGGCGCTGGGCTTTGGGCTGGCCCTGTCGCTTCTTTCCGTGCTGATGCTGGGGCTTGCCGCGAACTGGTTCGCGGGCCTCTTCCTCGCCTTCACCATCTTCTTCTATGTCGTGATCTACACGATGTGGCTGAAACGTTCGACGCCGCAGAATATCGTGATCGGCGGCGCCGCCGGGGCCTTCCCGCCGATGATCGGCTGGGCCTGCGCCACCGGGGGCATCAGCATCGACTCCGTGCTGATGTTTGCGTTGATCTTCATGTGGACGCCGCCGCATTTCTGGGCGCTGGCGCTGTTCATGAAGGACGATTATTCGAACGCAGGCGTGCCGATGCTGACGGTGACCCACGGGCGCGCGGCAACCCGCAGGCATATCCTGATCTATACGCTGCTGCTGGCGCCGGTCGCTCTGGCGCTTGGGTTCACCACGATCGGCGGACCGGTCTATCTGACTGTGTCCGTCCTGCTGAACGCCTGGTTCATCCTTGGCGCCCTGCGCATCGCGCGGCGCGGCGAAGCGGCGGCCGAGGCGGACAAATACCGGGTTGAAAAGGGCTTTTTCCGCTTTTCTCTCGCCTATCTCTTTCTGCATTTCGGCGCGCTGCTGATCGACGATACCCTGCGCGCCCTAGGATACGGGGTCTGGTAATGGCGATTACGAAGGAACATGAACTCCACAGCCGTCGCTGGGGCCGCAACCTCGGTCTCGGGCTGACGCTCGCGATTTTCGTGGCACTGGTCTTTGGTCTGACCATCGCAAAGGTCTCGCGTCAGGACGCGCCCGGCCAGCCGCCCGGAACCGAGGCCAACCCATGAGTGCCCCAGCCGCTTCCAATCGCAGGCTCGCGGCCAAACTTCTGGCTGTCGTGGTGACGATGGTCGGCCTCAGTTTTGCGGCCGTGCCCTTCTACAACTGGTTTTGCCAGGTGACGGGGTTTGCCGGCACGCCGCAGACCGCCAAGAGCGCACCCGGCGAGATCCTCGATCAGACAATCACCATCCGCTTCGATGCCAATACCGACCGCGGCCTGCCGTGGGAGTTCAAACCCGTCGAGAATGAGGTGACGCTGCGCATCGGCGAAACCGGCTTGGCCTTTTACGAGGCCTACAACAACTCCGACCGGACCATCGCAGGAACGGCAAGCTTCAATGTCTCGCCCGACATTGCCGGGGCCTATTTCACCAAGATCGACTGTTTCTGCTTTACCCAACAGGTTCTCAAGCCCGGCGAGCGGGTGCGGATGCCGGTCACCTTCTATGTCGATCCCGAAATCACCAGGGACGGCAACACGGCGCGTGTCCGCCATATCACGCTGTCCTACACATTCTTCGAAACCGAGATGCCCGAGGCGCAGGCGGAGCTTTCGCCCGCGCCAAAGGCCACCTATAACTGAGGCCAAAGCAGGGAAACCGACATGGCGCACGCAAAAAACCACGACTACCATATTCTGAAACCTTCGATCTGGCCGCTGCTTGGCGCCGTCGGTGCCTTTGTGATGCTGTTCGGGGCCGTCTTGTGGATGAAGGGCATCACGCCGTGGATGTTCCTGATCGGTCTGGTTCTGGTGCTTTACGTGATGTTCGGCTGGTGGTCGGATGTGGTCCGCGAAGGCAACACCGGCGATCACACGCCGGTCGTCCGCATCGGCCTGCGCTATGGGTTCATCCTGTTCATCATGTCGGAAGTCATGTTCTTCTCGGCCTGGTTCTGGACCTTCTTCAAACATGCGCTTTATCCGATGACCGAAGGGTCGCCCAAGATCGACGGTGTCTGGCCGCCGGCGGGGATCGAAGTCTTTGACCCCTGGCACCTGCCGCTGATCAACACGCTGATCTTGCTGTGTTCGGGGGCGGCGGCGACCTGGGCGCACCATGCGCTGGTTCATGAAAACAACCGCAAGGACATGATCAATGGCCTGGCTCTGGCCGCGGCACTCGGGGCGCTGTTCACCTTCTTCCAGGCCTATGAATACAGCAATGCCGCCTTCGGCTTTGCCGGCAACATCTACGGCGCGACCTTCTTCATGGCCACGGGCTTCCACGGCGCGCATGTGATCATCGGCACGATCTTCCTGCTGGTCTGCATGTTCCGGGCGATGAAGGGCCATTTCACCCCCGAACAGCATGTGGGCTTCGAGGCCGCCGCCTGGTACTGGCACTTCGTCGATGTGGTCTGGCTGTTCCTCTTCGCCGCCATTTACATCTGGGGCAGCCACGGTGCCGCGATCGGCTGAGCGGCACCCGGAGAGTAACGGGGCGCGGGGGCATTTCCCGCGCTTTTCGGTTGACAATTGGCTATCCGACTGAACTTTCGCCGGACGAACCCTGCGCCGAGACTGTTCCGACCCCGCCGAAAGCGAGTGTGCCGCAATGCGTCGCTATCTTTTCCCGCTGATCCTGGGCGTCGCCGGTTGCGCCATTCTCCTGTCGCTCGGCATCTGGCAGTTGCAGAGACTGGCCTGGAAGGAGGAGATACTCGCCCGGATCGAAGATCGCATCAAGGATGCGCCGACAGATTTCTCGGGGCTTGCAACCCCCGATCCGACGGCCGACCGCTATCGTCCGGTGCGCCTGTCAGGGCTGACCGACACCGATGTTCTGGTTCTTTCGGGGCGCAAGGGTGAAGGCGCCGGCTATGAGGTGATCGCGGCCTTTGTCCTGCCCGACGGGCGGCGTGTGCTGCTTGATCGCGGTTTCATCCCCGGGAACGCGCGGGCGGTGGCCCGCCCGCCCGTGGCCCTGACCGTGATCGGCAATCTCCAATGGCCGGACGAGGTGGACAGCTATACGCCGCCGCCCGACCTTGCCGCGCGTCTGTGGTTCGCGCGTGATGTCGTCAGCATGTCGGAATTTCTCAATACTGAGCCGGTTCTGGTCGTGGCGAGATCGGCGGACGGGCAGGAACCAGATATCGTGCCGGTGCCGGTTGATACTATAGGCATCCCGAACGAGCATCTGAACTATGCGATCACATGGTTTTCGCTGGCGGCGGTCTGGGCGGGGATGACAGCCCACCTTCTCTGGCGTATCAGACAAAGGACGCACTGAGGTTCACGGAATGCGCTATATCTCTACCCGGGGTGCGGCCCCGGTACTGACCTTCGGCGAGGCGATGCTGACCGGACTCGCCCGGGACGGTGGGCTTTATGTGCCCGAAACCATTCCGACGCTGACGCGGGATGAGATCGCCGCGCTGGCCGGACTGAGCTATGAGGAAGCGGCCTTCCGGGTGATGCGGCCCTTCGTCGGCGAGGCGTTCACCGATGCGGAATTCCGCAGCGCCATCGGCAAGGCCTATGCGGGCTTCGGCCATGCGGCGCGCGCGCCCCTGGTGCAGCTTGGCCCGAACCATTTCCTGCTGGAGCTGTTCCACGGTCCGACGCTGGCGTTCAAGGACTTCGCCATGCAGCTGATCGGGCAGCTTTTCCAGATCGCGCTGGCGCGGGACGGGCGGAGGGTGACGATCGTGGGCGCGACCTCGGGCGATACCGGATCGGCGGCGATCGAGGCCTTCCGGGGGCTCGCCAACGTGGATGTGTTCATTCTCTATCCGCATGGGCGGGTGTCGGACGTGCAGCGGCGGCAGATGACCACGCCTGCGGAAGAAAACGTCCATGCGCTCGCGCTCGACGGGGATTTCGATGATTGCCAGTCGCGCCTGAAGGACATGTTCAACGATTTCGCCTTCCGTGACGAGGTGGGGCTTGCCGGTGTCAATTCGATCAACTGGGCGCGGGTTCTGGCGCAGGTTGTCTATTACTTCACCTCGGCCGTCAGCTTGGGCGCGCCCTATCGCCCGGTCAGCTTCACCGTGCCCACCGGCAATTTCGGCGACATTTTCGCGGGCTACATCGCCAAGCGCATGGGTCTGCCGATCGCGCAACTGGTGATCGCGACCAACCAGAACGACATCCTGCACCGCTGCCTGACCACCGGACGGTACGAGATGAACGGGGTGAAACCCTCGATCAGCCCGTCGATGGACATTCAGATTTCCTCGAACTTCGAACGCGCGCTTTTCGATGCCTATGGCCGCGACGGCAAGGCGGTGACGCAGCTGATGGAGGAGATGAAGGCCAAGGGCGGATTCACCGTCAGTCAGGGTGCGCTTCACGCCCTGCGCGATCTTTTCCTCTCGGGCCGGGTGTCCGAGGCCGAAACCAGCGCGGCAATCCGCGCGGAGCGCGCCGCATCGGGTGAACTTCTCTGCCCGCATTCAGCGGTCGGCGCGAAGGTCGCCGCGGATCATCTGGGCGCGGTCCCGATGATCACGCTGGCCACCGCCCACCCGGCCAAATTCCCCGACGCGGTCGAAGCCGCCACCGGCATCCGCCCCGGCCTGCCGCCGCGCATGGCCGACCTCTTCGACCGGACGGAGCGGGTCGCCCGCGTGGCCAATGATCTGACCGCCATCGAGAAAATCGTCCGCGAAAGGCGCCGCATTTGAAGACCGACCTGACCACGCTGCCCAACGGCCTGCGGATCGTGACCGAAAACATGCCCGGACTCGCCTCGGCGGCGGTCGGGCTGTGGGTGACGGCGGGCGGGCGGCATGAGCGGCCTGACCAGAACGGCATCGCGCATTTTCTGGAACATATGGCCTTCAAGGGCACCAAGCGGCGCAGCGCGCTTCAGATCGCCGAAGAGATCGAGGATGTGGGCGGCTACATCAACGCCTACACCTCGCGCGAGATGACGGCCTATTACGCCCGTGTGCTGGAGGCTGACGTGCCCCTGGCGATGGATGTGATCGCCGACATTGTTCTGAACCCGAAGTTCGAGAAGAAGGAAATCGAGGTCGAGCGCCATGTGATCTTGCAGGAGATCGGCCAGGCGCTTGATACGCCCGACGACATCATCTTCGACTGGCTACAGGAAGCGGCCTACCCCGATCAGGCGATGGGCCGCACCATCCTTGGCCCGGCGGAGCGTGTGTCGGCCTTCCAGCGCAAGGATCTGCAAACCTTTGTCGCCGACCATTATGGCCCCGAACGCATGATCCTGTCGGGCGCGGGGGCGGTCGATCATGCCGCACTCGTGACGATCGCCGAGGATCTTTTCGGTCATCTGAAACCGCGCGCCCGCCCGCAGCCCGAACCCGCACGCTGGCAAGGCGCCGAGCGGCGCGAGGTGAAGGATCTGGAGCAGGTCCATTTCGCCATGGGCTTTCGCGGCCCGGCCTACCGCGACGCCGACATGCATACCGCGCAGGTCTATGCGACGGCGGTGGGGGGCGGCATGTCCTCGCGCCTCTTTCAGAAGATCCGCGAGGAGCGGGGGCTTTGTTATTCGATCTATGCCCAGGCGGGCAGTTATGACGACACGGGCATGCTGACCATCTATGCCGGTACCTCGGTCGAGGAGATCGGTGATCTGGGCCGCCTGACGATGGACGAACTGAAGCGCGCCGCCGAGGACATGAGCGAGGCCGAGGTCGCCCGTGCCAAGGCCCAGTTGAAGGCGGGTCTGCTGATGGGGCTGGAAAGCCCGTCGGCCCGGGCCGAACGCATGGCGCGCTATCTGGCGATCTGGGGCCGGGTGCCGGGCCTGCAGGAGGCCACCGCCGAGATCGAGGGCGTATCGACCGCCGATGTGCGGGCCTTTGGTGCGAAGATCGTGGCCGAGGGCGCGGCGGCGCTGGCGCTTTACGGGCCGGTCGAGGCGGCGCCCGGTCTTCAGGCGCTGAAGGAAAGGCTTGCCGCCTGATGGGGCTCCTCCGGCGAAAGGTTCGTCTGGAGACCGAGCGGCTGAGCCTGCGTCTGCCCACCCATTCCGACTATCGCGCCTGGGCCGCGCTGCGTGACATCAGCCGCGATTTCCTGACCCCCTGGGATCCGGTCTGGGCCGAGGATTCGCTGTCCCGCCAGGCCTTCACCAACCGGGTCTACTGGGCGGCCCGGGCTGAGGCTGCAGGCACCGCCGTCCCCCTGTTCCTGATCCGCCGGGCGGATGCAGCGCTTCTGGGTGCGGTGACGCTCGACAACATCCGCCGGGGGCCGGCGCAGGCGGGAACGCTTGGCTATTGGGTCGGCGCACCCCATGCGCGGCAGGGCTACATGCGCGAGGCGCTGCTGGCCGTCGTGCATTATGCCTTCACCGATCTCGACCTGTCGCGGCTCGAAGCCGGGTGCCTGCCGGAAAATGCCGCCTCGCGCGGGGTGCTGGAGAATGTCGGGTTCAAATATGAGGGCGTCGCCCAGAGCTATCTGCAGATCAACGGGCGCTGGCGCAATCATGTGCTTTACGCCAATCTGAGGGCCGACCGGCGCGGGCGGACCGACGCGGGCTGAGTTTTGCGGGGCCAAGGCCGGGGGGGCTCCCGCCGGTCCCCCCGGCGTGTGTGGACCAGGATGAAAGAGGATCATGACGGTCTGGGTGGCACTTCTGCGGGCGGTGAATGTGTCGGGCGTCAACCGCCTGCCGATGGCGGAGTTTCGCGCGCTGCTCGAGGGCCTGGGGTATGAGGCGGCGCGGACCTACATTCAGAGCGGGAACGCCGTTTTCCGGTCGGGAAAGGCCGCGCCTCAGCTGGCGGCAGAGATCGCCGATGCCGTTCATGCCCGGTTCCGGTTCCGTCCGCCGGTCCTGATGCTGACCCGCGCGGCGCTGGCGGCGGCGGTGGCCGCGAATCCCTGGCCGGGGGAGGCGGGCGACAAGGTGCATTTCTTTTTCATGGATCGCGACCTGCCGCCCGCCACCGGCGAGTTTCTGAAATCGGTGGCGGCGCCGGGGGAAAGCTATCGCTGGCAGGGCCGTGTCCTGTGGCTGCACCTGCCGGACGGGATCGGGCGGTCGAAGCTGGCCCAGCGGGTTGGGAGCCTGCCCATCGACATTACGGCGCGCAACCTGCGCTCGGTCGAGGCGATCCTGGCGCTGGCCGACAGGCTGGAGGCGGCATGACGCTCAACCCCGCCGACGATCATTTCGCCGGGGGGCTGGAAGCAGCAGCGCTCGGCCCTGGTCTGATCGCCCCGGTCGAGCCGCGCTACCTGACCGAAGCGCGCGGGCGGGTGACGGGGCTGGGCCGGTTCGTCGCCCGGCCGCGGGATGTGGGCGAGGTGGCGGCGATCGTGCGTGCCTGTGGCGCGGCGCGGGTCGGGATCGTGCCCTATGGCGGGGGGACCGGGCTGGTGCTGGGGCAGGTCCTGCCCGAAGGGCCGCTGCCCCTCATCCTGTCGCTGGAACGGATGGCCGGGATCCGCGCGACCTATCCGGAGGAGAATGTGCTGGTCGCCGAGGCGGGCGCGATCCTTGCCGATGTGCAGGCCGCAGCGGCCGCCGCCGGGCGGCTCTTTCCGCTCGCGCTCGCCTCGCAAGGCAGCGCGCGGATCGGCGGGCTGTTGTCCACCAATGCGGGCGGCGTGAATGTGCTGCGCTATGGATCGGCGCGCGACCTCTGTCTGGGGGTCGAGGCGGTCCTGCCCGATGGTTCGGTCTTTCACGGTTTGAGGCGGCTGAGGAAGGACAATACCGGCTATGATGTGCGTAATCTGCTGGTGGGGGCAGAGGGCACGCTGGGCATCATCACTGCCGCCAGCCTGAAGCTTCACCCCGTGCCGGCGGCGATTGGCACTGCGCTTTTGCAGGTTCCCTCGCCGGCTGCCGCGCTGCGGCTTCTGGCCCTGGCCCAGGCGCGGATGGCCGGCTGCGTGTCGGCGTTCGAGCTGATCTCCGGGCAGGGGTTGCGGTTTATGGACGAGGCGCTGCCCGATCTGCGCCAGCCGTTCGGTCGGCGCCCGGACTGGATGGTCCTGATCGAGGTCGGTCTGCCCGACGGGCTGACGGGGGATGGGGTTCTGTCGGACATCTACGACGAAGCGACCAGGGCCAATCTGGTCAGCGACGGTCTGATCGCCCGGAACCAGCGGCAGGCCGACGACTTCTGGGCGCTGCGCGAGGCGCTGCCGGAGGCCAACCGCCGGATCGGCGCGATTGCCTCGCACGACATCGCGCTTCCGCTGTCGGAGATCGCCGGTTTCCTCGCAGCCGCCCCCGACCTGATCGCCCGCTTCGGGCCCTTGCGGATCAATGCCTTCGGCCATCTCGGCGACGGCAACCTGCATTTCAACATCTTCCCGCCCAAGGGCGAAAGCCGCGCCGCCTACCTGCCGCTGGCCGGGGACATTCAGGCGCGCGTGCATGACCGGGTGGTCAGTCTCGGCGGGTCGTTCAGCGCCGAACACGGCGTCGGGCGGCTGAAGGTGGCGACACTCGAACGCTACGGCGATCCGGCCAAACTGGCGGCGATGCGGGCGATCAAGACGGCGCTCGATCCGTTGGGGATCATGAACCCGGGTGCCGTTCTGCGCTGAGGTTCCCTCATTTTCTGTCCACAAGTATCCCGGGTGGGTCCGGGAGGGCGGCGCCCTCCCGGCGGGGGGGGGGGGCCCCCGGGGGGGGGGGGCGCCCCGCCGCCCCCCCCCCCCCCCCCCCCCCGCCCCCCCACCCCCCCCCGCCCCCCCCCCGCCCCCCCCCC
>CAZRKU010000065.1:0-16628 GCA_964600685.1 uncultured Frigidibacter sp. | reverse complement strand
ATGTTGGAATTCGGGGCGAAGAAACCCGCAAGCCTGATGTTGCGCACCCATTGCCAGACCTCGGGCGTGTCCTTGCAGGAGAAGGACCCCTACAACAACGTCGTCCGCACCGCATATGAGGCGATGGCGGCGGTGCTGGGGGGCACGCAGTCGCTGCACACCAACGCGCTGGACGAGGCGATGGCGTTGCCGACCGAGTTCTCTGCACGAATTGCGCGTAATACCCAATTGATCTTGCAGGAAGAAACCGGGATCACTCATGTTGTCGATCCCTTGGCCGGTTCCTACTATGTCGAGAAGCTGACCGCCGATCTGGCGGCCGAGGCCTGGAAGCTGATCGAGGAGGTGGAGGCGATGGGCGGCATGACCAAGGCCGTCGCCTCCGGCATGCCGAAGATGCGGATCGAGGAATCGGCGGCCCGGCGTCAGGCGATGATCGACCGGGGCGATGAAGTCGTGGTGGGCGTGAACAAATACAGGCCCACCCGTTCCGATCCGGTCGAAATCCTCGACGTGGACAATATGGCGGTGCGCGACGCCCAGATCGCCCGGCTGGCCCGCATCCGCGATACGCGGGATGCGGCGGCCTGCGCGGCGGCGCTGGCCGAACTGGAGTTCCGCGCCGGTCACGGCGGCAATCTTCTGGAGGCGGCGGTCGCGGCGGCGCGGGCGCGGGCGAGCGTGGGGGAAATCAGCATGGCGATGGAAAAGATCTTTGGCCGCCACCGTGCCGAGGTGAAGACGCTCGCCGGGGTCTATGGCAGCGCCTACGAGGGCGACGAGGGCTTTGCCGCGATCCAGAGTGAAGTCGAGGCTTTCGCCGAGGCCGAGGGGCGCAGGCCGCGGATGCTGGTGGTGAAGATGGGCCAGGACGGGCATGACCGGGGGGCGAAGGTTATTGCTACGGCATTCGCTGACATCGGCTTTGACGTCGACGTTGGCCCCCTGTTCCAGACGCCGGAAGAAGCGGCGCAGGATGCGATCGACAATGACGTGCATGTCGTCGGCATTTCCAGCCAGGCGGCCGGTCACAAGACGCTGGCGCCCAAGCTGATCGAGGCGCTGGCGGCGAAAGGCGCGGGCGACATCATTGTCATCTGTGGCGGTGTCATCCCGCAGCAGGACTATGACTTCCTGAAGAAGGCCGGGGTCAAGGCGATCTTCGGGCCGGGCACCAATATCCCCGAGGCGGCGAAGGATATCCTGGGCCTCATCCGGCAGGCGCGGGGCTGAAGCGAAGGCCGGGGGTTTCCCACCCCCGGACCCCCGTGGGATATTTGGGCCAGAATGAAGGGGCAAGCCATCTGGGCACTCGATCATCTTGCGGTTTCGGCCGCGACGCTGGCCGACGGCATGGCCTATGTCGAGGCGGCGCTGGGGGTCAGGCTCGGGCCGATCGGGCAGCATGTCTACATGTCCACCCACAACCGGTTGCTGGGTCTTGGGCCGTCGGACTATCTGGAAGTGATCGCCATCGACCCCGAAGCACCTGCGGTGCCGCATCCGCGCTGGTTCCGGCTGGATGAGTTTCGGGGCAAGCCGCGGCTGACCAACTGGATCTGCCGGGTGGATGATCTGGATCTGGCCCTTGCGGCCGCGCCCGAAGGGGCAGGGCGGGCGGTTTCGCTGTCGCGCGGCGATTTCCGCTGGCGCATGGCGGTGCCTGCCGACGGACGACTGCCCTATGCCGACTGCTTCCCCGCGCTGATCGAATGGCAGGGCGGGCTGAAGCCGCAGGACCGGCTGGCCGACAGCGGCTGCCGTCTGATCCGGCTGGAGGTGGTGCATCCCGAGGCCGGGGCATTGCGTGCGCATCTGGCGCTCGACGATCCGCGTGTGCGCTATGTCAGCGGACCCGCCGCTCTGCGCGGAACCTTTGCGACGCCCCATGGAGAAAGACATCTGGAATGACCATACGGCCCGCCTTGCCCGGCGACTATCCGGCGATCTGCGCCCTTTGGAATCCGCTGATCCGCGACACGACGATCATCTTCCATTCCGAGGAACGCGACAGTGCCAGGGTGGACGAAATCATCACGGGTCGACGCCGCGACGGGCATGAGTTCTTCGTGGCCGAAGCGGCGGGACAGCTTCTGGGCTTTGCGACCTATGCCCAGTTCCGGGGCGGCAACGGCTATGCGCATGCGCTTGAACATTCCGTCATTCTTGACGGGGCGGCCCGGGGGCGCGGGGTTGGGCGCGCCCTGATGGTCCGCCTGGAAGAGCACGCGCGCGCCGCCGGCGGGCATACTCTGTTCGCGGGCGTTTCGGGCGAGAATGCCGCAGGCGTCGCCTTTCACGAAAAACTGGGGTTCAGGACCATCGCCACCCTCCCCGAGGCCGGGCGCAAGTTCGGACGCTGGCTCGACCTCGTCCTGATGATGAAATTCCTGTGACCGGCTGACATTCCGCTGCGCCGCAGCTAAAGTGGCATCATGTCGATCTGGACCCGCACATCCGAGGCACTCGCCGCCCTGACCAAGGGCGAAGGCCTGACCGCCGTGTTCGAGCGGCTGAAGACGCCGCCGGAGCGGTCGGTGGCCTTTACCATCGCGGTGATCGCGCTGGGTGCCAAGATGGCCAAGGCCGACGGTCAGGTGACGCGCGACGAGGTGGCCGCCTTCCGCAGCGTCTTCACCATCGCGCCCGAGGATGAGGCGGACGCCGCGCGGGTCTTCAATCTGGCGCGACAGGACGTGGCGGGGTTCGATGCCTATGCCCGCAAGATCGCCGCGATGTTCGGCCGCGGCGACCGGGTGCTGATCGACCTGGCCGAGGGACTGTTCCAGGTTGCGATTGCCAATGGCGAGTTGCACGAGACCGAGGAGAGATTCCTGCGGCACGTGACCGAGATCTTCGGGCTGAGCGAGACCTGCTACCGCATGTTGCGCGCGCGGTTCGTGGAAAACGATCCGCACGATCCCTATGACATTCTCGGTGTCAGCCCCGACATGCCGATGGAGCAGATCAGACGTGCCTGGAAGCAGGCGGTGCGTGAAAGCCACCCCGACGGGATGGCGGCACGCGGCCTGCCGGACGAGGCAATCCGCCTGGCCGAGGACCGGCTCAGGGACGTGAACCGCGCCTGGGAGATCATCAGCCGCAAAGTGGCGGCCTGAGGCATGCGCATCGCCACCTGGAACATCGAATGGTTCACCAATCTCTTCGATGCCCGGGGGCGGCTTCTGGAGGATGGCGAAAGGTCCTCGCGCTACAGGGTCACCCGCCGCCAGCAGATTGAATCGATCGCGATTGTCCTGACGGCGCTTGAGGCCGACGCGGTGATGATCATCGAAGCCCCAGACAATGGCGAACGTCGGCGGACCGTGGCCATGCTCGAACGGTTTGCCGAACGGTTCGGCCTGCGCCAGCGGCGGGCGCTTCTGGGGTTTCAGAACGATACCCAGCAGGAGATCGCGCTCCTCTACGACCCCGACAAGCTGACCGTGCGCCATGACCCGCAGGGTGGGCCGGACGGTCCGACACCGCGGTTCGACCAATCCTATCTGATCGACCTGGATGTCGATGGCACGCAGGATCGCGTGACCTATTCCAAGCCGCCGCTGGAAATTGCCGCCGAAACCGCCGACGGCTTCCGCTTCCGCATGATCGGTGCGCATCTGAAGACCAAGGCGCCCCATGGCGCCAACGGGCCGGAGGAGGCGCGGCGCATCGCCATCGCCAACCGGCGCAAGCAGCTTGCCGAATGCGTCTGGCTGCGCACGCGGGTGCTTGAGCATCTATCAGCTGGTGAGAGCCTGATGGTCCTTGGCGACCTGAACGACGGGCCGGGACTGGACGAATACGAAAAACTCTTTGGCAAGTCCGGGGTGGAGATCGTGCTGGGCTGGGACGAGTCGCCCGAAACGCGGCTTTACGATCCGCATGCGCGCCGGGCCCTTTCGCAGAAGACCGGCTTTGTCCCGGTCAGCGCGCGGTTCTACCTCGACGAGGAGAAGCGCTATTTCACCGCACTGCTCGATTACGTCATGGTGTCGCCCGACCTGCGCGCCATGAAGTCGCACTGGCGCATCTGGCATCCGTTCGACGATCCCGCCTGTTATCAGACCGAAGAACTGCGCGAGGCGCTGCTGATGGCGTCCGATCATTTCCCGGTCAGCGTGGATATGCCGATCTGATCGCCGGCTCTTATCAGCGCGGCCCGTCCGTCCTATGTTAGCGACATGAGATCCGCCTTGCCCCTGGCCATGTGTCTGGCGCTGGCCGCCCTGCCGCTCAGGGCGGACGACCCGCCGGCGATTGCGCCAGATCCGTCCGCCGAGGAAGGGATGAGCCTGATCGAGAAGGGCGCGCGCATGCTGCTTCAGTCGCTGCTTGACGATGTCGAACCCCGGATGAAGGAACTGGGCAAGGGGCTGGACGAGGCGATGGATGAAGCGGGACCGGCCCTGCGGGATCTCCTTGGCCGGATCGACGATTTCCGCAACTATCATCCGCCGGAAATGCTGCCGAACGGCGACATCATCATCCGCCGCAAGTCACTTCCCGAGATGGTCCCGCCCGACGACGGGCAGATCGAGATCTGAGACCCGCGCGGGCCCCGTCAAAGTCGCGCGAGCCTTTCGGTCAGCAGCGCGAAGAACCCCGCCCGATCAATGTCGCCCATGAACATGGCGTTTGGCGCATTGTCTGTTACATGCCACCAGTCGGCAACTGTCATGCCGAGCGTATGGGTGCCCTGCAGTTCGATGGCCACATGGACATGGCGGCCCTGAAAGAGCGCCGGCTCGATCAGATAGGCGATGACGCAGGGATCGTGCAGGGGCGCGCCCTGGCTGCCGTATTTCGCCGTGTCGAAGCGCTCGAAGAAATCGGTCCAGCTTGCGACGGCGCGGCCGGCTTCGGTTCCCATGGCGCGCAGTCCCTCGATCCACGCGCGGGAGGTGAGCGCCTTGTGGGTGACGTCGAGCGGCATCACCACCAACGGCACTCCGGCACGAAAGACGATGTCGGCGGCCTCGGGGTCGACATAGATGTTGAACTCGGCCGCCGGGGTGATGTTGCCGCCCTCGAAATAGCCGCCGCCCATCAGCACGATTTCCGCTATCCGGCCGATGATGTCGGGGGCCTTCAGGAAGGCGGTGGCGATGTTGGTCAGGGGGCCGAGCGGACAAAGCGTCACGCTGCCTGGGGGTTCGCGGCGCAGAGTGTCGATGATGAAATCGACCGCATGGCCGGGCGTCAGCGCCATCGTCGGATCCGGCAGCGCGATCCCGTCGAGGCCGGATTTTCCATGCACATGCTCGGCGGTAACGAGCTTTCGTTCAAGCGGCCGGTCACAACCGGCAAGGATCTTCACTTCTGTCCGGCCCACCAGTTCGCAGATGATCCGGGCGTTCTTCTGGGTCAGCGCCAGTGGCACGTTGCCCGCGACGGTCGTGAGACCCAGAACCTCCAGTTCGGGCGAGGCGAGCGCAAGCAGGATCGCAACGGCGTCATCCTGGCCAGGGTCAGTGTCGATGATGATTTTTCGGCCTGGTCGGGTCATGTATTCCTGCCTTTATTGTTGACACTGCGTCAACTATTGTAGGTTCCCGGATTGGGACACTGATATTTCAGCGCCGCAGTTACGTCAAAAACCCGCCACAATGCGTGGTGATGATTGACAAAACGCGTGGCAAACTTTGCAGAACAGAGATGAATTTACAAACGATACATCTTCACGCAGGTGGGCCAACGACCGGGGCCGAGGATCTCGTCGTCTGGCTGGCCGCCAACCGGGGTGGATTGCGCCGCGCAGGCTACGGGCTGTTCTGTTTTGACGTTCTGGGAACCGGCGCCGACAGTTTCGCCAATGCCCTGCCGTCCGCTCCCTCCAGCGCCGATGCAGATCACCGCGCGGCATCGGCACTCGCGGCGCGCTTTGCGCCTGACCGCAAGGCGGGGAGTGACGGTTTCCTGGTTTCGGTTCCCGATCTTGCCGGACCGGCTTCCGAACTGCTGCTCGGCCGTTTCCACACCCAGGCCCGCGCCCGCGCCCGTTTCCTCAGGGCAGCGCTGGGGCAGGGGGTTGAACGGCTGGTCCTGATGGTGCAGCCCTACGAGGTGTTGTTCCATTCGGTCTGGATGGCCATGGCGCTTGATCGCCGGATGGAGCCTTTCGCCGACTATGCCGAGGCGCTCGCCCGGTTCCAGGGCGGCTGGGCCGATCTTGCGACGACGCTGTGTGAGGAACTCGACGTGCGCGAACTGGTGGTGCAGGCCGCGCCCGCGGGGCCGGCGCAGATGCTGGGGCTGATGGTGCCGCGACTGGCGCTGCGCCAGCCGGTCGAACCACATGCCAGGCCGCGGATCACCCAAAGTGCTGTCGCCATGGCCCAGCGGCTTCAGGCGCAGGGCACCCGGCTTCAGCCGGGCCAGCGCGATCGTCTGATCGCCTTCCATGCCCGCCAGCCGCAACTGCGCCCGGATTACGGGTTTTCCGCGCTGGCGCAAGCGGACCTGCGGGGCCGCTATGTGGCCGATCTCGACATGATGGCACGCGATCTGGGCGCGCGGATCACTGGCGTGCCGGCCACGGCGATTGCCGCCGAATAGGATCTGACCGCCAAAAGAAGCTGCGGCCCGGACAATGCCGGGCCGCCTCTGACGTTTGTGCCGGTTGAAGGGGTGACGATCCGGCCTCAGCCGTCAAAGTTCACTTCTTCCATCAGTTTCAGTGCGGCGGGCCGCAGCTTGGCCAGATCGGTCAGGCTGATCGTATCCGCCGTGAACTCGCCCCAGCTCTTGACCAGCGCCGAGCGTTCCACGCCGGGTTTGACCGGGAATTCGTAGTTGGTTTCGGCATAGATCTTCTGCGCTTCATCGGAGGCGAGGAATTCCATCAGTTTCAGCGCTTCATCCCTGTTCGGCGCGGCCTTGGTCATCGCCATGCCGGAGACGTTCACATGCGTCCCGCCGTTTTCGAAGGTCGGGAAGATGATGCGGACCGAGTTGGCCCATTCGGTCTGTTCCGGGTCGGCCAGCATCTGCCCCATGTAATAGGTGTTGCCCAGCGAGATGTCGCATTCGCCCGCCCAGATCGACTTGACCTGATCGCGGTCGCCGCCTTCGGGCTTTTGCGCCAGGTTGGCTTTGACACCTGCCGCCCATTCCTTGGCGAAAGCCTCGTCGTGATTTGCAATCATCGCCGCCATCAGCCCGAGGTTATAATCATGCGTGCCGGGGCGGGTGCAGATGCGGCCCTTCCACTTGGGGTCCGCCAGATCTTCGTAGGTGGTGACTTCGCCGTCCTTGACCCGTTCCTTGCTGGCATAGACGATGCGGGCACGGCTGGTCAGGCCGAACCACTGGTTCGCCGGATCGCGGTATTCCGCGGGGATGTTCGCAGTCAGCGCTTCGGACTGGACGGGCTGGGTGACACCCGCGTCGACGAGCTGCGACAGGCGGGCGATATCGACCGTCATCACCAGGTCGGCGGGGCTGCGGTCGCCTTCGGCCTGAAGGCGTTCAACCAGGCCCTTGTCGACATAGGCGACATTGACGGCGATTCCGGTCTGTGCGGTGAAAGCGTCAAAAAGCGGCTGAACCAGTTCCGGCTGGCGGTGGGAATAGACATTCACCTCCTCGGCGGACAGTGGTGCGGCGAGGGCACCGGCGGCGATGGCGAGAGAGACAGTCAGCTTCATTTGTTGATTCCTTTAGTCGGGATTTGGGTTTTCTAGGGGTGGGCCTGCAGTGCGTCAATACCTTATCGAAAAGGTCGGAATAATGCCGTTGCCTGCCGCATCTTTGCCTGGAGGAACTTTCCTTGTCGCACGCCGTTATTGCTTAACCGGGGAAGAGTACCCAATCTGCGGGGAGTGTAACCCGTGCCATGATCATCGGAGAATTTCATGCGTCGCATCCTGCGCACCCAGACCGCCCTCGTCACCAGCCTGTCGCTGGTCCTGTCCGGCTTCCCGGTCGTTGCCCAGGAAGGGGCGATGATCTGCCCGGACGGAACCGCCCTGCCGTGCCCCGAAGGCATTGAGCCGATCCCCGCACCCGCCGAAGCCGCACCCGCCGAAGTTGCCCCTGCCGAAACTGCGCCGGTTGCGTCGGATCCTGCCCCGGCAGAAGCCGCGCCCGCCGAAGCCGAAGCCCCTGAGGCCGCAGTGCCCGAAGCTGCGCCTGAGCCGGCCCCGGCCGAAGCCGCTCCGCCCGAAGCGGTGCCCGCCGAAGTGGCCCCGGTCGAAAGTGCCCCAGTCGAAAGTGCCCCGGTCGAAAGCGTTCCGGCCGAGGTGATCCCAGAGGCCGTGCCGACCGAGTCCGCTCCTGCCGAGGCGACGGCGGAGGAGCCGCAGGCCGAACCGGCTCCCGAACCCGCTCCCGCCGCGGAACCCCAGCCGGAACCCGTGACGGAAACGGCGCCCGCCGCGCCCGAAGCCGCGACCGAACCCGCGCCTGCGGCGGAGGCTCCGCAGCCAGACCCAGCGGCGGAAGCGCCCGCCCCTGAACCTGCTCCGGAAGCGGCACCCGAACCTGCCCCGGCTGAGGATGCGCCGGCAGCTTCGGCTGAAACCGCACCGGTACCCGAACCCGCCGCCGAAGCACCGAGCGCCGAGGATCTGGAAAAGGCCCTCGCCGAACAGTCGGGCGAAACGGCCCCTCCCGCTGAGGCCATCGCCGAACCAACCGCACCCACGCCCACCGAAGTGATCGCCGGGGAACTGAAGGCCGAAGGTGTCGTGCCCTCGACCGAGGTGGTGCCGCTCCTGCCCGAACAGCCCGACGCGGCGAGCGGCGCCGCCCCCGTGGCGGCGGCGGCCGAAATGTTGGCCCCGGCGACGGAGGGCGGCGCTGCCCCGTCCGCCACGGCACCGGCGCCCGCGGAAGCGGTGGCGCAGGTGACGGAGGAGGTGGTGACGCAGGAGAACGTCCGGTCCTCGTCCGAGGATTTTTCCACCAAGGTCAATCAGGCCGCCAAGGGCGCCGCCGTGGCCGCGCCAAAGGCCGCGCCCGTGGCGGTCGAACGCGACGAGGGCCTCAGCGATGTGGAGAAGCTGCTGCTTCTGGGCGCGGGGGCGCTGGTCGTCGGCGCGATCCTGTCGAACAACCGCAAGGTCGAGATGAACTCGGGCGACCGCGTGGTCGTCAGCCGCGACGGGCAATATTACGTGATGAAGGACGATGACGCGCTGCTGCGCCAGCCTGGATCGAAGGTCCGGACCGAAACCTTCCGCGACGGTTCGACCCGCACCACGGTCACGCGCACCGATGGCAGCCGGATCGTGACGATCCGCGATGCGGAGATGCGCGTCCTCAGGCGGGTGCATGTCGATCCCTACGGGCGCGAAACGCTCCTGATCGACGATACGTTGGCCTACGATCCGGTCGACGTGACGCGCCTGCCCAAACCCGTGGCGCGTCCGGTCCTGACAACCGCCGCAGACGAGGCAGCGCTGCGCGCCGCGCTGGCCGTCGAATCGGTTGCGGGCCGCACCTTCAGCCTCGCGCAGGTTCGCGACATTGCCGAAGTGCGGGCCTTCGCGCCGATCATCGACCTCGACGCGATCACGTTCGAAAGCGGTTCCGCCGCGATCCGGCCCGATCAGGCCAGGGCGCTGGCGGGGCTGGGCAAGCTGATCCAGTCCTATGTCCGCGACAACCCGCGCGAGATGTTCCTGATCGAGGGACACACGGACGCGGTGGGCAGCGCGGCCTATAACCTGGCGCTTTCGGACCGTCGGGCTGAATCCGTGGCGCTGGCGCTGACCGAGTATTTCGCTGTTCCGCCGGAAAATCTGGTGGTGCAAGGGTATGGCGAACAGTTCCTGAAGGTGGACACCCAGGCGGAAGAACGTGCCAACCGCCGCGCCAGCATCCGGCGGATCACCAGCCTCTTGCGGTGATTTTCAGCAGGATTGCGCAGGCTTCGGGTCGCCCTCCGGGCGGCCCGTTTCTATTTGATCCTGGTCACAGGAAGGAGCGATCAGATGATCAGAATCGAAGCTTTGCCCGCGGATGTGGTGCGCGCCCTGCGGGCAGGCGGCCGGGACGCCAACGGTCAACCGGCCGAAAGAGCGGTCTCGGGCGGACCGGGAAATCCCTGCCGCCATTGCCTGAACTTCATCCCGCAGGACGCAGAGATGCTGATCTGCGCCCACCGGCCTTTTGCGCATCTGCAGCCCTACGCCGAAACCGGGCCGATCTTCCTCTGTGCCGGCGACTGCCCGCGGTTCGAGGGCGAGGGCCTGCCGCCCGTCCTGACGGCAAGCCCCGTCTATCTGCTGAAAGGCTACCGGGCGGACGAGCGCATCTGCTACGGCACGGGCCGCGTGGTTCCCGCGCCGGGGCTTGCGGACTATGCGGCCGGGTTGCTGCGCGACCCCGACGTCGCCTTTGTCGATGTCCGCTCGGCCCGCAACAATTGCTATCAGGCGCGCATTCGCCGGGGCAATTGACATGGATCAAGTCACGCCACGGGTTTTCGTGCCAGTTTGCGCCGGTGATCCGGTCTCTCCCTTCCGCCGCTTGCGGCCTGGCCGGGTTACGAACGCGCAGGCTTTCCCTTCCGTCTGTCGCGATTTTGACGCTGCGGGTTCCCTCCCGCAGCGTTTTTTCATTCTGGGGTCAGAGCTGGCCAAAAAACCGTGACAACCGGGTGGCCTCCGTCTCGGTCCCAAAGGGGGTGTTGAGGATGAAAAGGCCCGATCCGATCATGCCGTGCCCGTCGCGGGCAGGGGGAAAGCGCACCTCATGGCGCAGCGCCTTGGGAAAGTCCGCTGCGGTCAGCATCTCGACCATCGGCTTGTGGCGGTGGTCCATCAGGATCGGATACCAAAGTGCGATGACGCCCACGTTCCATTTGCGGTGGACATCGCCGATCAGCTTGGGGATCGCGGCATAATCCGACTTCACCTCGTAGGACGGGTCGATCAGCATCAGGCCGCGGCGCGGCTCGGGCGGCGTCAGCGCCAGCGCCATCGCCGCCCCGTCCATCTGGCGGCAGGTCACGGGGTAGGGCAGCATCACGTCGCAAAGCGCCTGATACTCCTGCGGGTGCAGTTCGGCCACCGTCGCACGATCGCCGTCCCGCAGACCGAGCGCCGCGATCAGCGGTGAACCCGGATAGGCGTCAGGGCCGTGGCGATGCCGCACCTCGGCCAGAGCCAGCCTGTAGGGATGGTCGGGCGCAAACCAGCGGCGCGCCTCGGCCACCGCGATTCCCTGGGCTACCTCGCCGGTCTTTGCCGCCTCGGTCCCGGACAGGTCATAAAGTCCGCGTCCGGCATGGGTTTCCAGGTAGGTCAGCGGTTTGTCCTTGGCCGTCAGGTAGGCCAGCATCACCGAAAGAAGCGCATGTTTGTGCACATCGGCCAGATTTCCGGCGTGATAGGCGTGCTGGTAGGACAGCATGGCAGTTCCTTCCTGCCCTGGCGTTCAGCGGTCGGGCGTTTCCCATTCGGCGGGCGGCACATTGCGCCGTCTGAGCCGGATGGCAAGCCCGAGCGCGACACCGACGCCGATGGCCACCGTCAGATCGACGATCAGCGTCAGCAGCATGGTCAGGACCAACAGGACTTTGTCCGACAGCCGGAGCTTCAGATAATGCCGCCAGTGATGCGGCTCGCTCATCCCCCAGGCGGTCAGCATCAGAAGACCGGCGAGCGCCGGCATTGCCAGATAACCGGCAAGGGGCGCCGCCACGTAGATGAAGGCCAGAAGCGTGAGCGCGTGGATTATGCCCGCGACCGGCGTCTCCCCGCCCGCGCGGATGTTGGTTGCGGTGCGGGCAATCGCACCGGTCGCGGGCAGGCCGCCGAAAAGGGACGAGGCAAGATTGGCATAACCCTGCGCCAGCAGCTCGGCATTCGGGCGATGGGTGCTGTCGTGCAACCTGTCGGCGACTATCGCCGACAGGAGCGATTCCACCCCCGCCAGAAAGGCGATGACGATGGCCGAGGGCACGAGTTCGACAAAACGCGCATAACTCAGCGCCGGGAGCCGGGGCAGGGGCAGGCTGTTTGGCAGCGCGCCGAACCGGTCGGCGACGGTTTCGACCGGCAGGTCGAACAGCGCCACCGCGCCCGAGGTCAGGCCCACCGCCACGATCAGGCCCGGCCAGCGCGGCAGGGCGCGACGCAGGGTGACGATCAGAATGATGGTCGCAAGGCCGGTCAGCAGCGACGCCTGGTTCACCGTGCCGCGCGCCGCCCACAGGACCGGCAGCTTTTCCAGAAAGTCCGCGGGCACCCCGGTCACGGTCAGGCCGAACAGATCCCTGATCTGGCTCGTGGCGATGATCGCGGCGATGCCGATGGTGAAACCGTTCACCACCGGCTCGGGCACGAACCCGATCAGATTGCCCGCCCTGAGAAATCCCGCCGCCAGCAGGATCAGCCCGGCCATGAAGGTGGCGATGACCAGACCGTCATATCCGTGCGTGGCGATGACGCCGTAGACCACCACGATGAAGGCCCCGGTCGGGCCGCCGATCTGAACCTTGCTGCCGCCGAGGGTCGAGATGAGGAGCCCCGCCACAACCGCCGTCACCAGCCCGTCGATGGGCCGTGCACCCGAGGCGATGGCAATGGCGAGGCTGAGGGGCAGCGCCACCATCGCCACGGTCATTCCGGCGAACAGATCCGCCAGAAACAGCCTGCTTGAATAGCTCCGCACCGTGTGCAGCAGTTCCGGGCGCATCGGATCCCCATCTGTTGATGTCTCTCAACTGATAGGGCGCCGCGGCGGGGAAAAACAACAAGGAAAAGGCCCCCGCGCGGGCGGGGGCCTTTTGTCACGGCGACGGCACCGATTATTTCGGGGCGATCATCATCACCATCTGTCGGCCTTCAAGCTTCGGCATCTGTTCGATCTTGCCGGCTTCGCTCACATCGGCGGCGACACGGTTCAGGAGTTCAAGCCCCAGTTCCTGGTGGGCCATCTCGCGGCCACGAAAGCGCAGGGTGACTTTCACCTTGTCGCCCTCGTCGAGGAACTTGTGAACCGACCGCATCTTCACGTCATAATCATGCGTGTCGGTGCCGGGGCGGAACTTGATTTCCTTGATCTCGATGATCTTCTGTTTCTTGCGCGCTTCGGCTTCGCGTTTCTGGGTTTCATACTTGTATTTGCCGAAATCCATGATCTTGCAGACCGGCGGTTCGGCGTTGGGCGAAATCTCGACCAGGTCCAGTCCGGCCTCTTCGGCCATCTGCATGGCGCGGAAAGGCGTGACGACGCCGACATTCTCTCCGTCCGCGCCGATCAGCCGGATCTCCGGGGCGCGGATACGTTCGTTCACGCGGGGCCCCGTGTCGCGTTGCGGCGGAGCGTTGTGCGGTCTGCGGGCTATGGTGGCGTTCCTTCTATGGTTGCCAGTGAAATCGCGTGGAAAATAGACGCGGGCGGTCGTGGTTTCAACCCGTATTCGGCGCCAGAGGAACGAGAGTGCCTGACGCCAAGTCGCCGGTTGAACGGGGGCAAATCCCTTTTCAATTCGGGTTTTTTCTGTCATAGGAAGGCCCGCAGCGCGCTATAAGCGAAAAACTGGGCAAGAGCGCGTGGTGAGATGGGAAGGATTACAGGATGAACAAGAACGTCATTATCGCGCTGATCATCGCCATTCTGGCAGGTGGCGGCTACTGGTATTACAGCGGCCAGCAGAAGGCGGCTGAAGAAGCGGCGACCGCTACAGCGGCGGCTGAAGAAGCCGCCGCTGCGGCCAAGAAGGCCGAGGAAGAGGCCGCTGCCATAGCCGCAGAGGAAGCCGCAGCCGCCGCAAAGGCTGCTGAAGAAGCTGCCGCCGCGACCACCGAAGCCGCGACCGGTGCCGCCGCTGCCGTGACCGATGCCGCCGCCGACCTGTTCGACGCGGCCAAGTTCGACGCAACCAAGGTGGCCGCGGCGATCGACGCCTCGACGCTGGACGATGCGACGAAAACCACGCTGAAAGCCGCTGTCGAAGCGGCGAAGGCGAACCCGTCCCTGGTGCAGGGCGCGTTGGATCAGGTCAAGAAAGCCCTTGGCATGTAATGCCGGGCCAAAGGCCGAAACAAAAGACGCCGCGCTGGATCAGCGCGGCGTTTTCTTTTCGGTGCGGGGCAGGCGTCAGATGCCTTCGCCGACAAAGGCCTTTTCGACGACATATTCCAGCGGTTCGGAATTGGCGCCTTCGCGCAGGCCGAACTTTTCCAGCACTGCCTTGACATCATGGTTGAAGGCCAGCGACCCGCAGACCATCGCGCGGTCGTTTTCCGGGTCGATCGGCGGCAGGCCGAGGTCGGAAAAAACCTTGCCCGAGGTCAGGTTGTCGGTGATCCGGCCCATCTGCGCCGACGCTTCGCGGGTTGTCGTCGGATAATACAGCAACTTGTCCGCAACCATTTCACCAATCAGCGGGTCATCCTTCAGGCTTTCAATCAGCCGACGGCCATACTCGAGTTCCGCCACCGTCCGGCAGGTGTGCATCATGACGATGATGTCGTACTTGTCATAGGTCTCAGGGTCGCGCATCAGGCTGGCGAAAGGTGCAATGCCCGTGCCGGTCGCCAGGAACCACAGCCGCTCGCCTGGTAGCAGCGCGTCATGCACCAGTGTGCCAACCGGCTTTGGTCGCAGGATGATCTCGTCGCCCGGCCGGATATGTTGCAGCTTCGAGGTCAGGGGACCGTCAGGGACCTTGATCGAATAGAATTCCAGTTCCTCGTCCCAGGCAGGCGAGGCGATGGAGTAGGCACGCAGCAGCGGTTTGCCATTGTCGCCCAGCAGGCCGATCATCACGAACTCGCCCGACCGGAAGCGCAAGGACTTCGGGCGGGTCACCCGGAAGGAAAACAGCTGGTCCGTCCAGTGCCTGACCGAGGTCACGGTCTGTGCGTCCGGCAGGGTCTTGATCGTGGGGGCTTGGGCGATTTCGTTCACGTCATGCCTCGGGCAAAGTTCGTTTGCATATAAACGAAAGCGGGGCCGATGGACCCGCTTTTACGCTGATTTCGGGGCGGGGAAAAGCCGCATCAGGCGCGCAGGCGGCTCCGGTAGTCGTTTTCCCGCCAGTCCGCGCGGAACAGCCACTGGTCGGCAGGCTGACGCGTGGCCAATTCGTCGCTGATCTCGACCTCGTCAAACCCGGCGCGGCGGGCCATCGCATATTGATCGGCGATGACGTGGCCCTTGGCGCGCAGACGGCCCTGATAGCCGCGCGCCCGCAGATGACGGGCAAGGGTGAAGCCGCGGCCGTCCGAAAAGGCCGGGAAAGCGACCGTCACCAGGTCGGCCCCGGTGACGTCGGGCAGGTCCTCCGGTTTGACGTCGGATGCGATGTCGATTCGGGCCGTGCCCTGATAGTCGTCGGCATGAAAGCCGTCGTCACGCACGATCACGCTCATGCAATCTTCTCCTTCAGGGCAGCGGCCTCGGCCTCGGCCGCCGGAAGCGGCCCGCGCACGATCTTGCCGTCGACGATATGTATCCCACATTCGACCTTGGCCTGACCGCGCCAGCGGCCCGCGCGCGGGTCTTCGCCCGCCGCCACCGGGCTGGTGCAGGGGGCGCAGCCGATCGACGGATAGCCCTTGGCCACCAGCGGGTGCCGGGGCAGGCGGTTGTTGACGATGTATTCCTCAAGGTCTTCGCGGCCCCAATGGGCCAGCGGGTTGACCTTCAGCCGCTTGTCATCCTCGTTCTCGAAGAAATCCAGCGCGGCGCGGGTCGAGGCCTGAAAGCGCTTGCGCCCGGTGATCCAGCCGTCAAACCCTTTCAGCGCCCGTTCCAGAGGTGCCACCTTGCGCAGGTTGCAGCAGGCGTCGGTGCTGAACTGATGCAGCGTCCCGTCCGGGTCCTCGAAATCCGTATCCCGCCGGTCGGCGCGGATCATGCGGATGTCGGTCAGGTTCAACCTGTCCGCAAGTTCGCGCTGATAGGCCAGCGTTTCGGGAAACAGCATCTGCGTATCGATGAACAGGACCGGCGTCTGCGGCGCGATGACCGACACGAGGTGCAAAAGCACGACCGATTCCGCCCCGAACGAGGAAACGAGCGCGAGTTGCCCGACCTCGGGGTCATGCAGCGCACGTTCCAGAACCGCTGTCGCCGAGTGATGGCGATAACGGTCGTTCAGGCTTGCGGCGCGCGCATCCAGATCGCCCAGATCACGCGGCATCGCGTTCCGCCTCGGCCGGATAGAGCGCGGCCTTGAACGGCTCAGGTCCGAGCCGACGGAAGGCGTCGATGAACGTCTCACCCCGGTTGGCGCGCACCGCCAGATAGGCACGCAGCAGCCGTTCGATCGCCGGAACCACCTGATCATAGGCAAATCCGGGTCCGACCTTGTCGCCGATCGTCGCCTTTTCGGTATGATCGCCGCCCAGCGTGATCTGATAGTTCTCCACGCCGGCCCGGTCGAGGCCGAGGATGCCGATATGACCGACATGGTGATGCCCGCAGGCATTGATGCAGCCGGAAATCTTGATCTTCAGCTGGCCGATCTCCTCCTCAAGCCCGATGGCCTTGAAGTGGGTGGCGATTTCCTGCGCGACCGGGATCGAACGTGCGGTCGCGAGCGCGCAATAGTCCATGCCGGGGCAGGCGATGATATCCGAGACAAGCCCGATATTGGCCGTCGCAAGCCCGTCCGATTTCAGCGCCGCATGGAGCGCGGGCAGGTCCGACTTGTGGACATGCGG
>CAZRKU010000064.1:0-16693 GCA_964600685.1 uncultured Frigidibacter sp. | reverse complement strand
GACGAACGCCAGGGTCTCGACCAGACCTCGCACGGCGAAAGCGCCTACAACTACTGAGCGCCGGATCGGCGGAAGCGGAAAGGCGGGGCATGACGCCCCGCCTTTTCATATGCCGACCGCAAGGAGCGCGCGGGCCAGGATCGGGACGGTGGACCTGTTCAGCCCGGCGATGTTCAGGCGGCTGTCACCCACCATGTAGATCGCATGTTCGGCGCGCAGCCGCTCGACCTGTTCCGGCGTCGCCCCCAGCCGGGAAAACATGCCGCGATGCTGGGCGACGAAGCCGAACCGGTCCGACCCGGACAGGGTGCGCAGTTCCTGCGCGAGCTGTTCGCGCAGGGCCAGCATCGTCAGCCGCACCTCCTCCAGTTCCGCCATCCAGTCGGCGCAGAGCGCCGCGTCGTTCAGGATCGTGGTCACGACCCGCGCGCCGTGGTCGGGTGGAAAGGAATAGTTCTGCCGGTTCAGGAACGACAGGTTCGCCTGCGTCACCTCGCGGCCCGCCTCGGCCCCAAGCGCCAGCAGAATGCCGGTCCGTTCGCGGTAGATGCCGAAGTTCTTGGAACAGGACGCGGCGATCAGCACCTCGGGCAGCCGTTCGGCGATCAGCCGGGTTCCGGCCGCGTCAGCCTCCAGCCCGTCGCCGAACCCCTGATAGGCCAGATCGACCAGCGGCACCGCCCCGGTCCTGTCCAGAAGCGCCGCGACCGCCGCCCATTCCGGCAGGGTCAGGTTGGCGCCGGTCGGGTTGTGGCAGCAGCCGTGCAGCAACACCACGTCGCCCGCCTTCACCCCCGCCAGATCGGCCATCATGCCCGCGAAGTCGACGCCCCGCGTCTCGGCATCGAAATAGCGGTAGGACCGCCAGCGCATGCCAAGATAGGTCAGGATCGACGTGTGGTTGGGCCAGGTCGGGTCCGACACCCAAACGGTGGCATCAGGCGCCGCCATGCGGATCAGTTCGAACGCCTGCCGGATCGCCCCCGTCCCGCCGGGCGTCGCTACGCTTGCCATACGTTTGCCATACGTCTGCTGGCCGAAAATCAGACGCCTCATCGCCTCGTTATACTCGGGCTCGCCCGCCAGCCCGGTGTAGGTCTTGGTCATCTGGGTTTCCCACAGCCGGTGTTCGGCCGCCTTGACCGCCCGCATCACCGGCGTCAGTCCGGTCGGGTCTTTGTAGACCCCGACACCCAGGTCGATCTTGCCCGCGCGCGGGTCGGCGCGGAACTGGCCGATCAGTTGCAAAATCTTGTCCGCAGGCTGCGGTTTCAATGTGTTCAGCATGGTCTTTCCTTCAGCCCTTGACGACGTTCAGGTCGCCATACATGCCCCATTCGGCCCAGGAACCGTCGTAAAGCGAATGATCGTGCTTGCCGATCCGCTCCAGCGCCAGGCTCAGCACCGCCGCCGAGACGCCCGAGCCGCAGCTGGTGATCGCCGGTTTCCTAAGGTCGACACCCGCCGTTTCGAAAACCTTCCGCAGCGCGTCGGGCGACTTCATGGTGCCAATGTCATTCAGCAGCGTCTTGTAGGGCACGTTGACCGCACCGGGGATATGGCCGGACCTGAGGCCGGGGCGGGGCTCAGGCTCCTCGCCCTTGAACCGGCCGGGCGCGCGCGCATCGATGATCGCGTGATCGCCAAGCTTTGCTGCGGCGGCCACCTGGGTGACATCCCTCACCAGATGCGCCTGGCGCTGCACGGTGATATGGCGGTCCCTGACGATGGGCGGCATATCCTCGACCGGGCGCGCTTCGGCCCGCCATTTCGGAAAGCCGCCGTCCAGCACCGCCACATCGGTCTTGCCCATCAGGCGGAAGGTCCACCAGACCCGCGCCGCCGAAAAAATCCCCGACCCGTCATAGACAACGACCTGGTGGCCATCGCCCACGCCCATGGCCCGCATCCGGCTGATGAACATCTCGGGCGGCGGTGCCATATGTGGCAGACCAGAGCGCTTGTCCGAAACCTCGTCGATGTCGAAGAACCGCGCACCGGGGATGTGGGCGTCCTGATATTCGGCTTTCGCATCGCGGCCCGCATCGGGCAGGTACCAGCTTGCGTCGAGGATCCTGAGATCGGGATCCTTCAGATGCGCCTCAAGCCATTCGGTGGAAACCAGGGTTTTGGGGTCGTCTGCCATATCTGCCTCTCTTCACACCCCAAAGAATTAGCCGGGAGCGCCGACCAGAGGCAAGCAGGAGTTCGGCCGGGGCGGCGCAATGAGGGGCTGCCCCGGCCAAAGGATCACTTGGCCATCGCCGATTTGATGATGCCGACGATTGCCATCAGCACCCCGCCGCCGACGCCACCCGACGCGACCGACGAAATGATCGAGCCGATGTCGAGCCCGCCGGCGGCAGCCGCATCGGCCGAGCCGAGGGAAGCGAGGATCTGGCTGCCAAGACCGCCACCAAGAATACCGGCGATGGTATTGCCGACCGGCCCAAGATCAAGATTTTTCAAGACCCTGCCAACGATGTTGCCGCCGGCTGCACCTGAAAGCAGGCTGATGATCAGTTGTTCCATTCCACTCGTTCCTTCCTGTCGGGCCTTGTTTCAAGCATCCGGCGGTCCGGCCCACACACACCGGATGGGAAATGTGTGGCACGAAGTGATTCGCGCCGCAATTCTTTACACAGGGGGAATTTGCTCAGGACTGCTTCAGAAGGCGCTGTTTCTGGCGGTTCCAGTCACGCTTGGCCTCGGTTTCGCGCTTGTCGGCGACCTTCTTGCCTTTCGCGACACCGATCTTGAGCTTCACCCGGCCTTTTTCGTTGAAATACATGGCCAGGGGCACCAGCGTCATGCCTTCGCGGCCGATGGCCTGCCAAAGCCGCGCCAGTTCCTTCTTCGAAACGAGAAGCTTGCGGTGGCGGCGTTCTTCATGGCCGAAGACGCCGGCCTGCTTGTACGCAGCGATGTAGCTGTTGATCAGCCACAGTTCCCCGCCCTCGACCGAGGCATAACTTTCCGCGATGTTCGACTGCCCGGTGCGCAGGCTTTTGACTTCGGATCCCGAAAGCATGATCCCGCATTCCAGATCGCTCTCGATGAAGTAGTCGAACCGCGCACGGCGGTTTTCGGCGATCAGTTTCGAATTGGGATCGGATTTTTCGGCCATGATCCGGTTGAGATAGGACAGGCGCGCCGCCAAGTCCAGCCGCAGGGATTTCAACTTTCCCGGATGCCCTGCGGGGTCAAAGCAAAACCGGCGGACCTGGGCCGAACGACGACATCTTACAGGGCAACGCGCAAGGGCCAGGCCGCACCTGCTCCCGTCAGAAGTAACTGCGCACCAGTGCCCCGGACACCAGCGCCCAGCCATCGGCCACCACGAAGAAGGCGAGCTTGAACGGCAGCGAAACGATGGCGGGCGGCACCATCATCATCCCCATCGACATCAGGAGAGCGGAGACGACCAGGTCGATGATGAGGAACGGCAGGAAGATGAGAAAGCCGATCTCGAAGGCGCGGGCGACTTCGGACAGCATGAAAGCCGGTGTCAGAAGCGACAGGGGGGCCTCCTGTCCGCTGGTGATAGTGGCGGTTTCGGGGCGCAGTTCCGCCAGCGCGCGCAAGGTGTCGGGGTCAAGCCGGGCCGCCATGAAGGCGCGAAACGGTTTCACACCGGCCTCGAACGCCGCGGGCAGGTCGATCACCCCGTCAGCCAGGGGTTTTCCGGCCGTCGCCCAGGCCTCAGTAAAGACCGGCTCCATGATGAACCAGGTGAGGAACAGCGAGAGCGACACGATCAGGATGTTCGGCGGCGACTGCTGCAGCCCGATCGCCTGGCGCAGGATCGACAGGACGGTGACGATGAAGGGAAAGCAGGTCACCATCACCGCCAGCCCCGGCGCGAGGCTGAGGAGCGTGACCAGCGCGATGATCGACATGGCCTGACCGGACAGGCTCGGCCCGACGATCCTGCCCAGATCGGCGAAGCTGTCACCGGGCACGGCCATCTGGGCTGCGGCCGCTTGGGCCGTCAGAAGGCAGATAGCTGCGGCTGTCAAGGTGACGATACCGGCTCCGGTCCCGGCGGTCGCGACGACGGGCATTCACAGCCCCCCCTTCAGTTCGCATACCTCGGTCAGCCGGACGGCCAACTGGCCGGCATGTTCGCCGTCCAGTTCGGTCAGGGTGCCGCGCCCGATCAGCTTGTCGCCAACAAAAAGTTCGACCGGATCATCCACCCGCCGGTCGAGCGGCAGGACGGAATCGCGCGTCAGGCGCAGAAGGTCGCGCACCTGGGGCCGGGCGCGGCCAACCGAAATGGTGATGGTGATGGGCACCTGGGTGAAGGGATTGCCGTCGGCGGGTATCGTGTCGCGCATCATGCGTCCCCATGCAGTTCCGAATGGAAGAAGGCGTCAACCGCGCCGGTGATCGTTTCTATGACCCCGTCCAGGTCGATCTTCGCCGCGTGGCCCGGAAGCTTGAGATAGGCCTGTCCGTCGGTCAGCGTCGCTTCGGCCACGATCCTGAGCGGCAGGCCGCCGTCGCGATTCACCAGCGCTTCGACCAGGTCGCGCTTGGCGGGCGAGGTGCAGATCTCGACCGGCGTGGCCGCAAGTTCTGCGGCGATCGGCTGCAGCTGTTCGAGGACCATCGGGCCGAGTGTCGCCTGTGCGACCGCGGGGAGTACCTTGCTCACCATGTCGCGCAGAAGCGGCTCCAGCGCTGTCAGGATATGACGGCGGGCATCGCGGTAGCTGAGTTCCATTTCGCACAGCCTGCGCCCAAGATCAGTGCGCAGGCGCGCAATATCTTCGGCCTGTGCCTGAAGGGCGTCGTTCCAGCCCGCACCATATCCCTGTTCATAGGCCGCGAGCTTCTGTTCGGCCAGTTCGGCATCCCCGACATCTGCTGGACGACGCATCGGATCGGG
The DNA here is from genome assembly GCA_964600685.1 of uncultured Frigidibacter sp. Taxonomy (GTDB): domain Bacteria; phylum Pseudomonadota; class Alphaproteobacteria; order Rhodobacterales; family Rhodobacteraceae; genus TMP-24. The sequence continues at coordinate 11,799 of CAZRKU010000064.1, read as the reverse complement.
AAGGTCGAAAGTCTCAAGTTCAACGGGCTGGGCCATCAGGCTTTTTCCGCCTCGGGATCGTCCATCCAGCTTTTCAGGATTTCCACGGTTTCCTCCTGACGTTCCGAGATCAGCCGCCGAAGCCGGGCCACCGGATCGGCGACCTCGTCCATCTCGGGCAGTCCGCCAGCCCGCCCCTGGCGCACTGCTCCACCGACCAGCGCCATGTCGCGGGGCACGAAATCGCCCTCCTCGATCACGCCCGAAAGGGCGGGCGCGGCGACGGGTGGGGGCAATGCCGGTGCACTGCGCGAGGTCAGGATCGGCCGCACCACAAAAAGACCCAGGATCAGCGAGACGACCGCCAGCACGGCGAGCTGCACAACTGTCATCACATCGATCGGAACGTCCGACAGGAGCGACCCTCCGGCCGTGGTTCCCAGTTCAGGCACCGGCTGGAACGCAAGCGAACGCAGGGTGATGACATCGCCACGCGCCTCGTCAAGCCCCACGGCCGCCGCGACCAGATCGCGCAGGGCCGAGAGTTCATCGTCGGGCCGCGCCTGCCAGCTTTCCGCGCCGGACGCGTCGGACACTATGACCCCGTCGATCAGAACGGCGACCGTCAGGCGGCGAATCGCACCGGGGTTGCGCACAAGTTCGCGCTTCGTCTCGCTCACCTCGTAATTGATCCGCTCGCGGGTCTGACTGTCGTTGGTTTGCGAGCTTTTCGCTGGCGCGCCCGCACCGCCCGATGGCAGGTTCGATGCCACGCTGACCGCATTGGCCCCCTGATCGTTGGAGGAGGAGGTCTGCTCCTCGTTCTCCGACGAGATTGCGACGCGGCCCTGCGGGTCGATCTTGCGCTCCGTGATCGCCTCGCTTTCGGTCACGGTTTCCACCGTGACCTCCACCACCGCCCGACCGGGGCCGACGCGCGCTTCAAGTATGCGCAGCACGTTTGCGCGCAGCGCTGCGGCGCGATCGTCGCCCACCTTGGCGCCGGGGCCGTCTGCGGCCTGGATCAGCCTGCCATCGCCGTCGATCACCGCCACATTCTCGGGCTTCATGCCCGCCACGGCTGAAGCGACCAGAAACCTCAGCGCCCGCGCCTGATCGGGTGCCAGCATGCCGTCGCGCGTCACGACGGCCACGGACGCGGTTGGCGCGGCGGCGGCACGAAAACCCTGCGGCTCGGTATTGGAGATATGCACACGCACATTGCGCATGTTGGGCAGGGCGGCGATCGTGCGGGCCAGTTCGCCCTCCTTGGCGCGCCAGTAGGCGGCGTCGAACATCTGCGAGGTCGTGCCGAAACCCGACAGCCCGTCGAGCAACTCATACCCATCGCCGGAATTTGACGGCAGGCCGTCAGAGGCAAGCTCCATCCGCAACACATCGCGGCGGGACGCGTCGACATAGATCGCCTGGCCACGCACCTCATAGGTCACACCGCGCTGATCGAGCGCCGCCAGAACCTCGCCCGCGCGGTTGCCGTCGATCCCGGCATAGAGAAGCGCCAGCGACGGACGCGTCGCCACCCCCGCAAGCGCATAGACCGCCACGAACATCGCCAGCGTCGCCAGGGCGACGATCATCCGCTTGCGCCCATCCAGCGCCTGCCAGAGGCTGAGTAGCTGCTGCACGATGGCCTGCCTCCTCTTCATCGGACTTCTGCCCGGCAGGGCCATGCTTGGCCTATCGCCCTTAACAATCGGTTAGTGGGCTTTGGCCTATACGGACGAAGAACGAGGGACGAGAGGGCAGCGATGGCAGAAGCGGCAGAAGCGAATGGAGATGCGCCAGGAAGGAAGTCGAAACGCCCGCTGATCATCGGGTCGGTGCTGATGCTCCTGTTGGGCGGTGGTGGGTTTTTCGCCGTCTACGCGGGACTGATTCTCGGCCCGTCTTCCGTGGGGACCGAGGCCGCGGACCCAACGGAGGCAACGCCTGACGCGCTGCCAGAGATTGCCTTCATTCCCATTCAACCGCTCGTCGTCTCCCTCGGGCCGGAGGCCGGTGGCCGGTTTCTGCGTTTCACCGCACAGGTCGAGGTGAACAAACCATACGAATCGGACGTGACGCTGCTCTTGCCGCGTATCCTCGACGTGCTGAACGGCTATCTGCGGGCGGTCAGCACGGCGGAACTTGAAGATCCCGCAGCACTGGTGCGGCTCAGGGCGCAGATGCTCCGCCGGGTCCAGCTTGTCAGCGGCGAGGGGCGGATCCGCGACCTGCTCGTGACTGAATTCGTGATCAACTAGGAGGCAGGAATGGGTCTGATCGCCGACATTCTTCTGGGCGGCGGCGCGATCGGCGCAGGTCTTTTCTGCTATGCGCTGTCGCGGCGACTGGCAGCCTTCGGCACGCTGGAGGGCGGCATGGGCGGCGCGATCGCCGTCCTGTCGGCCCAGGTCGACGACATGACGCGCGCGCTGGAACAGGCGCGGCAGGCGGCGGGTGAGTCTTCGCGGAGCCTGACCGAGTTGACTGGCCGGGCCGAAGACTCGGCGCGGCGGCTTGAACTGCTTCTGTCATCGCTCCACGACCTGCCGGATGCCGGCGACAGGCCGCCGGGCCGCACGCGCGTGCTGCGAAGCCGCAGCCGCCGCCCCCAGGAGGAGGCCGCAGGATCATGAAGCTTTCTCACCCCCCGCGGCAGGCCGCTCGACCCTCAGGCCGACGGGCCCATCCCCGGCGACGGGGCCTTTTCATGGTTGCCCTCTTCCTTGGCCTGTCGGGCATCCTGCGGCTGGGCGAAGGCATTGCCCAGACTGCCGGGGCCGATATCGCGCCGGTCGGGGACGCCGCCCTGCCCGCCCCGGCACAATCCGGCACGCCCGAGGGTGGGACGACGGCGGTGCTGGAAGCGCTTCAGGCCCGGGAGACGCGCCTTGCCGAGCGCGAGGCGCGCGCGGCCACCGACGCCCGGACCCTTGCCGTCGCGCGGCAGGAGATCGACGCGCGCATCGCCGCCCTTGAAGCGGCGGAGCAGAAACTCGCCGCCACGATCGCCGTGGCCGACCAGGCGGCAGAGAAGGACGTGGCGCGTCTTGTCGCGGTTTACGAAAGCATGAAGCCGAAGGATGCCGCCCGACTTTTCTCAGAGATGGAGCCGGATTTCGCTGCGGGGTTCCTCGCCCGGATGCGGCCCGAGGCGGCGGCGGCAGTGATGACCGGCCTCGATCCCGGCAAGGCCTATGCAATCAGCGTCGTGCTGGCGGGGCGCAATGCGAACGGACCGAAAAGCTGATCTGAAGACGGAATCTTAACGGCCACCGGCCAAGGTTCGGCCAGCCGGTGCGTGGGCGTGGGCGTGGGCGTGGGCGTGGGCGTGGGCGTGGGGAAAAAATGGTCGGAATTATCGGCATCGTCATCATCTTCGTGATGGTCTTTGGCGGTTATCTGTTGAACGGAGGCAATCTCGAGATCGTGATCGAGGCCGCGCCCTGGGAACTGGTCATGATCGGCGGTGCGGCGGCGGGCGCCTTTGTCGTCGCCAACGATAGTGCGGCCATCAAGCAAACCATGCGAGACATCAAGAAGGTGTTCAAGGGCCCGCAGTGGAAGCCAGCGGACTACCGCGACCTTTTGTGCCTGCTGTTCGAACTCATCCGCCTGGCGAAATCGAACCCCGTCGCGGTGGAGGAGCATATCGAAAACCCCGGCGGCTCCTCGATCTTCGGAAAATACCCCAAGATCCAGCATGACCATGAAACGATCGAGCTGATCTGCGATACGATGCGGTCAGCCTCGATGAACTACGACGATCCCCATCAGGTCGAGGAGGTTCTGGAAAAGCAGCTCGACGCCGCCCATCACCATGCGCTGCATTCGAGCCATGCCCTGCAATCCATCGCCGACGGCCTGCCTGCGCTTGGTATCGTCGCGGCGGTTCTGGGGGTGATCAAGACCATGGGGTCCATCGACCAGCCGCCGGAGATTCTGGGTGGCATGATCGGCAGCGCGCTTGTGGGAACGTTCATGGGCGTTTTCTTGGCCTATGGGCTGGTCGGCCCCTTCGCCACCAAGGTCAAGGCGGTGGTCGAGGAGGACGCTCACTTCCGCAAGCTGATCCGCGAGGTGCTGGTCGCGAACCTGCATCGCCACCCACCGAACATCTGTATCGAGGTCGGCCGCCAGAATACACCCCACCATATCCGGCCTAGCTTTGCCGCCCTGGAGGAAGCGCTGCGTGTGGTCAAGTCGGACGCGGCATGATGGGCCGGGAGTGTTTCCGGCGCAGTCTTCTCGTCCTGCTGCTGGCGCAGGGGACCGGCGCACTGGCCGAGGTCGTCAGAGTGCGCTCGGGCGAGCACAGCGGGTTCAGCCGTCTGGTGCTCGATCTGCCGAAGGGCACGGAATGGAGCTTCGGGCGCGGAACGGAGGGATATGAGTTGCGCGTCGAGGATCCGGCACCAGTGTTCGATATCGGCGGGGTCTTCGCCAAGATCCCCAGAACCCGGCTGGCCGGGGTCGCCCTGCGCGACGCAGGCGCTGGACTGCTGCTGACCGTCGGGCCGGACACCTACGCCCAGGCCTCCGAGACTTCAGACGGCGGCGTCATCATCGACATAGCCGACGGCCCGGCTCCGATCGGATCACCTTTCGAGAGCCCGCTCGATCCGCCACCCGTCGACCTGGCGGAAGACCGCAAGGCACCGCGTGCAACCGGCATCGGCGGGCAGGCGGCGACCCTCGGTTTCCGCCCCGGCCCAAACGAAGGCGCGAGCCTGCCGATCTACTGGCGTGACGTTCCAGGGGCCGGGGTGACGACGTCGACGACGCCGGTTGCGACTGAAACTCCGGTTCCGGCCGCGCCCGACACACCGGCGGTTCTGCCTCCGGTCATTTCGCCGCCACCCCCTGAACCGCCGCCGGTCCCCGCGCCCGAGATGCTGGCGCTGGAAGAAGCGTTGCGCCTGCAACTCAGCCGGGCGGCCGCGCAGGGGTTGGCCGATCTCCCTGAACCTGGCCCCGACCGATCGGTCGGACCGAAAAAGCCGGCGGCCGCCGGCAACCAGCCGTCCCGGCGGGCGCGGGAAGCGCAAGGTAACGGGCAAACGGGCACCGGCCGTATCGCCTATCACGCGGAAACCGGCATGGACCGCGATGCCCCGGCAAATCCCAATGCGCACCCGCTGACCAGCGAGGGGGCACCGTGCCTGGCGGAAGATGCGCTCGATCTGCGGAACTGGGGCACGGACGAACGCCCGACGGATCAGCTTGCCCGCGCAAGACAGGGGTTGGTTGGCGAGTTCGACCGGCCCGATGGCGAAGCGGTGCGCAGACTGTCACGCCTCTATCTCTATTTCGGCATGGGGGCCGAAGCGCGCCAGACCCTCGCCGGGTTCAACTTGACGGCCGATGACACTGGATTGATCACCGACCTGGCGCAGGTGATGGATGACCTGCCCGTCCGCAGCGAAAGTCCGCTCCATGACATGCGCGACTGCGACACGCCCGTCGCACTCTGGGCGTTTCTGGCGGCGCCGGACGGCCTGCGCAAGCATGAGGTCGAAATCCCCCCGATCGTCCGTGCCTTTTCCGGTTTGCCGCCCCATCTTCGGCAGCTTCTGGGCCGGCGGGTGTCGGACCGGCTGATCGCCATGGGCGCCTCCGCCGCGGCAAGGGCCGTCCGCAACGCAGTGGCACGTCAGGCCGAGGCGACGAATCGCGAACTGGGCATGATTGATGCCGCGCTTGCGCTCGACGAGGGTGGGCAAACCGGGCCGGACCTTGACCGTCTGGCTGTCGGAAATGACGATGTTGCACTTCGCGCGGCGATGCTTTCGCTGCAAACGCGACTGACCAAGGGTGATCCGATCAGCCCCGAACAGAGCGAGGCCATTGCCGCGCTCGCCTTCGAACACCGGCGAACCAAGGAAGGGCGCGCTCTGGCTGCTCTCGAAATCGCGACACGGGCCGCAACGGGCGATTTTGATACCGCCTTCCTTCGGTATCAGGAAGAGCGGGACGCCCAACCCGACGCCGACCTTCAACGGACGCTGGACGATCTGTTCACCACGCTGGCGGAACAGGCGGACGCCGAGAGTTTCTTGCGGCTGTTCTTCGAAAAGGCGGCGCTTGGCCGGTCCCTTGGCATCGAGGCGCGGTTGCAGGTGGCACGGCGCCTGTCCGATCTGGGCTTTGCGGAGGAAGTTCGGGAACTGCTCGGGTACGGTTCTGCCGCCGCCACGGATGAGGGCGCGCTGCTCCTTGCCAGGGCCGCGCTTGATCTTTCGGACCCGGGGGCGGCACTGGGTCTGATGGTCGGGCGCGAGGGCACCGCCGCCACCGCCATGCGAGCCGAAGCCCTTGCCGCGCAAGGGGATTTTTCGAAAGCCGCACAGGAATTTGCGGCGGCGGGTGCGCCGGACCGGGCAGCCGACGCCGCCTGGAGCGGGGGCGATCTTGCCGGTGCGGCGGCGCTCAGCGAAAGGCATGCCAAACGGCTCCAGCTTCTTTCGCGACCATTGACGACACCCCTGAATGACGGCCGGCCGAGCCTGTCCGAGGGCCGGGACAGCGTTGCAGAAAGCGCGGAATTCCGGGCGGCACTTGCCGAGCTTCTGACCGAGCCAGCCGCAAAACCGAGCAGTGCAGCTGATGCCGGACCGGCTTCGCCGGAAGCGCAGCAGAACTGACCCTGCTTACCGAATCTCAACGGATCGCGCGCTAGGTTTTGCCCGGAACGCAAGAATTGCGAAGGCAGGTCGGAATGATCCCCAAGCCACCCGGCACCCCCAGCGGCATGGCCACGGCCATGGCTGCCCTTTTCTTCGGAACTGCCGCGCCCGCCGCGGTCAGTACCGATCCGACGAGCATTGCTGAGCAAGACCCCGCGCTGTTGTGCGAACGTGCGGCCCAGGAAGCAGCACAACAGGAAGGAGTGCCGCTTTCCGTGCTGACGGCGATCGCGCTGACCGAAAGCGGCCGCAAACAGGGCGGCCGCTTTCGCGCCTGGCCCTGGACTGTCAACATGGAGGGCGCAGGACGTTGGTTCGACAGCCGCGACGAGGCGCTGCGTTTTGCCTTGTCCGACTTTGACCGTGGGGCGCGCAGTTTCGATGTGGGCTGTTTTCAGATCAACTACAAATGGCATGGCGAAAATTTCGCCTCGATCGAAGAAATGTTCGACCCGATCGCCAACGCCCGCTATGCCGCCCGGTTCTTGCGAACGCTCTATGCCGAACAGGGTTCGTGGGAGGGTGCCGCAGGAGCCTATCATTCCCGCACCCCGGAGTTTGCCGACCGCTATGCCGCCCGGTTCGCAAAGTTCCGCAACGATCTTCTGGGTGCGACAGGAAGCGAGATACCGGAGATACCCGATATCGTGCTGGCGGCCTACGGCACTGCGGCAGATGCGCCGCGCGTGAACAACTATCCACTCCTGCAGGGGGGCAGAGGCGCCGGGCTCGGCTCGCTGGTCCCGGTGGGCAACGGCAATGGCACCATGCTGTTCGGTGCGCCCGCGCCCAACGCCACGGTGGAACCGGCACCATGACCGCAAAGGCCCCGGTCCTGTTTCATCCTACGGTCCTGCTTGCCCTTGCGATGATGGCGATCATCGCGATGATGATCCTGCCGATGCCGGCCTGGATCCTGGATGCGGGGCTGGCGGCAAGTTTTGCCATGGCCATCCTGATCTTCACCATCACGCTGTTCATCGAGCGGCCGCTGGACTTTTCTGCCTTCCCGACAATTCTCCTCGCGTCGCTCATGCTCAGGCTGGCGCTGAACGTCTCGTCCACCAAACTGATCATCGGTCAGGGCCACACCGGCACGGGGGCGGCCGGGCAAGTGATCGAAGGGTTCGCGATGTTCATCATGTCCGGCTCGGTCGTGATCGGGCTTGTGGTGTTCGGCGTCCTGCTGATCGTGAATTTCGTCGTCATCACCAAGGGCGCGGGCCGCATGGCCGAAGTGGGCGCCCGCTTCGCGCTGGACGGGATGCCCGGCCGCCAGATGGCGATCGACGCCGACGTGAACGCCGGCGCCATCGACCATGCCGAGGCCCGGTCCCGGCGCGAGCGGGAGCAGGCGGAGACCACCTTCTTCGGCTCGCTCGACGGGGCGTCGAAATTCGTCAAGGGTGACGCGGTGGCGGGGCTGCTGATCACGCTCCTGAACCTGGTCGTAGGCTTTGCGATCGGTGTTGGCGTGCATGGCATGCCTGCCGGGCAGGCGCTCGAGACCTACGCGATCCTGACGGTTGGCGACGGTCTGGTGAGCCAGATTCCGGCGGTGATCATTTCCATCGCCTCGGCGATCCTGCTGTCGCGCGGCGGCACGAAGGGGGCGGCGGACAAGGACATCCTGCGCCAGCTTGGCCAGCATCCCCTGGCACTCGCAACCGTTGCGGTGCTGATGGCGCTCTTCGCGCTGGTGCCGGGGCTGCCCTTCATCCCGTTCACGGGCGCCGCCGCTATCCTGGGTCTGCTTGCCTACCGGCGCAAGGCGGCAGAACAGCAACAGGCGTCGGCACAGGCCGCTGCCGGCGCTGATGCCGACCTGACGCCGCTGCGCAAACGTTCGATGGGCGATCTGCTGGATCTGGACGACATCCATGTCGAGTTCAGCCCGACGCTGGTGGCCATGGTGCTCGATCCGGCAACGGGACTTGATGCACGGATCGCGAACATGCGCACCCATGTCGCCGCAACCTATGGGCTGATCCTGCCCGAAATCCGCCTGACCGACGATACGACTCTCGCCCCCGGCATGTATCGGATCCGCATTCAGGGCGTGGAACAGGCCAGTGACCGGCTCCATCCCGATCAGGTGATGGCGCTGCTGGGCGGCGAAGATATCCGCATCCCGCCGGGCGGCGACGTGCGCGAACCCGTCTATGGCGCTCCGGCACGCTGGATTCCATCCGACCGGCAGGAGGAAGCCGCCCTGGCGGGCGTGACCGTCGTTGGCGCGACGGAGGTGCTGGCCACCCATCTGCTTGAGGTGATCAAGCGCAATTTCGCGCGGCTTATGTCACTGAAAGCGCTGCGGCGGCTGCTTGAGGAATGCGCCAACCTGTCAGACCCCGCGCGGGCCGAGGCCAGCAAGCGCCTGTTCGATGAACTGATCCCCGACAAGGTGCCTGTCGACCTTCTGCTGGCCGTCTTGCGCCTGCTGCTGGAGGAGCGGATCTCCATCCGCAACCTGCCGCTGATCCTTGAGGCCATCGCCGAGGCGCGCGGCCTGCCATCGCCGGAGCTGGTGTGCGAACACGTCCGCCGACGGCTCGGCTTTCAGCTGGTGGCCGAACTGCGCCGCCCCGACGGCACCTTGCCGCTTCTGCAACTCGCACCCGAGTGGGAGGAGGCTTTCCGCACCCATCAGATCGACGGGGAACGCGGGGCGGTCGACGTGGCCCTGCCGCCGGATAAGTTCAACCGGCTTGCCGCGAACGTGGCCGAAAAGGTCGCCCGCAATGGCGAGCGGGGAATCTTCCCGGCGCTGATCACCTCGGCCCGGCGCAGGCGTTTTCTGAAGACGGCACTTCAGGCCAAGGGCGTGACCGCGCCGGTCCTGTCCTACGAGGAAGTGGGAACGGAGGCCAAGCCCGCCATCGTCGGCCTGGTGCCTGCATGAACGACCTGGCTGCCGCCCTGCTTGCACTGGCGCAAGGCCAGCTTCTCATGGCGGGACTGGTGTTCTTGCGGGTAGGCGCGGCCATGGCACTGCTGCCCGCGTTCGGCGACCGTCTGGTGCCTGGCCGCATCCGGCTCGGGCTGGCCCTCGCCTTTACCGCAGTCGTTGCCCCTTCCGTTGCCCCGCAGATGACCTTGCCGGCGGGCGGCGCCGGCAGCTACGTCCTGTTTCTCCTGGCGGAAACCGCGAACGGGTTGGCGCTGGGGTTCATTCTGCGGCTTTTCATCCTGGCGCTGGAAATGGCGGGGGGGCTTGCGGCCCAGTCCGGCTCGCTCTCGCAGATGTTCGGCACCAGCGGCGAACCGATGCCCGCTCTCGCGCATCTGCTGGTGCTGGCGGGGCTGGCGCTTGCCGTCCTGTCAGGTTTGCACGTTCAGATCGCGCGGGCGCTGATCCTGTCCTATGCGGCGCTGCCTGCGGGACATTTTCCCGCGGCTGCCCTGATGCGCGACTGGGGGATCGGGCAGATCGGCGTGGCCTTTGCCCTGGCCTTCAGCCTTGCGGCGCCGTTCGTGATCGCAGGGCTGATCTACAACGTGGCGCTTGGCATCATCAACCGCGCGATGCCGATGCTGATGGTGTCCTTCGTCGGCGCGCCAGCGTTGACGGCGGGAACCTTGATCCTGCTTGCAGTCGGCGCCCCCCTGATCCTGTCGACCTGGCAATGGGCTTTCGCCGCGCACCTGTCCGATCCGTTCGCGGTGCCCAGATGAGCGCGGAGGACGAAGGCCGCGATCACGAACCTTCGCAGAAGAAGCTCGACGATGCGCGGGCGCGCGGCGACATGGCCCGTTCACCCGATCTGGTCATGGCGGCGGCGTTTCTGGGCCTGCTGGCCGCCTGCCTGCTGACCGGCGGTCAGGCACTTCTGGACTTCGGCACAAGGGCCGAGGCCTACCTCGGTCAGGCCGATCGGCTGACCGGCGCAAACCCCGCGGAAATCGGCGGCTGGATCGTGGCACTGTTCCTGCCCGTTGCGCCCTTTTTTCTGATCCCCGGCGTGGCCGCGCTGGCGCTGCTTCTGGCGACGCGCGGCCTGACCTTCGCACCGGAAAAGCTCGCAGCAAAATTCAGCCGACTCGATCCGGTCGCCAATGCCGGGCAGAAGTTCGGGCGCGCGGGCCTGTTCGATTTCGCAAAAAGCACAACGAAACTTCTTCTGACCGGCGGACTTCTGGGCTGGTTCCTCGTCGACCGGATGGCAGAGATCGTGCTGGCACTCCGACTGCCCGCGCCGCAGGTGGGGGCGCTTCTGGCCCGGCTGCTGGTCGAATTCCTGGCCCTCTGCGCGCTGGTGGCGCTGGTGATCGGCGGGTTGGATTTCCTGTGGCAGCGGTTCGAATTCCTGCGGCGCAACCGCATGACCCGGCAGGAGATGACGGACGAGTTCAAACAGTCCGAAGGCGACCCGCACATGAAGGGCCAGCGCCGACGCCGCGCCCAGGAAATCGCGATGAACCGGATGCTGGCGGACGTGCCGAAGGCGGATGTGGTGGTCGTGAACCCGACCCATTATGCCGTCGCGCTGCAGTGGAACCGCAGGGCAGGTCGCGCGCCGGTCTGCCTTGCCAAGGGCACGGACGAAATTGCCGCCCGCATCCGCGAAGCCGCCGCCGCCGCCGGTGTGCCCATCCATTCCGATCCCCCGACGGCCCGGGCCCTTCACGCCGTCATCGACATCGGGCGCGAGATCCGGCCCGAACACTACGCCCCGGTGGCCGCCGCCATCCGCTATGCCGAACGGATGCGCAAACGCGCCCGCGACCGGAAAGGATGGTGACGGTGCGCGATGCAAAGCCCGGAGCAACGAAGAAACTTGCCGCGTTGACCCGCATCGCGACCGTCGTTCGCGAGGCAGACCTCGCGCGGCTCGCCGCTGCGTCAGGGCGGTTGAACGCCAGTGTCGACGCGCGGACCGAACTGGAGGTTGCGCTGGAGCGCGAAATCCGCGCAACCCTGGCCGAACCGGAGCTGCCGGCCCTGCAGGTGCTTGACCAGCATGTCCTGCTGGCCGAGCAGGCCCGCGCCGCGCTCGACCGGCGGATCGCGGTCCTGGCCGCCGAACGCGAGGGGGAACGGGACATTGCCGCCCGATCCTTCGGTCGGGCTCTTGTGCTTGAGCGGTTGGGCGCCAAGGCCAGGGCCAAGCCGGGGACCGGCCCGAGCTAG
>CAZRKU010000063.1:0-17208 GCA_964600685.1 uncultured Frigidibacter sp. | reverse complement strand
CGGCCTACGCCGGCGTGCAGGACGCGATGGTGCAGTGGTGGTACGGCCACAACGCCGTCGGCTTCTTCCTGACGGCGGGCTTCCTCGGCATGATGTACTACTTCGTGCCGAAGCAGGCCGAACGCCCGGTCTATTCCTACAAGCTCTCGATCATCCACTTCTGGGCGCTGATCTTCCTCTATATCTGGGCCGGTCCGCACCATCTGCACTATACCGCATTGCCCGACTGGGCGGCGACGCTGGGCCTGGTCATCTCGGTCAGCCTGTGGATGCCGTCGTGGGGCGGCAAGATCAAAGGCCTGATGACGCTGTCCGGCGCCTGGGACAAGCTCCGCACCGATCCGATCCTCCGCATGATGGTGGTGTCCATCGGCTTTTACGGCATGGCGACCTTTGAAGGTCCGATGATGTCGATCAAGGCGGTGAACTCGCTCAGCCACTACACCGACTGGACCATCGGCCATGTCCATTCCGGCGCGCTCGGCTGGAACGGCATGATCACCTTCGGGGCGCTTTACTACCTTGTGCCGCGGCTGTGGGGGCGTGAACGGCTCTATTCGCTCAGTCTCGTCAGTTGGCACTTCTGGCTCGCGACCATCGGGATCGTGCTCTACGCCTCCTCGATGTGGGTTTCGGGGATCATGGAAGGTCTGATGTGGCGCGAGGTTGATGCGCAGGGCTTCCTTGTGAATGCCTTCGCCGACACGGTGGCCGCGAAGTTCCCGATGAATGTCGTGCGGGCCATGGGCGGCACCCTGTTCCTGACCGGCGCGCTGATCATGGTCTACAACCTTTGGGCAACCGTCGCGAAACAGCCGGCCCGCGCCGGGCTGGCCGCGCCGATCCCGGCCGAATAAGGGGGGTCGGAACAATGGGTATTCTCGAAAAACACAAGATCCTTGAAAAGAACGCGACGCTGTTGCTGGTCGGGTCGCTTCTCGTGGTGACGATCGGCGGGATCGTGGAAATCGCGCCGCTCTTCTACCTGCAGAACACGATCGAGAAGGTGGAGGGGATGCGGCCCTATACACCGCTCGAACTGACCGGGCGCGACATCTATATCCGCGAAGGCTGTTATGTCTGCCATAGCCAGATGATCCGCCCGATGCGCGACGAGGTTGAGCGTTACGGCCATTACAGCCTTGCTGCGGAATCGATGTATGACCATCCGTTCCAGTGGGGGTCGAAGCGGACGGGGCCGGACCTCGCACGCGTCGGCGGACGTTATTCGGACGAATGGCATGTTGCGCACCTGACCGATCCGCAGTCGGTGGTGCCGGAATCGGTAATGCCGAAATATGGCTTCCTGCTCGACCGCAAGGTCGACACCCAGGATGTTCAGGCGAAGCTTGAAACGCATGCGATGGTCGGCGTTCCCTATACCAGCGCGATGATCGAATCCGCGCTGGCCGACTTCGCCGCACAGGCCGATCCCGACAGCGACTATGCGGGTCTTCAGGAGCGTTACCCCAAAGCGGTCGTCAGCAATTTTGACGGTCAGCCGGGCGTCAGCGAAATGGACGCGCTGGTGGCCTATTTGCAGGTCTTGGGCACGATGGTCGATTTCTCGACCTTCCAGCCTGACGCAAGCCGATAGGGGGGCGGGATGGATATCTATTCGCTTTTGCGGCAATTTGCCGACAGCTGGGCGCTTCTGGCGCTGTTCGGACTGTTTCTGGCGGCGATCCTTTGGGCCTTCCGCCCCGGATCGCGCGCGATGCATGACGACATTTCGCAAATTCCGTTCCGGCATGAAGACAAACCCGCGCCTGAGGGGGATCAGTCCCCCGAGGGGAAGGAGGCCTGAGATGAGCAAGAAGCCAACCAAGACGAAGGTCGATCCGGGCACGACAGGCCATTCCTGGGACGGGATCGAGGAGTTTGACAATCCGATGCCGCGCTGGTGGCTCTGGACCTTCTACGCCACGATCATCTGGGGAATTGGCTACGTGATTGCCTATCCCGCCTGGCCCCTGATCAACGGCGCGACGGCGGGTCTCCTGGGTTATTCCACCCGCGCCGAGGTTGCCGCCGACATCAAGCGCTTCGATGAAGCGAACGCGCCGGTCGAGGCGAAGCTCGTGGCAACCGATCTGGCGCAGGTCGCCGCCGATCCTGAACTGGCCAACTACACGCAGAATGCGGGCGCAGCGGTCTTCAAGACCTGGTGCGCGCAATGCCATGGCGCGGGCGCGGGCGGGGCCAAGGGCTTCCCCAACCTTCTGGACAACGACTGGCTCTGGGGTGGCGCGATCGAGGATATCTATCTGACCGTCACCCACGGCATTCGCAACACCACCGATGCCGACGCCCGGTTTTCGCAGATGCCGGCCTTTGGCGACATTCTCGAAAAGGGCGATATCGAAGCGGTCGTCAATCATGTGCTGGCGATCTCCGGGCAGGAGAATGACGCCGCGCTGGCCGCCAAGGGGGTGCAGGTCTTTGCCGACAATTGCGCCGTATGCCACGGTGATGCGGGCATGGGCGACCGGGCGCAGGGTGCCCCCAATCTGACGGATGCGATCTGGCTTTACGGCGGGGATGCCGCAACGCTGACCGAGACGGTCACGAAGGCGCGCTACGGCGTGATGCCGGCCTGGGCCGGCCGCCTGTCGGAAGCCGACATCCGGGCCGTATCAGGCTACATCCACAGCCTCGGCGGCGGCGAGTAACGTCGGTCGCATCTGCAAGGACAAAGCCCCCGGATGGACCGGGGGCTTTTGCATTTGCACGGAAGATCAATTGCCCGTCTCTTCCGGGTTGTGCCAGCGGCGGCCCCACCAGAAATACTGGTCCAGCGCACGACGCTCCTTGTCTTCAGCAAGCCTCCGGTCGATATCGTCAGACCGCGTCGCGATCATCAGGCTCTTTGCAAGAATTTCCAACATTTTGTCCTCCGTCTACCTGGACTTCATGCTTGAAAATTAGCGCAATTCACTTGAAAGTTCGACTCAGCGATAATTCCTATATGTAAGGTCAACTAACATAACAATCTGGCGGAACTTTCCAGCGCTGTCGTCGCTCAGGGCCTTTTCGGCTTTTGCCGAAGCCGAAACGCTTGACCAAGCGGGGACCGCTATCGGGGTGACGCATGCCGCGATTTCGCAGCAGATCCGCGGGCTTGAAGCGCATCTGGGGCTGAGGTTGGTGGAACGCGACGGGCGGCGGCTGTCACTGACCGCCGATGGCCGCAAACTGGCTGCCGCCCTGCAGGAAGGATTCGGCCAGATTGCCCGATGCCTTGCGGAACTGACCGGTGCCGACAGCGCCCGCCCGCTCCGCGTGACCACGACCCCGGCGTTTGCCGGGGGATGGCTGATGCCGCGCCTCTCGGATTTTCGCGCGCACCATCCGGGCATTGACCTGGTGATCGACGCATCAGCCGAGGTCCGCCGTCTGGGCGAGGAGGCGGACATCGGCATCCGCTTCGGCAATGGCGATTGGCTGGGCACGCAGGCGCAACTGCTGCTGCGCACCCCCGTCGTGGTCATCGCAGCCCCGTCGCTGGTCCCGCCGGGCAGCTTGCGGACGCTTGATCAACTGGCGCATTTTGCCTGGTTGCAGGAATTGGGAACCAACGAAGCGACGGCGTTTCTTGAACGTCGCGGGCTCAGCCGTCAGGGCGGGCAGGGGTTTGTCTCGCTGCCGGGCAACCTGATGCTGGACGCTGCCCGCGACGGGCAGGGCATCGCGGTCATCGCCCGCGCCTTCGTCGAGGCCGACATTGCCGCCGGACGGCTGAGCGTGCTGTATGAAGACAGTGAGCGTGAAGGGTATTTCCTGGTAACGCCGACCGGCCCGCAACGCCCGGCGGTTCAGGCCTTCTGCCGCTGGGCGGCACGGCAGGCCGGCGGGATTTGATGCAGGTCAAGGACGAAGCATCGCCGCTGTGGGAAAGAGTGGCCGCCCCGGATGCGAATCCACGGGCAGCACCGGCATCCCGTCCTGTTCGCGCGTTTCCTGAGGATGCCGGTGCACTTCCCTACGACCGCCTGGTTCAGCCCATCTCGGGTGTGCCGCCGCGCTTGCGGATGCGGCGGGAATCAACGGCGGTGATCCAGAGGGCAAGGCCGATCCAGCAGGCCACATAGGACGCCCCGGCCAGCAGCACGAGTTCGCCCGGCAAGGGACCGATATCCGCCCGGTTCACGAAACCCGCGAAACTCTGGACCGGAAGCGGGTGGACGGTGATCTTGCCGATATAGGCCAGTGTCTGGATCAGAAGGATCCAGAGATAGTTGCTGCGCACCCGTCGGGCCACGGCCGTCAGGTAGGTAACGTGATATCGGGGATGAGAATAGTCCTCGGCCAGCATCATCTGCCAGTTTTCTTCGGTATGGAGATCGCCGTCCTGCAGCATCGGGACGTAGAAATGCCGCTCCAGCCAGCGAGAACGGGCCCGCCAGACGCTGAAATAGCGATAGCGCCGGGCCTCCAGCGCCAGGAAGAGCATGATCAGGATGCCGACCAGCACGAGTGGCAGCGGCGATGCGCCGGGCGAGGAATAGGTGATCGACAGGGCGACACCCAGCGTCACCACCGACCAGTTGGTTGTCGTATCAAGCCGCGTGCGCCAGACGGTGCTGCGATAGACCTCGCCCCGGTAGAGGTGGGCGATAGCCCCGATCTCGGCGGCGGAGAATTCGGATCCTTCGCTTGCGCGGCGCTTGTCAGCCATGGCTTGCTGTCCCTCCCCTTTGACATTCCGGGCGCGCGAGAATGCCCGTCCGGTATAGGCCGGTCCAATTCCGCCCCAGCGGTCAGCCGCATGGCCTGCCGGAACTCTGTCGCGTAACGGTCGGGATGGCGGCCCCGGGGGGCGCTTCCCGTCCCAATCTCTGTGACATTTCGTTCACTGGCCTCTGCCGATCTTTAGGTTAGCATAGGACAGAAAGCTTTGGATCAAGCAACAACTCCGTGCCCCGGATCCGAAGCCGCCCGAGAGAACCGCAGCCCTGTTGACCTGGGTCAAGGCTGCGGCCCGGGTCGGCTGACATAAAGGGGCACGACGCGAACAATGATCGGGCGACTGGCCATGAGCCCCAATGATTCTCCTCCCGCGCTTTATGCGGCGCACGAACCGGTGTTTCCGCGCCGGGTGAAAGGGAACTTCCGCAACCTGAAATGGGTCATCATGGCGGTGACGCTGGGCATCTATTACCTGGTGCCATGGATCCGCTGGGACCGCGGGCCGGAATTGCCTGATCAGGCGGTGCTGGTCGATCTGGCCAATCGGCGCTTTTTCTTCTTCATGATCGAGATCTGGCCGGAAGAATTCTATTTCGTCGCGGGCCTTCTGATCATGGCGGGGCTGGGACTTTTCCTCTTTACCTCGGCACTGGGCCGGGTCTGGTGCGGCTACGCCTGTCCGCAGACGGTCTGGACCGATCTCTTCATCCTGGTCGAACGCTGGATCGAGGGGGACAGGAACGCTCGTGTCCGGCTCTATCACCAGAAGCTCGATGCGCGGAAAATCCGCCTGCGTGCGATCAAATGGACGGTCTGGTTCCTGATCGGGCTGGCGACCGGCGGGGCGTGGGTCTTCTATTTCACCGATGCGCCGACCCTGTTCTGGAACCTTGTGTACGGAACAGCCCACCCGGTCGCCTACATCACCATGGCGGTTCTGACCCTGACCACCTTCTTCTTCGGCGGCTTTGCGCGGGAACAGATCTGCATCTACGCCTGCCCCTGGCCGCGGATCCAGGCGGCGATGATGGATGAGGATACGCTTACGGTTGCCTATCGCGACTGGCGGGGCGAGCCGCGGGGAAAACTGAAGAAGCCGGGTGAGGAAGGTGCGGACCGCCAGGGCGACTGCATCGACTGCATGGCTTGTGTGAATGTCTGCCCGATGGGGATCGACATCAGGAACGGCCAGCAGATGGAATGTATCACCTGCGCGCTCTGCATCGACGCCTGCGACGAGGTGATGGACCGCATCGGCAAGCCGCGCGGGCTGATCGACTATCTGGCGCTGAAGGACGAAACCGCCGAACGGGCGGGCGGCGCGCCGAAGAACATCTGGAAACATGTATTCCGCCCCCGCACCATCCTTTACACGACGCTCTGGGCCTCGGTTGGGATTGCCATGGTCGTGGCGCTGTTCATGCGCTCGCCGATCGGGTTGAATGTCACGCCAGTGCGCAACCCGCTGTTTGTCACGCTGGCCGATGGCGCGATCCGCAACACCTATGAAGTGCGTCTGCACAACAAGAACGGCGAGGCACGGCCCTTCCATATCTCCCTGACCGCCGAGGAGCCGCTGACCCTGTCGCTGGAGGGGCAGGAGAAGACCGTGGTGAACGTTCCGGCCGATGAAACCGTGACCCAGCGCATTTATGTCACCGCCGCGCCGGGGTCGAAGGCGGCCGAAGGCGGGCAACTCGACATGCGGTTCTGGGTGCTCGATCTTGCGCAGGCCACGGATCGCGTCAGCGCCGACACGGTCTTTCACGGAAAGGGTCAATGACATGGCACGCGAACTGACCGGCCGGAAAGTGCTGGCGATCACGATCGGCGCGTTCGGGGTGATCATCGCCGTGAACGTCCTTCTGGCGGTGAAAGCGGTGCAGACCTTTCCGGGGCTGGAAGTGCCGAATTCCTATGTCGCCTCGCAGGTGTTCGACGCTGAGCGCGCCGCACAGGAAAACCTCGGCTGGACGCTGGGCTATCGTTACGCGGCGGGCGAACTGACCCTGTCGTTCCGCGACCGGGCCGGTCAGCCGGTCGAGGCGCGGAAGGTCAGCGCGCTGGTCGGCCGCAAGACCATGGCGGCGCAAGATCAACGACCGGAGTTCACCTATCGCAACGGCGACTTTGTTGCGCCGCTGGCACTGGGGCAGGGGGCGTGGATGATCCTCCTTGAAGCAAGGGCCGAAGATGGGACAAGGTTTCATCAGCGCCTTGACCTTTTCGTGAAGGGCTAACGGGATGAGTGTCGCCGACGGCACCTTTTCGGCCTGTCCGGCCTGCGTCGCACTCCCGGCGACCGAGATGCTGGCCGAAAGCCGCAGGCGCGCGGCGGATGTCGGCATCGTCCTTTCGGTGCCGACGGCACAGGATGCCACGGCGATTTCGGTGATCGAGAACAGGCTCTCGTCCGTGGCGGGCGTCCAGTCCGCACGGGTGAACCTGACCCTGAAACGGGTCGTGGTCGCTGCCCGGCCCGAGGTGCTGCCCGAGCATCTGCTTGCCGTGCTGGCCGATGCTGGGTATCCCGCGTTCGAGTTGGACGCGGCGATGCTCTCGACGACCGAAAGTGAGCGGCGCGGGCGAGATCTGCTGATGCGCCTGGGTGTCGCCGGCTTTTCGATGATGAACATCATGCTTCTGTCGGTGGCCGTCTGGTCGGGCGCCGAAGATGCGACGCGCGATCTGTTCCATTGGATCAGCGCGATGATTGCCCTGCCCACGCTGGTCTTCGCGGGTCAGCCCTTCTTTCGGTCGGCGCTCGCCTCGCTGAAGGCGCGCAGACTGGGCATGGATGTGCCAATTTCACTGGCGCTCATCCTCGCCTCGTCCATCTCGCTGTTCGAGACGATCAAGGGCGGGAACTACGCCTATTTCGATGCGGCGGTGTCCCTGTGTTTCTTCCTGCTGGTGGGCCGGTATCTCGACTACCGCAGCCGCGCCGCCGCACGGTCGGCGGCGGAGGAGCTTGCGGCGCTGGAAGTGCAGCGCGCGATCCTCTCGCGCGATGGGCGGGAGGTTCTGGTGCCGGTGGCCGAGGTCGCGGTGGGCGATCTGGCGATCGTTCGCCCCGGCGGGCGGATGCCGGTCGATGGCGTGGTGGCACAGGGCCAGTCCGAACTGGACCGCTCCCTTCTTACGGGCGAAACCCTGCCGGTTCCCGTGGTACCGGGAAGTGAGGTCAGCGCGGGCGAGCTCAATCTGACCGGGCCGCTGACCGTCCGGGTCACGGCGGCGGGCAAGGACAGCTCGCTGCACCGCATGGCCGATCTGGTCGCCGTCGCCGAAAGCACCAAGAACCGATACATGTCGCTCGCCGACCGGATGGCGCGGCGCTATTCACCCGCCGTGCACCTGCTCGCGCTATCGTCCTTCATCGGCTGGATGATCCACTCGGGCGGCGATGTGCGCCTGGCGATCAACGTCGCGGCCGCGGTCCTGATCATCACCTGTCCCTGTGCGCTGGCGCTGGCCGTGCCGTCGGTCGTGACGGCGGCCTCCGGCAAACTGTTCCGCATGGGGCTTTTGGTGAAGGACGGCACCGCGCTGGAACGCCTCGCGGAAGTGACCCATGTTGTCTTCGACAAGACCGGCACCCTGACCATGGGGGCGCCGGTGCCATCGAACCTTGATACTCTGGCGCCTGACGATCTGGCCATTGCGGCGGCGCTTGCGGCAGGGTCGGCCCATCCCCTGTCGCGTGCGCTGAGCGATGCGCTGGCGGCGCGGGGGGTAAGGTCTGCTGTCGTGACAGACATCCGTGAAAAGGCGGGCTATGGGGTCGAAGGCCTGTGGAACGGACGGCCGGTGCGTCTGGGCCGGTCGAGCTGGCTCGAGGCTGCCCCTGTCCCCGAAACCGCGACCTATCTTAGCATGGGCGAGGGAACGCCCTTGGCGCTGACCTTTCAGGACCGCCTGCGCCCCGGTGCCGCGCGCGCGGTGGCCGAGTTGCAGAAGGCAGGTCTGGCGGTCACGCTTCTCTCTGGCGATGCCGAGGCGCCGGTGGCGGCTATGGCGCGGGATCTGGGGATCAGCCAGTGGCGAAGCGAGGTTCTGCCCGCCGAAAAGGCCGCGCGGATTGCCGAACTGACGGCTGGTGGCGCGCGGGTGCTGATGGTGGGCGACGGGCTGAACGACACGGTGGCCTTGGCGTCCGCCCATGTCTCCGTGTCGCCCGCCTCCGCGCTCGACGCCGCCCGCGTGGCGTCCGACATCGTGCTTCTGGGGCAGGATCTGGCCCCGATCGTCGATGCCCGCCGCATCGCGGTTCAGGCCCGGCGGCGGATCAAGCAGAACTTTGCCCTGTCGCTGGCCTATAACGCCGTGGCTGTTCCGGTCGCGCTGGCCGGTCTGGCGACGCCGCTGATCGCGGCACTGGCCATGTCGACCTCGTCCCTGACGGTGACGCTCAACGCCCTCCGGCTGAAATAGGGGCCACGATGGAAATTCTGGCCATTCTGATCCCGGTGTCGCTGTTTCTTGGCGGCCTTGGGCTTGTCGCCTTCCTGTGGGCGCTACGGTCGCGGCAGTACGAAGACCCAGAGGGCGATGGGCACCGGATCTTGCGCAAGGACTGGGACGACCGCCCGAAACCCTGAGGTTCAGGGCCCGAACACCGCGCATTCATTTCCGCGCGCGGTCAGACGGCGGCAGGCAAGATCGGCATCTTCCTGCGTAAGTCCGACGAACGTGGCGTCGAACGCGCCCTTGCGGCTGGAGACCTTGCGCAGCGCGTCATTCAGCGTCGACATTTCGACAAGGGCGGTCCGCAGCAATTCACGTTCGGCGTTGTAGCGCGAGGGGAAGCTGCCGACATTGATCCCCCATTCGCGCCCGCCCGACGTGGAAACCCGTGTCACGATCTCCAGTTCCTCGGCGACCGCCGCCGGGGCGGGTTCGGCCGAGGCGAGCACGATCTGAGGTTCTTCCGTGACCTCTGCCGTGGGTGCAGGCGGATCCAGAACGACGGTCTCGGTGCCATTGTCCGGGACCTCCCCCTCTGGCTCGATGCTGGCAATCAACTCTTCCTCCGGCAGAAGGGGGGCGATCGGCGAGACGGCGGCGGGTTCGGGCAACGGGGCAACTTCGGGTTCGGGTTGAACGGCGGTTTCCGGCACACTTGCGACAGCCATTTCCGTGGCAGGCGCCGGTCGCGCGGTTTTCAGCGCTGCGGGGCGGGACTGCGGGCGCAGCATGTCGGCCGGGGCGGCAAGGCTCACGGTGCCCGGAGCCTCCGCAGGCTGGTCCGCAACCGCTTTGGCCATCGCCAGAGTTTCGGGCTGTGGCGCAGTGGTCTGTTCAAACGCCGGTACATCGGCATGCGCTTCGGCTAGGGCTGCGTCGATCGTGTCGGCCATGCTTGCCATCAACGCATCGGTGGCCGTGGCGATCTGGTCGGCCTCCTCCGCGATCTGTGCGTCGGCACCCGCGCTTTCGGGCGTAAGTGCCGCCAGCGCGACGGGGTCCGATACCGATGGGCGGGCACGGGGAAGCGGGCTTTCCTCGACCGCGCCATTCACCCGGATCGTCTTTCCGGCGGCAGGGGTCGACGGGTCGACGGTCGCGGCGATCGCTTCGGCCAGAAGATCCTCGTCCGGTTCCACATCGTCGCCTTCATAGGCGATCGCGGGCGGCGGCTGGACGGTGGCCTTGTTTGGCGCCTTGCCGAAACCGAGATCAAGCAGTTCGGCGACGCGCGCATTGCGGCTGGCGGTGGATTTCCCGCCAAAGACGGTTGCGATGATCCGCTTGTTGCCGCGTTGCGCCGAGGCGGTCAGGTTGAAACCCGCCGGCGCGGTGTAGCCGGTCTTGATCCCGTCGGCACCCTCGTAGCTGTCCAGAAAGCGCCGGTTGGTCGACGCAACCTGCGCGATACCCGCGTCAGCGGTCTTGCGCGAGAAGATGTTGTAATATTGTGGGAAGTCGAAGAACAGCCGGCGACCCAGCGTGGTCATGTCGCGGGCGGTGGAGAGATGGCCCTCGGCGGTCAGGCCGTTGGCGTTCTTGAAGGTCGTGCGCGTCATGCCAAGGGCCTTGGCCGTCCGGTTCATGCGCGCGGCGAATGCCTTGCGGTTTCCTTCGATGGCGTCACCGATGGCGGCGGCGGCATCGTTGGCCGATTTTATCGCGGCGGCGCGGATCAGGTAGCGCATCGCGATTTTCTGCCCGGCCCTGAGGCCCAGCCGCGAGGGCGGCTGGCTGGCGGCGTCTTTCGAGACCGTCACCATCGTATCAAGCGAGATCTCGCCATTCTCGATCGCCTCGAATGCGATGTAGAGCGTCATCATCTTGGTCAGCGATGCCGGGTGCAGGCGCGCATCGGCGTTGGTTTCGCGCAGCACCTCGCCGGTGCGCGCATCAATGACAAAATCGGCATAGGGCGCGGCCAGCGCGACCAGCGGCAGAAGGGCGAACCCCAGCGCCAGAATTGTGACGGCCCATGCACCAAAAATGCACCGCCGAGCGTGGGCGAAGATGTTTGTCACTGTCTACTGCCTCGTCCCGGACGTTGCCGGGTTATTCTTGATTTGCTCCACGATAGCATAGGGTCTGTAAGGCGAAAACACCTTTTTCTTCAAGGACTTTGCAGCATTTCCGAAGGCGGATTTCCTCTTTCCGAGAAACCATTTGTCTATATGTGGTGTGTTTTCTTCCTCGCGCCGCAATATAGGCGGAAACTAGTGAACGGTTTAACCAACAATCCGTGTCACGAGGTCCGGAACCTCGCCGATACTTCCAAGCTCGAAAAACCGCGCCCGGTCCTCGGGCGGCGCGCTTTCCTCAAGCGCCCAGGTCAGGTCATGGGGCACATGCGCACCCCAGCCGCCCGCCGCGATCATCGGCAAGACGTCGGACTTGAGCGAGTTGCCGACCATCAGCGCCCGCGCGGCGCCGCCCGCGTGACGGCCAAAAACCCGCGCATAGGTCGCGGGGGTCTTGTCCGACACGATCTCCACCGCGTCGAAGAGTTCGCCCAGACCGGACTGCGCCAGCTTGCGTTCCTGATCCAGCAGATCGCCTTTCGTCACCAGCACCAGCCGGTAGCGGCCCGCAAGGGCACCGACCGCCCGCTCGGCCTCGGGCAGCAACTCGATCGGATGGGACAGCATTTCCTGCCCCGCGCGGATCAGTTCGGCGATGACCGAGGCGGGCACCCGTTCCCCCGTGACTTCGATCGCGGTTTCGATCATCGACAGAACGAACCCCTTCACCCCGAACCCATAGCGGCCAAGGTTGCGCCGCTCGGCCGCCAGAAGCCGGTCATGCAGGTGGTCGCGGTCGGCGAAGTCGGCCAGAAGTTCGGCGAACCGGCCCTGCGTCAGGCGGAAGAACCGCTCGTTATGCCAAAGCGTATCGTCCGCATCAAACCCGATTGCCGTGAGCTTGCCCAAGATCCGCGCCTCCTGTCCGCAGATTGACTCATCGCAACTCTTTTCTCATCCGGTCAAGGGATTATACTGATGGACCTGACCTGACCCGATTCCCCGGTGGAGTTTCATCCTTGGCGCCTCGCTCTCCCAGACTGTCCGATCATCGGGACGGCGCCGACGGCGAAACCTCGGTCGTCACCAAGGTCCGGCCGAAGACCCAGCGCCCGCCAATGTACAAGGTGCTTCTGCTGAACGACGATTATACGCCGATGGAATTTGTCGTTCACATTCTGGAACGGTTCTTCGGCCTCAATCATGCGCAGGCGTTCGACATCATGCTGGCCGTCCATAAGAAGGGCCTGGCGGTCGTCGGTGTCTTTTCCTTCGAGGTGGCGGAGACCAAGGTGGCGCAGGTGATGGATTTCGCCCGCCGCCATCAGCATCCGCTGCAATGCACGATGGAAAAGGAATAGGGCAGGCGTGGCCACTTCCCGTCTTTCCGAAGCGCTGGCGGAGCCGGGCGCGCTGCCGCTCGCGGGGCGTATTCTGGTCCTGCGACCGGGAGCGGCGAGTGACCTGTCCACCTTGCCGCGCGACCGGACGCTGATCGTCACCGGCTTTCGCCCGGATGCGGAGCGGTTGGCCGCGCAGGGCTGGCAGGTGGCGGAAGCGGCAGACGGAGCTTTCGCGGCAGCAGTGCTTTTTCTTCCGCGCGCCCGCGCGCTCGCCCGCGCGATGATCGCAATGGCCAGCGCGGTGGTGGCGCCGGGTGGGCCGATCTGGATCGACGGGCAGAAACATGACGGCATCGACAGCGCGCTGAAGGATGTGCGTGCGCGCACCGAGACGGGCACAAACCTGACGAAGGCCCATGGCCGCAGTTTTTCCTTCGCCAACCCCGGCGCGGAACATTTCGCCGACTGGGCCGCGATCCCGTCGGAGGTGGTGCCCGGTTTCGTCACCCGGCCCGGCGTCTTTTCCGCCGACGGGATCGACCCCGGATCGGCCCTTCTGGCGGCGCATCTGCCGAAGGAACTGAAGGGCAAGGGGGCCGATCTCGGCGCGGGCTGGGGCTGGCTCGCCGCGCAGGTTCTGGCGCGCGAGGCGGTCAAGGAACTGCATCTGGTGGAGGCAGAGGCCGAAGCGCTGGCCTGCGCGCGCGACAATATCCGCGACCCGCGCGCAGAGTTCCACTGGGCGGATGCGACCCGCTTCACCCCCGGAAAGGCGCTCGATTTCGTGGTGATGAACCCGCCCTTCCATCAGGGCCGCGCCGCCGATCCCGCGCTCGGTGCCGCCTTCATCCGCAGTGCCCAAGGGCTTTTGCAGCCGCAGGGGCAGCTCTGGCTCGTCGCGAACCGCACCCTGCCGTATGAGGAGGCGCTGACTTCCGCCTTTGCCGAGGTGCGCACCGTCGCTCGCGGTCAGGGGTTCAAGATACTGGCGGCCTTCAAGCCGCGCCGGATCGGGAAGTAAGCCGGGCGACCTTTCACGGACCCTCGAACCCTAGGAACGGCGCGCCTGCCTCGATGCGACCGATCGGCGCTGCCGCCTCGCCCATGTCGCGCAGAGCGTCCAGAACCCGGTCCACCTGCTCTGCCGGAACCACCGCCAGCAACCCGCCCGCCGTCTGCGGATCGAAAAGAAGGTCGCCCAACGGCCCTTCGGGCAGCGCCATCCGCGCCGCAGCCCGCCGGTTGGTGGGCAGAAGACTCGACCCTTCTCCGGCGCGGACGAGATCCGCCGCGCCGGGCAGAACGGGCACCGCCCCCGGATCGAGCCGCGCGGCGACCCCGGATGCGTCGAGGATCGACAGAAGATGCCCCGCCAGACCAAAGCCCGTGACGTCGGTCATCGCATGGGCGACTGGGGCAAGAAGCCGCGCCGCCGGCCCTTGCGGGCGGTTCATCGAGCGCAGCGCCCCTTCGACAACCCGGCCGGGTGCCCGCCCGGCCATTTCGGCAGCAAGGATCACACCGGTGCCGATCGGTTTGGTCAGGATCAGCCGGTCGCCCGCCCGCGCGCCCGCCTGTGTCACGGGCGGTGTCGCCGACAGGCCGGTGACCGCAAACCCGATGGTCAGTTCCGCACCAAGGCTCGTGTGGCCCCCGACGATATCCGCCCCCTCCGGTCCGAAGACCGACTGCGCGGCCTCCATGATCTCCCGCAAGGTCTCGGCCTGCTGATCTTCGCCCATCAGGGGCAGGATCACCTGCGCCAGCGCTGCTTGCGGGTTCGCGCCCATCGACCAGATATCTCCCAGCGCATGGATCGCGGTGATCCGCGCCATCAGCCAGGGGTCAAGACTGAAGGCCCGCAGATGATCGGTGGTCAGCGTCTGATACATTGCACCCGTCCTGAGGATGGCCGCATCATCTCCCGCGCCTCGGATGACATCACCCCGGACGGGCTGCGGCAGCCGCGCCAGGGCCCGCTCCAGCGCGGGCTGCCCGGCCTTTGCGCCGCAGCCGCCGCACAGGGGCCGCGCGTTGGTGTCCTCGCCGGGAGCAGGGGGTGCGGTCGGCATCGGCATCGCGGGCAGGGCGTGAAACTTCTGCATGAACGCCCGGTCGATGCGGTCCTTCCAGCGCCAGATTGGCCCGCCGCCGAGGCGCAACCCCCATTTGTCGGCCACTGCGGTTTTGCCGCCCGTGGCCACCAGCTTCAGATAGTCGCGCTGGGGATGATAGGCGCGCATCCGGCCCGCGCCTGTCACCGCGATCCGCAGATTGTGGAACAGAAACGGCGCCTCCCGCACCGCAAAGACCCCGGCCATTGGCCTTGGATCATGGGTCAGATGGGCAATGTCGCCCGCCGCGAAAATGGCAGGGTCGGTCTGGCTTTGCAGTGTCGGGCCGACCCGGACAAACCCGTTTTCAAGCGCAAGGCCGGAGTCCGCAAGCCAGCCCTGCGCCGCCGATCCCGCCGCGCCGATGGTGAAGCGCGAAGGGATGGTCCGGCCATCGGCCAGCACCACGCAATCATCCCTGAGCGCGACAGCGGGCTGGCCCACCGCCAGACGCACCCCCGCCCGCGCCAGCTGGTCCAGAAGCGCCGCCCGCGCGCCTCTGCCGACCAGCGACAGGGGCTGGCGCGCCTCGATCAGCGTGATCGTCGCGGCCTGTCCCAGCCGGTGACGCGCGGCCAGCGCCAGTTCGACACCCGCCAGCCCGCCGCCGATCACCGCGACCAGCGGCTGAGCTGTTCCTTGATCGAGCTTCGCCAGGAAGCCGGTCCAGGCATCGGCAAACCGCCCCAGCGGTTTGGCAGGCTGCCCATGATCCGCATGACCGGGCAGGGTCGGCATATCGGAGCTGACGCCGATGTCGAGCGACAGGAGGTCATAGGCGACCGGCGCTCGCCCTTCGATCGCAACGCGCCGCTGGGCGCGGTCGATCCCGATGGCGCGGCCGAGGATCAGGCGCGCACCGGCGAAGCGCGCAAGCTTCACCAGATCCATTTCCAGCGCGTCGCGGCGGTAATGGCCCGCCACAAAACCCGGCAGCATCCCCGAATAGGCGGCGACCGGATTGGGGTCGATCAGGGTCAGGCGGACGCCGGGAACCGGGTCCATGCCCCACATCCGCAGGACGAGCGCATGGGCATGGCCGCCGCCCACCAGAACGATGTCGCGGGCGATTGGGGTGGGCATCTGCATGGCATACTCCTTCGCCCGCACTCCTACCCGCCGCCGCAGGTTTTGGCGATGGGCTTGGACAGGGCGCGGCGTTGCCGGTATGACGGATCCAGGGGACATGAAGGATTGGAATGAAGCGGATTTACGTGACGGGCGCGGCGGGGTTCATCGGCTATCATCTGGCCGACCGGCTGTTGAACGACGGATTCGTGGTGCATGGGCACGACGGGATGACGCCCTATTACGATCCGAAGCTGAAGGAGGCGCGGCTGGCGCTTCTGGCCGGGCGGCCCGCTTTCACCTTCACCCGGGGCATGCTTGAGGATGCCGCGTCGCTGACGGCGGACATCGCCGCCTTCCGGCCCGATGTGATCGTCCATCTGGCCGCGCAGGCCGGGGTCCGCTACAGCCTTGAAGCACCGAGAAGCTATCTGAGCGCCAATATCGATGGCGTTTTCAATGTGTTGGAGGCGGCGCGGGACGCGGGCGTCAAGCATCTGCTGCTGGCCTCCACCTCGTCCGTGTTCGGGGCCAATACCGATATGCCCTACCGGGAAACGGACAAGGCCGACATGCAGGTGTCGCTCTACGCGGCGACCAAGAAGGCGGGGGAGGTGCTCAGCCATTCCTGGGCGCATCTCTACGACCTGCCCGTCACCTGCTTCCGTTTTTTCACGGTCTACGGGCCGTGGGGCCGCCCCGACATGGCGCCGTTCAAGTTCACCAAGGCCATCCTCGCGGGTGATCCGATCGACGTCTATGGCCAGGGAAAAATGTTCAGGGACTTTACCTATATCACTGATCTTGTTCAGGGAATCAGACTTCTGATCGACGCGGTTCCCCAACGCCCCAAGGGTCCGGAGGGGGTGAGGACGGGCGACAGCCTGTCGCCGGTCGCGCCCTGGCGGGTGGTCAATATCGGCAACGGCGAGAAAGTGCCGCTGGCCACCTTCATCGCGGCGATCGAGGCGGCGGCGGGAAAGGCGGCCGCGAAGAATCTGATGGGCATGCAGAAGGGCGACGTGGTGGCCACCTGGGCCGACAACAGCCTGTTGCAGCAGCTGACAGGCTATCGGCCGGAAACCGGAATTCATGAGGGAATGCAAAGGTTTGTCGACTGGTACCGGGACTACTACCGCCTTTGATCCCCGGCCCGGCCCGGATGTTTTCTCCCCTTGACGCGCCCGCCCCCGTGGCATACCTACCGCCCCCGTGGCTAGGTAGCTCAGCTGGTTAGAGCGCGCGACTCATAATCGCGAGGTCGAGGGTTCGAGTCCCTCCCTCGCCACCACTTCCCCTCTTTACGGACGAACCCCGCAAGGCCGAAACAGGCGTATGCACAGCGTATGGCAAACGTATGCCATCTGTGCATACAGCGTCAGTACAGGGCCGGGACCTGACGCGCAGTTCGTTGTTGCTCAATCTCGTGGTCGAGTTGTGGCAGGCTTCGGCTGATCCGGGAAGTGGCAGGGGCAGCAGGGTTCGAACCCGCGACCTACGGTTTTGGAG
>CAZRKU010000062.1:0-17303 GCA_964600685.1 uncultured Frigidibacter sp. | reverse complement strand
TGGTGCCCAGAGCCGGAATCGAACCAGCGACACGCGGATTTTCAATCCGCTGCTCTACCAACTGAGCTATCTGGGCACCGATACGGTCGTTACCGGCCGGCTGGCGCGTTCTTAGTCGGGGCGGCCGGGGCTGTCCAGAGGGTTCGGTGGAATTTTCGGCCTTAATTCGCGCTCAGTGCGGACGCTGCGCTTCCTTTTCAGGCGTCGGCAGAACCTCGTCCCCACCTTCGGTTTCCGGGCTGGGCAGGACATAGGCGCCGCTCAGCCATCGCCCCAGGTCGATGTCGGCACAGCGCTTCGAACAGAAGGGCCGGTATTTGGGACTGCTGTCCTTGTGACAGATCGGGCAGCTCATTTCATGCCGCACTCCGCAACAGTGCTGTCAGCCGATCCTTGCGGTCCAGTGCCGGTTTCTCGACAAGGTGCCACGACAGGATCGCCAGTGGCATCACGACCAGGATGGTTGCCACTGCGTTCGAAAGCGGCCGGTCGAAGCCCGCCAGCACCATCGCTTGTTGAACCGGGAAGGCATAGATGTAGACGCCGTAGCTGTAATCGCCAAAACGATTGAAAAAGGTCATGAGTCTGAAGCCGCGAAACCCCAGCCACAGACTGCCGTACGCAAGGGAAAGGACCAGTGAAAGTTCGCCGATGTCGGTCCGTTGCGACATGACCATGACGGCGACAAGCCCTCCGGCAAGCCACCCTGAAAACGGCACCCTGTCCCGCCAATGATAGAGTGCCGCCCCCGCGAAGAACGGGAAGGAAAAGTTGAGAAACTCCCACAGGAACAGCGGATTTGCGAAATGCTGGGTGCCGTAGATGGAAATGGCCGCCAACACCAGCGCAAGCGCGGTCGCCGATACCCGCCCGGACAGTCCCGCCAGACCGAAGACCATGACCAGCAGATAAAAGGTCGCCTCGTGCCGCAAGGTCCAGAGGGATCGATTCACATTGGCCCCGAAGGGGGTGTCGGCGAAAAGAGAGCCTATCTCGAAACGGACCGGCCAAAGCAGCATGTTGTGCCAGACGTAACTTCCGGCACGGGCCAGATAGTCCGAAAGCGGTTCGGTCCGCAGGCCAAGCCCAAGGATCAGGGTGAAGACCAGCATCGCCCACAGGGCCGGCAGGATGCGCAGGGCACGGGCGGCCAGATAGGCGCCCGTCGATGTGCGGCGGTCCCAGCTTTGACTGATGAAATAGCCCGAGATTGCGAAGAAGGTCAGGACGGCAACGCGCCCCGGCACGATCTCGGCAAACAGGGTCAACCGCTGAGCCTCGCCCATGGTCAACGGGACCGAGTGAGAGATTATGACCGCCAGCGCCGCCACGACACGGATCAGATTGAATCCGTTGTCCCGCCCGGATGGGATGTCGGCAAAAGTCACAATCCCCCCCCCGCAAAGTCATACGCCCACCACGGCCAACGCGATCCGGTCGCGTTTGCGTTGCAGTTCAAAATTACCGAGCGAGGTCCAGCCCGCCAGTGCCGTTTCGCTCGCCTCGCCCTTGAACGCCACGCGCAACTGCTGTTCGAGCGTGGCCCGGTCCTTCTTCGGCATTGGCGCGAAATCGACGATCACCTGCCCCCCCAGCCCGCGCAAACGCAACTGGCGCGGCAGGTCACGCGCCGCAGCGATATTGGCCTTGAGGCTGGCGGCGGGTGACGTGTCGGACCCGGTATTCACGTCGACCGCCACAAAGGCCCGCGTCGGTTCGATCACCAGACTGCCGCCGCCCGGCAAGGCAACCTCGGGGCGCAGCAGCGCGTCGATCGCCTCCTCGACACCATGGGCGGCAAAGGCACCCACATCATCCGAGAACTCGTCGGGCGCGGGATCGGCCCAGTCACGCCAGGCTTCCTCATGCGGGCCCGGCGCGTCGACCAGAAGCTCTGGCCCGCCCGTCACGTCGCCTGTCACCACCTGCGCCAGATCACGCATCGCCACCAGATCGGCGGCAATCTCGCCCGGTTCCGCAAAGGCACAAGCCGAGCGCAGGATCAGACCGAACGGGGACCCCGCCATCATTTCCGCCGCAAGGTTCTCAAGCGCCGCGCGCCGCGCCTCGTCCCTGATCCGGCGCGAGATGTTCAGCCCCGGTGCGTCAGGTGTGACGATCGCAAAGCGCGACTTGAAAAGGAGCCGCCGCGACACTGGCAAGGCTTTGCCGGCCTCTGCCCAACCGCCAATCTGGACGAGGATGGTCTGGCCGGGTGCCAGCCCCCCGGTCTCGCGCAGGTAGCCCCTTTGCCCATCGGGCAGGCGTACGAAGACCCCGCCCTGCCCCTTCATCTGACGATCGACCACGCCACGCAGGATCGCGCCGGGCGCAAAGCCAGCGTCATCGGCAGATGCGATCAGCAGATCCTCAAGGCGGCCATCGACCATAAGCGCCGCCGCCTCGCGCCCCGCATAGGCGCCCAGAAGAACAACCCGGCCGATCATCGTTCGCCCCAGGCCCCATGAAGATCGACGCCCGCCGCGGTCAGCAGATGCGCCGTTTCCGCGACCGGCAGGCCAACGACTCCGGTGAAAGATCCCTTGAGCCAGGGGATCATCGCGCCGAACCGGCCCTGGATCGCATAGGCGCCGGCCTTGCCCTGCCATTCGCCACTGGCCAGATAGGCGTTCACTTCCGCGTCCGAAAGGGACTTCACCTTGACCTCGGTATCCACCAGCCGCTCCCACAGCCGCTCGCCGCGCCGCACGGCAACCGCGGTCAGCACATGGTGGCGACGCCCCGACAGCGCCCACAGGAACTCCGCCGCCTCGCCCGCGTTTTCAGGCTTTCCCAGAATTCGCCGTCCGGCAGCCACGGTCGTATCGGCGCAAAGCACAACCTCGCCGTCGGTCACAGCCAGCGCCTGTGCCTTCTCCCGCGCCATGCGCGCCACATAGGCGCGCGGGCTTTCGCCCTTGTGGGGGGTCTCGTCGATATCCGGGACACGCACCTCGTCCGGCACCAGACCAAGCTGCGCCAGAAGCTCCCTCCGGCGCGGACTGGCCGAGCCGAGGACAAGCCGCACCATCTTACTTGAAGCGGTAATTGATCCGCCCCTTGGTCAGGTCATAGGGCGTCATCGTCACCTGGACCTTGTCACCCGCCAAAACGCGGATCCGGTTCTTGCGCATCTTTCCCGCCATCGTCGCGATGATCTCATGGCCGTTCTCAAGCTCGACCTTGAATGTCGCGTTGGGCAGGAGTTCGCGCACGACACCGGGGAATTCGAGCTCGTCATCCTTGGCCATGGTCACTCCGTCACTGGCAACCCACCCCATCTGGCAGGCGCGCCCTCAATGCGCCGCTTCCCCGCGCATTTCAAGCGGATTCCCCGCCCCGACGCCGGGTTTTGAGGTTTTTCACCGGCCCCTCCTGCTCGGGCCAGTGGCGCAGGTTGAGAACCCCGCCATCTTCGCGCACGGACTTCACGGCCACCAGCGATACGTCGCCGATCACCCAGCCGGGTTGGCCAAGTGCCCCCTCAGCCAAGATGCCCTCGGCCGGAAAGCCCCGGTCCGGCGGGCCGTAGATCGCAGCGCGGCCGGTGTTTTCCTCCATGCCGGCGCACCAGGGCGCCGCGCCCACGACCGGGGCATGCACGACGACCATCTGGTTTTCCAGCGCCCTCGCCATCGCCCCGACCCGCACCCGGGTGAACCCGGCCAGCGCCTCGGTCGCGGACGGCACCAGGAGGATTTCGCAGCCCGCTTCCGCCAGCCGCCGGGCCAACAGCGGAAACTCACTGTCATAACAGATGGAAATGCCGACCCGGCCCAGGCCGGTCTCAAAAAGCGTCAGGTCGCGTCCGGCCACCACATGCCAGTCCTCGCGTTCGAACCGGGTCATCATGCTCTTGTCCTGATGGCCCAGAATGCCGCCCGGCCCGTAAAGCGTCGCGCGGTTGACCGGGCGATCGGGATGGAGGGCCGGATCAAAGACCGGCCCCGACCCGCCAAGGATGTGAACCCCGCGGCGTTGCGCCAGCCGGCACAGCACTTCGTCCGCCGCGCCCCGCCAGCGCGCCGCCTCGTGCAGCGACTGCTCCTGATCCGCCGCCACCGCCGCCCCGCCCAGCGAGGCGAGTTCCATCGCCCCATATTCGGGAAAGACCAGAAGATCGGCGCCCTGCCCCGCCGCCTCGGCGGCCCAGGCGGACATTTTCGCCTCATAAGCCGCGAAATCGTCAAACCAGGTCAGCGGATAGGCGGCAGCGGCAATCCTCATGGCTTTCCTTTCATTCTGGCCCAAGTATCCCGGGAGCGCGAGGGCGGCGCCCTCGCTACAGCGCCCGCAACCAGACCTGAAGTTTCTTCTGCGTCTCCTCCGTCGCGCCGATGTCGCGCCAGCCATATTCGGCGTAGACATCCGGCAGCGGCGCATATCCCCGCCCGCGCCAGAAGGCATCGTTGGTGCGGAAGGTCGCGGGTCTAAGCGGGTGATCCTCGGGTCGCAGGACCGAACAGAAGGCCATGTACCGGCGCCCCAGCGCCCGCGCCTTGCTTTCGCGGGCGTCGAAGAACGCGTGGCCGATGCCCCGCCCGCGATATTCGGGCAGAAGGACGGACTCCGCGCAGTAATAGACCTCGTTCAACGCATAACCCAGATCGCGCAGCGGCGCACCCAGTTCCTCGGCATGGTCCTCCAGCGGCGCGGCGGTCGAGACACCCACGAGCCGGGCGCCGTCGAAGGCACCGACCACCAGACTGTCCGGGCTTTCCAGATAGGCGGCAAGATACTTGCGTTCATACTCCAGATCGCCGTCATAGAGATAGGGCCAGTCCCGGAACACGCTGATCCTGAGCCGCGCCACATCGTCGAGCGCGGCGGCGAACCCTTCGCGGGTCAGGGTGTGGACCTCGACGCTCATGCTACCTGCCGGAGCCAGTCCTGAAGATTGTAGTAGGTCGTCACCCGGGTGATCAGCCCGTCCCGCAGGGTGAAGAACCCGCCCGCGGGCAGGACATAACTCTGGCCGCGCGCCTCTGGCAGGCCGGGGTCGGTCATCAGATAGGTGCCGTTCACCACGAACTCCGCCGCGCCGCGCGTGCCCTCAGCGTTGGCGAAGATCACCATGTCGGTCAGCGCCTCGCGGTAGGTGGCGCTCATGTGACGGCAGAAATCAGCAAAGGCCGCGCGGCCCAGCCGGACCGTCCCTTCGTTCACATGATGGGAAAAATCCTCATGCAGCGTGGCGAGCATCCCGTCGATGTCGCCCCGGTTGAAGGCGTCATAATAGGCTTCGATCGTGGCGCGCGTCATGCCCTTCCCCCTGGGGGGTGTCCCACAATGGGACACCGTCAAGAATAAGCAATTTCAATGACTTGGAAAGCGAGGTTCACCAGATGTTAACAAACGCGCCACCAGATCATCCGCCATGCCTAGCGTGAAGCGCCAAGACCGGCAAGGCCGGGGGAGACGAAAGGGACCATATTTGCGACACCGCCCGGCGCGGGCCGTGCCG
This sequence comes from uncultured Frigidibacter sp., assembly GCA_964600685.1. Taxonomy (GTDB): domain Bacteria; phylum Pseudomonadota; class Alphaproteobacteria; order Rhodobacterales; family Rhodobacteraceae; genus TMP-24. The sequence continues at coordinate 11,839 of CAZRKU010000062.1, read as the reverse complement.
CCGGTTTCCCGAAGTGGGGCGACCTGTTCGGTCGGGCAGGAGCGCGCCCTTCACCATCGTGTCCATCGGCGGGAGACGGAACGGCCCGATCCGATAGACTTCCCCGGCATAGCTGTCCTCGCGCCCGCCCGAATAGACCAACCCGATCGGCGTCTCGACCCGTTCTACCGGCGCGACGGAAGCCTCGCCACCGTTCAGCCACCCGGCCGTCAGGCTCATCCGCTGATCGGCCAGCGACCATTGGCCCCTATAGGGCCGCTTGTTATAGTCGACCTGGAAGCTGCCGTCCTTGTGCAGGCTGAGCAAGCCTTTGGCGAGCACGGTCGGCGTGCCGTCTTCGCCGGGGCCGAACCGTTCGGCCCAGTTGATCACATAGGTCGTGACGTTGCCCGGGTGATGACAAACCTGAAAGAACGATAGAACCAATTCCCCTGAAGAAACAGATGCTCATCCAGCAGGGAAGGCTGCGTCACACTTCAACCGGCACGCCAAACCGGTCCATCATCTTTGCCCGGATCTGATCGCGGGCCTGACGGTAGGCGGCAAGCTTCGCCTCGCGTGTCTCGCCGATGCCGGCCGGATCGAGGATCGGCCAATATTCCACGTCGAGATGAAAGAACCGGGTGAATTCCAGCGCCTGCCGCTGGCTTGCCGGCGACAGCGCCACCACCAGATCGAACCCTGACAGGTCGTCGCCCCATTCCTTCATCTCATCGAAGCTGCGCGAGCGGTGGCGCGACAGTTCGACGCCGACCTCGTGGCAGACGGTGATGGCAAAGCCGTCGATTTCCATGTCGTTCTTGACCCCGGCCGACTGCACATAGGCAGCGCGGCCATAGAATTTCTTCATCAGCCCTTCGGCCATGGGCGAACGGATCGCGTTGTGATCGCAGCAGAAGAGGATGGAGGAGGGGATCGCGACTGCCACCTCAACCCCCGAAATGCAGAACGCAGATCAGGGTGAAGAGGCGCCGCGCCGTGTCGGTATCCAGGTCGGCCTTGCCGTCGAGCCGTTCCTGAAGTGTGCGCGCACCCTCGTTGTGGATGCCGCGCCGGGCCATGTCGATTGCCTCGATCTGCGCGGGTGGCAGGCGCTTGACCGCCTCGAAATAGGAGGCGCAGATCTGGAAGTAATCCTTGACCACCTGCCGGAAGGGGCCAAGCGACAGATGAAATTCGGCGACCTTTTCAGCCTCTTCCGAGGCGATGTCGAATACCAGCCGCCCTTCGCGGATCGACAGGCCCAGCCGGAACGGCCCTGTCTGCGCCGCGCCGCCCCGCGCCGGCAGCGCGAATGTATTGTCCTCCAGCAGATCGAAGATCGCGACCTTGCGTTCCTGCTCGATCTCGGGCGTGGGCGGAGGCAGGCCGCGGTCGTCGATTTCGATATGACAGATACGGCTCATCACACACTCTCCTCGCCGGGGCCGGAGAGGCGTGGGCGAACTTGGGTCGGCCTTCTGAAAAGCGGGAATTCCCGCTGCCGTCAAGCGTTCAGGCGGTCAAGCCGCGCCTGAACCGAAAGACCATGCGCCGAAAGGCTTTCGGACGTGGCCAGCCGCACGGCCGCCGGGCCGATGGCGGCAAGTGCCTCGGGCGTCATCCGGGCGATGGTGGTGCGCTTGACGAAATCCAGCACACTCAGGCCTGACGAAAAGCGCGCCGAACGGGCGGTGGGCAGCACATGGTTCGGCCCGCCCACATAATCGCCGATGGCTTCGGGCGTGAAGGCGCCCATGAAGATCGCGCCCGCGTGGGTGATCTCGCGCGACAGGGCCTCGGGGTCGGCCACGCAGAGTTCCAGATGCTCGGGCGCCACGCGATTGGACAGGCGGACGGCGTCCGCCAGCGAGCGTGCCACGATCACCGCGCCATAGTCGCGCCAGCTTGCCCCGGCAATGGCCCGGCGCGGCAGGGTTTCGAGACGCTTTTCCACCGCCGCAGCCACCGCCCGCCCGAAGCCCGGATCATCCGTCACCAGGATCGCCTGGGCGCTTTCATCATGTTCGGCCTGTGACAGCAGGTCGAGCGCGATCCAGTCGGGGTCATTGTCGCGGTCGGCGATCACCAGAATTTCCGATGGCCCGGCGATCATGTCGATGCCGACGCGGCCGAAGACCCGGCGTTTGGCGGCGGCCACGTAGGCATTGCCGGGTCCGGTGATCTTGTCGACGGGTGCGATGGTTTCGGTGCCGTAGGCCAGGGCCGCAATCGCCTGCGCGCCGCCGATGCGGTAGACCTGATCGACGCCCGCCAGCCGCGCGGCGTAAAGGACCAGCGGATTGACCACGCCGCCGGGGGTCGGGCAGGTCACGACCAGCCGCCCCACCCCGGCGACCTTGGCCGGGATCGCATTCATCAGGACCGAGGACGGGTAGGAGGCCAGCCCCCCCGGCACATAGAGACCTGCCGCCGACACCGGCGTCCAGCGCCAGCCCAGGGTCGCACCCGCCCCGTCGGTCCATTGCTGATCTTCGGGTCGCTGGCGCTGATGATAGGCGCGGATCCGCGCTGCGGCGAGGTCGAGCGCCGCGCGATCTTCCGGCGCGACGGTCGCGCAGGCCGCGTCGATTTCGTCTTCACCAAAGGCCAGACGGCCGGGCGTCAGGTCAAGCTTGTCGAACCGCGCCGTCAACTCGATCAGCGCCGCATCGCCGCGGGCGCGGACATCGCCGATGATCGCGGCCACAGCCGCATCCACATCGGGCGCATCCTCGCGCTTGGTGGTCAGGAAGGCGGCGAAGGTCGCCTCAAAACCCGGATCGGAGGTGTCGAGAAACTGCGGCATGAACCTTCTCCCTTCGTGCCCCCTTTACGGAAGGGGCAAGGCAGGCTCAAGCCTGATCGGATCAGATCGCTGACCCGCCAGAAGACGCATCCCTAGAGGGGCTCGACATCACCCTCGGCCCGGAGCGCGTGAAAGTCGGCGACGAACCCGGAAAGCCGCCCGCCCGCGATCGCGTCGCGCAGGCCCTGCATCAGGTCCTGGAAATAATGCAGATTATGCCAGGTCAACAGCATCGAGGCGATGATTTCGCCCGACCGTATCACATGATGCAGATAGGCGCGGCTGTAGGCGCGGCAGGCCGGGCAGCTGCAGGCCTCGTCGAGCGGGCGCGGATCGTCGGCATGGCGGGCGTTCCTGATGTTCACCTGGCCCCGCCGCGTCCAGGCCTGGCCGGTCCTGCCGGACCGGGAGGGCAGCACGCAGTCCATCATGTCGATGCCCCGTTCGACGGCACCGACGATATCGTCGGGCTTGCCGACACCCATCAGGTAACGCGGCCGGTCCTCGGGAAGGAAACCGGGCGCATAGTCGAGGACGGAGAACATCACCCCCTGCCCCTCGCCCACCGCCAGCCCGCCGATGGCATAGCCGTCAAAGCCGATCCGCGTCAAAGCCTCGGCGCTTTCCGCGCGCAGATCGCGCGTGACGCCGCCCTGCATGATCCCGAAAAGCGCATGTCCCGGCCGGTCGCCGAAGGCGTCGCGCGACCTTTGCGCCCAGCGCATCGACAGGCGCATCGACTTCGCCACCGCCGCTTCGGTCGCGGGCAGCGCCGGGCATTCATCGAAACACATGACGATATCGGAGCCGAGCAGCTTCTGGATTTCCATGCTGCGCTCGGGGGAAAGCATATGTTTCGACCCGTCGATATGCGAGGAAAAGCGCACCCCCTCCTCGGTCAGCTTCCGCAGCGCCGCGAGGCTCATCACCTGAAAGCCGCCGGAATCGGTCAGGATCGGCCGGTCCCAGTTCATGAAACGGTGCAACCCGCCCAATTTCGCGATCCGCTCGGCCGTGGGACGCAGCATCAGATGATAGGTGTTGCCCAGAAGGATGTCCGCCCCGGTCGCGCGCACGCTTTCAGGCAGCATGGCCTTGACGGTTGCGGCCGTGCCCACCGGCATGAAGGCGGGGGTGCGGATCTCGCCCCGCGGGGTCGAGATCACGCCGGTGCGGGCGCGGCCATCCTTGGCTGCCAGATGAAAGGCGAACTTCTGTGTCATGGGCCGCTCATACCCCAGCCTTTTTCCCTTGCCCAGCGCCCCCTCAATTTCCGTCGGAAAATATCCCCGGGGGTGATGAGAGGAGAGCCAAGGTCCGGTTTGCCTTGGCCCCGCAGAACGCCCGCCCGCATCGGGCAGGCTGGGGGCGGGCTGGGGGGCGGGCTGAGGGAGCAGGCAGCCCCCACCCGGATCGGCAGGCAGAACGCGACGATCCGGCAACCATCTGGACCTTGGCCCCGCAATTCCCTATATATTCAATCAGGAACTATACGGAACCGCCATGACCGCCGAACCCCATGCCCCGATCGAAGGCGCGCCGCTGATCAAGCCCTCGACGACCGATCATCCGCTTTACGAAAGCGTCGTATCGGCCTGCCGGACGGTCTATGATCCTGAAATTCCTGTGAATATCTATGATCTTGGGCTGGTCTACACCATCGACATCTCGCCCGAGAACGCGGTCGAAATCACCATGACCCTGACCGCGCCGGGCTGCCCTGTCGCGGGCGAAATGCCCGGCTGGGTGGCAAGCGCGGTCGAGCCGCTCGACGGGGTGAAGGAGGTCGACGTGAAAATGACCTTCGAACCGCAGTGGGGAATGGACATGATGTCCGACGAGGCCCGGCTGGAACTTGGATTCATGTAGTTTCGCAACCCAAAAAGCATGCCAATCCTGCATAGCATCCTTTTTTAGTTGCATTTCAAAAACGCACCCACTATAGGGTGCGCATGGGCACATCCAGCACAATCTCCGTTTTGACCGGCGACCTGATCGACTCAACCTCTCTGGGGAGCCACGTCATATCCGACGCAATGCTCACCCTGACGGACGCAGCAAAGACGGTAGAACGATGGACAGACGCCCCTGTTCATTTTACGCGCCATCGAGGGGACGGATGGCAGGTTGCACTGCGCAGCCCAAAATATGGGCTCCGTGCCGCGATCTATTTCCGCGCAGCCCTCAAGGCAAACAATCCGGGATGCGATAGCGCGATCGGCATCGCCGACGGCGAAATAAACGACCCGATAAGCTCTGATCTCAACACCGAGACCGGCGCCCCGTTTGTCGCCTCAGGGAGGCTTTTGGAAACATCCCATCTATTCGACGTGTCAAAACGTGCGCTTGCCATCGCGAAACGTTCCCGGCCCCATATGAATCACGCACGCGGGGGGGCATTTGAAGCAACGGCCATTCTGACCGACCGAATCTGTCGCGAATGGACAGGCCCACAGGCCGAAGCCATGCTGCATGCCCTTCATCCGGATCAAGGCCCGGACTACACAGAGATCGGGCACATTCTGGGGAAATCGCGCCAGGCGGTTACCAAGGCGCTCGATGCAGCATGGCATGATGAACTCAGCCTTGCCCTGATCATGCTGGAAAGCGCCTATCATGACTGAAACCCTTGCCGCGCTCCTCTTCGCCCACGCTCTCGCCGACTTCGTCCTGCAAACCGGCTGGATGGTCGCCAACAAACGCCGCCCAGTGGCGATGCTGGCGCATGTGGGCATGGTCACCGCGAGCGCGGCACTTGTCCTTGGCTCCCTCGATCCGCTGCTTCTCGCGCTTGCGGCTGCGCACCTCCTGATCGACGCGGCCAAAGCCTATTGCGGCCAACGCGGGCTTTGGCCCTTCCTCCTCGACCAAGCGGCACATCTGGCCAGCCTTCTGGTCCTGGCAGTCTGGGCGCCGGGCCTGTGGGGGGCCGGCTTCTGGGCCACCTGGCCCATCCTGCCCGCGCTGATGGCGCTGGGGGCGGGCTTGATCCTGGCCACCCGCGCCGGCGGTTTTGCGGTGGGCTTCCTGATGGAACCCTGGGCCAAGGAGGCACCCGACGGCCTGCCCGGCGGCGGGCGCACCATCGGCCAGCTGGAACGCGGGCTGATCTTCATGATGGTCCTCATCGGTCAGGCCGAGGCGATCGGCCTTCTGATCGCGGCCAAATCGGTCCTGCGGTTCAGCGCGGTGAAGGACGATCTTAAGGTCAGCGAATATGTGATCATCGGCACGCTCGCCTCCTTCGGCTGGGCAATCCTGGCCTCATTCCTGACTGTTTTTCTTCTTTCGCAGCTGCCGCCGCTTGGCATCCCCGACATCTCGCCCTAGATTGAAAGGGTGATAAGGAACCTGACCCCATGTTCGGCATACCCGGAAAATCCCCTGTGACGCTGACGCCCCGCGCCGTCAGCCAGATCGCGCGCCTGATGGCAAGGGATGGCGCCCATGGCCTGAAGATCGGCGTGAAGAAGGGCGGCTGCGCGGGCATGGAATACACGATGGAAGTCGCGGGAGAACCCGGCCCGATGGACGAGATCGTGGAACAGGACGGCGCGCGGGTGATGATCGCGCCCATGGCGCAGATGTTCCTTTTCGGCACCGAGATCGACTATGAAACCAGCCTTCTGGAGGCGGGATTCAAGTTCAACAACCCCAACGTGTCCGAAGCCTGCGGCTGCGGGGAATCGATCAAGTTCAAGGATATGCCGAAAGGCTGATCCGCCACATTCCCTCGGCCCGGCAGATCGCATAGGCTCCGCCCGACGCAACGGGAGGGTTGAGGAATGCCGCGCAAGCTTGCCGCCGGAAACTGGAAGATGAACGGGCTGAAGGCGAGCCTTGAGGAATTGCGCCTGCTCAAGACTGCCCATCCCGATGCGGCTTGCGAGGTTCTGATCTGCCCGCCCGCAACGCTTCTCGCCCCGGCGGCGCAGCTTCTGGACGGGTCCGTCCTCCGGGTCGGTGGGCAAGACTGCCATGCGAAAGCCTCGGGCGCCCATACCGGCGACATCGCCGCCGCGCAACTGGCCGACGCGGGCGCGAGCCACGTGATCCTCGGCCATTCCGAACGCCGCGCCGATCATGGCGAAACCGATGCCCTGGTTCGCGCCAAGGCCGAGGCCGCCCATGCGGCCGGCCTGACCGCGATCATCTGCGTGGGCGAGACGGCGGAGGAACGCGACAGCGGCGCGACGCTGGCCGTGGTCGGGGCGCAGCTTGCAGGCTCGCTTCCCGACGCGGCCAGCCCGGCCAACACGGTCGTGGCTTATGAACCGGTCTGGGCCATCGGCACTGGTCGCACGCCGACGCTCGATCAGATCGCCGAAGTGCATGACGACCTGCGCCGCCGCCTGACGGAGCGGTTCGGGCGCAATGGCGCGGCCTTCCGCCTGCTCTATGGCGGGTCGGTCAAGCCGTCGAACGCGGCCGAGATCTTCGCCATCGGCAATGTCGATGGCGCGCTGGTCGGCGGGGCCTCCCTCAGGGCCGCCGATTTCGGCGCGATCATCTCGGCACTCGGCGCAGCCTGACGAGAAGTGGGGCAGGCGACACGCGCTGTCGCCCGCAGGCCAGATCACAGGCCGCCCGTCATGCGACGAACACCCATGACCGAGACAACCGCCCATAGACCGGCCGAAACCGGACTGGTTGCCGCCAATCTGATCTGCATGTTTTCAATGCTGATCTGGGCCGCCGGCCTGCCTGCCGCCGACCATCTGATCCCGCTTCTGCCGGCCGAACAGCTGACCAGCCTGCGCATGGCGCTTGCTGCGGGCGCGCTGTTGCCGATCTGGATCGGGCTGGAGGGCCTTGCCCCCCTCGCCCGGGTCAACTGGCTGAAAGGGATCGCCGTCGGCAGCCTGATCGGCATGGGCGCCTGGTTCCTGATCCAGGGGCAGGCGCGGGGGGGCGCGGTGACGGCGGCAGTGATTTCGGCCACGCTTCCCGTGGTGGGGATCGCCATCGAGGTGGCGCTGGACGGGCGCAAACTGACGCTGGCGCTGGTTCTGGGCCTGTTCCTGTCGCTCATCGGCGGGTTCTTGGCGCTTGATCTTTCGGGGGGCGGAATATCGCTGGGGCTCGGCGCGCTTCTGTGCTTCGGCTCGGTCGTCACCTTCGCGCTCGGCTCGCGCCTGACGGTCACGGCCTTTCCGGACCAGACCCCGATCGGACGGACCGCGATCACGCTGACCGGGGCGGCCATCGCGACATTCGCGCTGGCGCTTGCACAGTTCGCCTGGGCCTCACCTGCCCCCGACTTCTCCGGCTGGGGCTTGAAAGAGGTGGGCGCGATCCTGCTTTTCTCCGTGGGCGCGCTCGGCCTGGCGCAGGTGGCCTGGATCATGTCGGTCGAACGGCTGGGGATCGGCCTTTCGGCACTTCATATCAATGCCGCGCCCTTCTACGTGATGCTGATCCTCTTCGGGCTTGGCGCTGAATGGGACTGGGTGCAGGCCAGCGCGGCGGCACTCGTCGGCGGCGGCGTCCTGATCGCGCAAGGCATCCTGCCGCTGCCGTGGGGGCGCCGATGAGGGAACTGCATCAATCACCGACCGATCCCGCCTTCGTGCAGGATCCCTATCCCTTTTACGAACGCGCCCGCAGGGAAGGCCATCTTTTCCGCTGGGCCGACTATGGTCTGGTCTGCGCCACCGCTTCGGTCGCCGTCGGCGCGATCCTGCGGGACCGGCGTTTCGGTCGGGAGGAGCCGCCCGAACAGCGCCGCCCGGTTGCCGGCCATCTCGCCCCTTTCTACGCCGTCGAAGCCCATTCGATGCTGGAGCTGGAGCCGCCCCGCCACACCCGCCTGCGCGGCCTCGTCCTGCGCGCTTTCACCTCGCGCCGCATCGCCGGGCTTCAGTCCGAGATCGCCGCCCTGTCACATCAGTTGATCGACGCTTTCCCCCCCGGGCCGTTCGATCTTCTCAAGACCTTCGCCACGAAACTGCCCGTCACCATCATCGCCCGCCTTCTCGGCGTGCCGGAGGAGCGGGGCGACGACCTCCTCGCATGGTCGAACGCCATGGTCGGCATGTATCAGGCCGGCCGCGCCCGTGCGACCGAAGACCGCGCCGTCGCCGCGACCGAGGCGTTCGTGTCCTTCTTGCGGTCCTATGTCGAGGAACGGCGCGCGCGCCCCGCCGACGACCTGATCACCCACCTCATCGCCGCCGAGATGGAGGGTGAGAAACTCAGCACGGACGAGCTGATCTCCACCTGCATCCTGCTTCTGAACGCCGGGCACGAGGCGACGGTTCACACGCTGGGCAACGGGGTGAAGGCACTGCTCGAGGGTGGCTTCGGACCAGAGGTTCTGACGGAGGATCGGGTGGAGGGCACGGTCGAGGAAGTGCTGCGCCAGGATCCGCCCCTCCACATGTTCACCCGCTATGCCTATGAGGACATAGAGGTCTCAAACCACACCTTCCGGCGCGGCGACCAGGTGGCCTGCCTTCTCGCCGCCGCCAACCGCGATCCGGGCATGTGGGACGAGCCCGCCCGCTTCGACCCTTCGCGCCCGGTCAAAGCCAACCATGCCTTCGGTGGCGGCCTGCATTTCTGCGTCGGCGCGCCGCTGGCCCGGCTTGAGCTTCAGGTGGCACTGCCGATCCTCTTCGACCGCTGCCCTGGCCTGCGGCTGACCGAACCGCCAGGCTTCGCGAACCTCTATCATTTCCACGGTCTGGAACGGCTGATGGTCACGGTCTGACCCTTCCGTTTTCTGTCCCGGCATATCCCGGGGTCCGGAGGCAGCGCCCCCGGCTACAGCGGCAGCAGCGTCGTCGACTTGATCTCTTCCATGCTCAGCAATGCCGTCACATTGTGGATCTTCACTTCCGAGATCAGCGCCTGATAGAACGTGTCATAGGCGCGGGCGTTCTTCACGCGCACCTTCAGGATATAGTCGATGTCGCCGGCCAGCCGGTGCGCCTCAAGCACTTCGGGCCGGTCGCGCAGGGTCTTGAGGAACTTCTTCTGCCACTCGACCTCATGTTCCGAGGTGCGGATCAGCACGAAGAAGCAGGCCTCCAGCCCCAGCGCCTCGGGGTCGAGGATCGCGGTCTGCCGCCCGATCACGCCCGAGTCCTTCATCTTGCGGATCCGGTTCCAGACCGGGGTCTTGGAACTGCCCACCTTGCGGGCAATTTCATCGAGCGACTGGCTTGCATCCTCCTGCAGTTCGGCAAGGATTTTCCGGTCCATCTCGTCCAGGCGGACTGACATTCGCTTTTCCTTCGAAATTCAAGACAAGGGTTCTTTCTGCGTCAGCATACGAAACAAATGTCCTTATCTGCAAGGGGTGACTGGCGCAAATACGGGAAAATTTCCTATATTGGGGAGGAAAATCTCAGACCGGATTCCCGCCATGGCCCGTCAGTTCACACCGAAGATCGTCACCGCCAACGCCCTTCTGGAAGGCGACGTGGTCTATCTGACTGCCGATGACCGCTGGTCGCGCGATCATGCCGAGGCCGAGCTGATCGAGGACGAAGCCCATGCGCAACTGCGCCTCCTCAAGGCCGAGGCGCAGCGCCAGATCGTCGTCGGCGTCTATCTGGCCGACGCCAAGGCCGGGCCGAACGGGCCGGAGCCGGTGCATTTCCGCGAAGCCTTCCGCAGCCGCGGCCCTTCCAACTATCTCCACGGCAAGCAGGAGAGCACGAATGTATAAGTATGCCGATTTCGACGAGGCCTTCGTGCGCTCGCGCGCCGCGCAGTTCCGTGGCCAGGTCGGGCGCCGCATCGACGGGTCGCTGACCGAGGATGAGTTTCGCCCGCTGCGCCTGATGAACGGGCTCTATCTGCAACTGCACGCCTACATGCTGCGCGTGGCGATCCCCTATGGTACGCTGTCGTCGCGCCAGATGCGGCAACTGGCGATGATCGCGGATCGCTGGGACAAGGGGTATGGCCATTTCACCACCCGCCAGAACATCCAGTACAACTGGCCGAAGCTGCCCGACGTGCCGGACATGATCGACGCGCTTGCCGATGTCGAGATGCATGCGATCCAGACCTCCGGCAACACGATCCGCAATGTGACCGCCGATCATTTCGCCGGGGCCGCCGCCGACGAGATCGAAGACCCGCGTCCCGTCGCGGAACTCATCCGCCAGTGGTCGACCGACCATCCGGAATTCCAGTTCCTGCCGCGCAAGTTCAAGATCGCCGTCACCGGCAGCCCCAATGACCGCGCCGTGACCCGCGCCCATGACATCGGCCTGCGCACCGTGCGCGGCGGATCGGGTCAGGTCGGATATGAGGTCATCGTGGGTGGCGGTCTGGGCCGCACGCCGATGATCGGCCAGGTGATCCGGCCCTTCCTCAGAAAGGAAGACCTGCTGCCCTATCTGGAGGCCATCGTCTCGGTCTATAACGTGATGGGCCGGCGCGACAACAAATACAAGGCGCGCATCAAGATCACCGTTTTCGAGAACGGGATCGAAGCCTTCCGCGCCGCGGTCGAAGAACGGTTCAAGGTCACCCGCGCGGAGTTTTCCGGCGTCGATCAAGCGGTTCTGGCCGACATCGCGGCGCAGTTCGCGCCGCCCGCCTTCCGCAATGCACCCGACGAGGCTTATGAGGCTGCCCGCGCCACCAATCCGGTTTTCCGGTCATGGACGGACACCAACCTCGCCGCACACCGCGCGCCGGGTTATGCCATTGTCACGGTGTCGTTGAAGGCTCATGGCCAGACGCCGGGCGATGCCACCTCCTCGCAAATGCGGCTTCTGGCGGACCTCGCCGACAAATATGGCCATGGCGAGTTGCGCATCAGCCACGAGCAGAACGTGGTCCTGCCGCATGTCCACAAGTCCGACCTCTGGGCGCTCCACGCCAGCCTCAAGACCGAGGGCCTCGCGACCGCGAACTTCGGCCTCGTCTCCGACATCATCGCCTGCCCCGGCATGGACTACTGCGCCCTTGCCACCGCCCGCTCGATCCCCGTCGCGCAGGAGATCGCCACGCATTTCCAGGCCCTTGGCCTCGAAGAGGAGATCGGCGAGCTGAAGATCAAGATCTCCGGCTGCATCAATGCCTGCGGGC
>CAZRKU010000061.1:0-17864 GCA_964600685.1 uncultured Frigidibacter sp. | reverse complement strand
GAATTTTCGCCTTCCCTGTTTGATCTGGCGCGGCGTGTGCCGCAGGGCAGCTAGGCGGGTCGGAGCGCAGGCCGTCAGGACCGCCGCAGACGAATGACGACATCGACGCGCACCACATCGGTTCCGCCGGGTGCGGCGGGCAGGCGCGTGATTTCCAGCTGTTCCTTCGGAGCGTCGGTCAGTTCGGCGCTGTCTTCCCAGTAGAAATGCGGATGATCGTCGAGGCGCGTGTCGAAATAGCTGCGCGATCCATCTACGGTGATCTCGCTCATCAGGCCTGCCTCGCAGAAGGCGCGGAGCGTGTTGTAGACGGTGGCGAGCGACACGGCCTCGCCCGCACTGCGGGCGGCGGCAAACAGGCTTTCGGCCGTCACATGCCGGTCCAGCCCGTCGCCGACCAGAAGCGCCGCCAGCGCGACGCGCTGGCGCGTCGGGCGCAGGCCAGCCGTGGCCAGCCATTCGGTTCCGCGATGTTCGGCGCTTTCTTGCATATGAGCCTGCATAATGAGCCTGCCCTTTATAGAGCAGCATGGCACGGGAATTCAATCGGCAACGGGTAATCCAGCCGGAACTCAAGGCAGAAGGCCAGTCAGGCTTGCCCTCGTCGCAGGGGCAATGTTACAGCGTCTGTAACGAAACGCGATCAGGGGGCGCGCGGCGCAGCATGGCACTTTATCCGAACAGTTTCAGCAAGGATGACCTTCTGCGCTGCGCGCGGGGGGAGCTGTTCGGACCGGGCAATGCCCAGCTTCCGGCGCCGCCCATGCTGATGATGGACCGGATCACCGACATTTCCGAAGACGGCGGCGCACATGGCAAGGGCCATGTCACCGCCGAGTTCGACATCACCCCCGACCTGTGGTTCTTCGACTGCCATTTTCCCGGCAATCCGATCATGCCCGGCTGCCTCGGCCTGGACGGGTTGTGGCAGCTTACCGGCTTCAATCTCGGCTGGCGCGGCTGGCAGGGGCGCGGTTATGCCTTGGGCGTCGGCGAGGTGAAGCTGACCGGAATGGTGCGCCCCGACCGCAAGATGCTGACCTACAGGATCGACTTCACCAAGGCCCTCCAGACCCGCCGCCTGACCATGGGCGTGGCCGACGGCATTGTCGAGGCCGATGGCGAGGTCATCTATCAGGTCAAGGACATGAAGGTCGCCCTGTCGGCGAACTGACCCAGAAACGAAGGAGTAATCCCATGCGCCGCGTCGTCATCACCGGGATCGGGATCATCTCGCCCATCGGCAACAATGCGACCGAGGTCGAGGCATCGCTTCGCGCCGGCAAGTCCGGCATCGTTTTTGCGCCGGACTATGCTGAACACGGCTTCCGCAGCCAGGTGCATGGCCAGCCGCAGATCGTGCTGGAAGACCATATCGACAAGCGCAACCTGCGTTTCATGGGACCGGGGGCGGCCTATAACTTCCTGGCGATGGAACAGGCGATCGCCGACAGCGGGCTTGAGGAAAGCGATGTGTCGAACGAACGCAGCGGCCTGATCATGGGGTCGGGCGGGCCGTCGACGTCGAACTTCTTCGTGGCCTTCGACACGGTGATCAACAAGGGCGCGCCGAAGAAGATGGGCCCCTTCATGGTGACGCGCTGCATGTCGTCCACCAACTCCGCCTGCCTGGCGACGCCGTTCAAGATCAAGGGCGTGAACTATTCGATCACCTCGGCCTGTTCGACGAGCGCGCATTGCATCGGCAACGGGGTCGAGCTGATCCAGTTGGGCAAGCAGGACGTGGTGTTCGCCGGCGGCGGCGAGGAGCTGGACTGGACGCTGTCGTGCCTTTTCGACGCGATGGGGGCGATGTCGTCGAAATACAATGACGCGCCCGCAACCGCGTCCCGTACCTATGACGCGACGCGCGACGGGTTCGTGATCGCCGGTGGCGGTGGCGTGGTGGTGCTGGAGGAGCTTTCCCATGCGCTGGCGCGCGGGGCCAAGATCTATGGCGAAGTGACCGGCTATGGTGCGACCTCGGACGGGTATGACATGGTGGCCCCTTCGGGCGAGGGCGGCGAGCGGTCGATGAAGCTTGCCTTGTCGACGCTGCCTGAGGGGCGCAAGATCGACTATATCAACAGCCACGGCACCTCGACCCCGGTGGGCGATGTGACCGAGATGGAGGCGATCCGCCGGGTGTTCGGCCGCGGCCGGACACCACCGGTCGCCTCGACCAAGTCGCTGACCGGCCATTCGCTTGGCGCGACCGGCGTGCATGAGGCGATCTATTCGCTGATCATGATGAACAAGGATTTCATCGCGGCCTCGGCCAATGTCACCACGCTCGACCCGGCGCTGGACCCGTCCGAAATCGTGACGGTGCTGCGCGAGGGCGTGAAGCTTGATTCCGTCCTGTCGAATTCCTTCGGGTTCGGCGGCACCAATGCCACGCTCGTGATGAGCAAATATCTGGGATGATCTGACATGGCCGGACTGATGAAGGGCAAGCGCGGGCTTGTCATGGGTGTGGCCAACGAACGGTCGATCGCCTGGGGAATCGCGAAGGCGCTGGCGGACGAAGGGGCGGAACTGGCGTTCTCCTATCAGGGCGAGGCGTTCGGCAAACGGCTGGCGCCGCTGGCGGCCTCGGTCGGGTCCGACTTCATGGTCGATGTCGATGTGACCGACGATGCCAGCCTTGAGACCTGCTTCGCCGCCTTGAAGGGTCGCTGGGGCGCCATGGATTTCCTGATCCATGCCATCGCCTATTCCGACAAGAACGAGCTGACCGGGCGGTTCATCAATACCAGCCGGGCGAATTTCTCCAACTCGCTGGCGATTTCGTGCTTTTCCTTCATCGACGTGGCGCGGCGCGCGGCGGAACTGATGCCCGAGGGCGGCACGCTGATCACCCTGACCTATGGCGGGTCGAACCGGGTGACGCCGAATTACAATGTGATGGGGGTCGCCAAGGCCGCGCTGGAAAGTTCGGTGCGCTATCTGGCCAATGACCTTGGGCCGCAGAAGATCCGCGTGAATGCGGTCAGCCCCGGCCCGATGAAGACGCTGGCCGGCGCCGCGATCGGCGGGGCGCGCGCGACCTATCGCCATACTGAAGCGAACGCGCCCCTCAGATCGAACGCAACGCTGGAGGCGGTGGGCGGCACGGCGGTTTACCTCTGTTCCAGTTATGGCGCCTGCACCACCGGGGAGATCGTGCGGGTGGATGGCGGGTTCCATGTGCTGGGCATGCCGCAGCAGGACAATCTGGGCGGTTGAGAGGGGCGCTGCCCCCTCTCCGCCGGACGGCGGGGCCTCCCCGGGATATTTGGGCCAGAGTGAAAGGGCCAAGGATGGGCATGTCCTTCTTTCAGCCTGCGGATGGCGCGCGGCTGGCGTTCCGGGATGCGGGCGAAGGCCTGCCGGTGATTGCTCTGGCCGGGCTGACGCGGGCGCATACGGATTTCGATTTCGTCGCGCCGCATCTGGCGGGCGTCCGCCTGATCCGGCCGGACTACCGGGGGCGGGGGGCGTCGGACTGGACCGGCCCTGCCACCTATACCGTTCCACAAGAAGCAGCGGACGTGCTGGCGCTGATGGATCATCTGGGGCTGGAGCGGGCGGCAATCCTTGGCACCTCGCGCGGGGGGCTGATCGCGCTGGCCCTGGCGGCGATGGCGCCGGGGCGGCTGGCGGGCGTCTGTCTCAACGACATCGGCCCGGTGATCGAACGCACGGGGCTGGAGAAGATCTTCGAATATGTGGGCCGCAATCCGGCGGCAAAGACCATCGAGGCGCTGGTGGAGAGGCTGCCGCGCAGCATGGCAGGTTTCGTCGACGTGCCAAGAGACCGCTGGCGGGCCTTTGCGGAGCGGCTTTATGACGAAGGCCCGCGCGGGCTGACCATCCGCTATGATCCGGCGCTGAGGGAGAGTTTCCTGGCCGCCTTTCGGGGGCCGCCGGTCGATCTGTGGCCTCTCTTCGATGCCTGCGCGGGCCTGCCGCTTGCCCTGATCCGGGGGGCGAACTCGGATCTCCTGTCCGCCCAGACGGCTGCGGAAATGCGCCGCCGCAGGCCAGACATGATCTGTGCCGATGTGCCGGACCGGGCACATGTACCGTTTCTGGATGAGCCGGAAGCGCTGGAAGTCCTGCAGACCTGGCTGGAAGACCTGGCATGAACATCGACATGATCCGCGCGGCGCGGGCGCGCATCGGCGGGCGGGTGCGGCATACGCCCTTCCTTCAGTCGCCCTTTCTGGACCGGGTAGCCGGGCGCCGGGTGCTGGTGAAGGCCGAATGCCTGCAACATACCGGATCTTTCAAATATCGCGGCGCGACGGCGGCGTTGTCGGCCCTGTCGCCCGAAGCGCGCGCGAAGGGCGTGATCGCCTTTTCGTCGGGCAACCACGCGCAAGGGATCGCCCGGGCGGCGGCGGAACATGGCGCACACGCGGTTATCCTGATGCCTTCCGACGCTCCTGAGGTGAAGATTGCCAACACCCGCATGCTGGGCGCCGAAGTGGTGCTTTACGACCGCTGGCGCGACGACCGGGATGCGCTGAGCGCCGGGCTTGCGGCGGAGCGCGGGCTGACACTGATCCCGCCCTTTGATGCGGCGGAGGTGATCGCGGGCCAAGGCACGGTCGGGCTAGAGATTGCCGAGGATGCAAAGGCGGCAGGGGTCGACCGCGCCGAAGTTCTGGTCTGTTGCGGGGGCGGCGGTCTGACGTCGGGCATCGCGCTGGCGTTGGAGGCGGATGCGCCGGGTCTGCGGGTGCGACCGGTCGAGCCGGAAAACTACGACGATGTGGCACGTTCGCTTGCCGCTGGTCAGGCGATCCGCAACGATCCGACGGGCGCCGCGACGATCTGCGACGCAATCCTGACGCCGATGCCCGGAAAGCTGACCCTGCCGATCCTGGCGCGGCTGTGCGGGCCGGGGCTGGTGGTCAGCGACGATCAGGTCCTGGCGGCCATGGCGCTGGCCTTTCAGCACTTTCAGATCGTGGCCGAACCGGGTGGCGCGGTCGCGCTGGCCGCGGCGCTCTTTGCCGGCGTGGCTCTGGAGAGTGATACGGTCATTGCCGTTGTCACCGGCGGCAATGTCGATCCGGCGGTCTTTGGCCAGGCGCTGGCGCGGCTGATGGCCTGACCCATGCCCCAGGTCTTTCTGCCCGATCTGCGGCTGAATTATCAGGAAAACGGCGATCCGAAGGGACGGCCGGTGGTCTTCAGCCACGCGCTTGGGCTTGATCTGGATCTTTGGGATGCGGTTTTACCCCTGATGCCCCATTCCCTGAGGCTGATCCGCTATGATCATCGCGGCCATGGCAGGTCGGACGTGCCGGATGCGCCCTATGCAATGGGCGCGCTCGTCCGCGATGCCGAGCGACTGCTGGACCATCTGGGGATCAGGGATTGCATTTTCGTCGGCCTGTCGATGGGCGGGATGGTCGCACAGGGGCTGGCGGTCAAGCGGCCCGATCAGGTCGGCGCGCTGGTCCTGTCGAACACCGCCGCCAAGATCGGCACGGCGGAAGGGTGGCAGAAGCGGGTCGAGGCCGTGCGGGCGGGCGGCATGGAGGCGATCGCCGACGCGGTGATCGGCCGCTGGTTCGGGATCCGCCAGCGGGACGCGGCATTGCTGGCGCGCTGGCGGACGAGGCTGAGCGCCACACCTGCGGAAGGATATATCGGCTGTTGTGCGGCGCTGGCGGGTGCGGATTTCATCACGCCAACATCGAGCCTGACCTGCCCGGCGCTGGTGGTCGCGGGGTCGGAGGATGGCTCGACCCCGCCCGATCTGGTGCGCGAACTGGCCGATCTGATCCCCGAGGCGCAGTTCCACCTGATCCGCGGCGCAGGCCATCTGCCGCCGGTCGACCGGCCAGCGGAGTTTGCGGCTGTCCTGTCTGAATTCCTTGCGCGACGGTCCCTGCCCCCTGCTTAGGCAACCCGACTCTACGTTTGCGCCGCCTTCTGTCGCGGACAAGCGGGCAGCGGGGCGGCTTGGGCGGCAAGTTTGACCCAACCCGCAACGGAGCTCCGCAATGAAGCTGAAGGACCTTGAAATCTTTACCGTGGCCCCACCCGCGCCCGGCTGGGGCGGGCGCTACTGGACCATTGTCAAGCTGACCACCGATGACGGAATCGTGGGTTACGGCGAATGTTATGCCTCGACCGTTGGGCCGAGGGCGCAGAATGCGGTGATCGAGGATGTGTTCTTGCGGCACATGCAGGGCACTTCGCCCGAAGAGATCGAGCTGATGTATCGCCGGGTCTATTCGGCGGGCTTCACCCAGCGGCCCGATCCGACGGTGATGGGCGCCTTTTCCGGGATGGAGATCGCCTGCTGGGACATTCTCGGCAAGGCGCGCAATCGCCCGGTCTGGGCGATGCTGGGTGGCAAGATCAACGAGCGGCTGCGAAGCTACACTTACCTTTACCCTGAACCCGGCAAGGAATCGGGGGAGTTCTGGGTCAACCCGGACATGACGGCCGAAGCCGCGCTGCGTTTTGTCGACATGGGTTTCACCGCGGTAAAGTTCGATCCGGCCGGACCCTATACGATCCGGGGCGGGCATGATCCTTCCGGGTCGGACATCACCCGGTCGGCCGCCTTCTGCAAGGCGATCCGCGAGGCGGTGGGCGACCGGGCGGACCTGCTTTTCGGGACGCACGGGCAGTTCAACGTCGCGGGCGCGGTGCGGCTGGGACAGGCGATCGAACCCTATGGGCCGCTCTGGTATGAGGAGCCGATCCCGCCGGACAATCTGCTGGACTTCGCCGAGGTGCAGCGGGCCGTGCGTATCCCGGTGGCGACAGGCGAACGGTTCTGCACCAAGGCGGAATTCGCCACGGTTCTGCGTACCGGCGGCGCACGGATCCTGCAACCGGCACTTGGCCGCGTCGGCGGCATCTGGGAGGCCAAGAAGATCGCGGCGATTGCCGAGGTCTTCACCGCCCAGATGGCCCCGCATCTTTATGCAGGGCCGGTGGAATGGGCGGCGAACATTCACCTGGGGGCGTCGATCCCGAACCTTCTGATGGTGGAAACCATCGAAACCGGCGGGGCGTTCCACCTGAAGCTGATCAGGAATTCGATCCGCTGGGAAGAGGGTTATGTGATCGTGCCGGACGCACCCGGCCTCGGGATCGAGTTCGACGAGGATGTTGCCCGTGCCCACCCCTATTCAGGCAGCGCACTGCATCTGCAGATGCAGGAAGCCCCTTGCGACTATTCGCGCCCGAACTGGTTCGAGGGCGGCGCACCGACAACGAAGAGGCCGGGTAGCTGAGCGTGCGGGATTTACAGGGTCGGGCAAGCTGCTAAAGCTCTGGCATGAGCGGCCAGACCCAAAGCCTGATTGACGAGATTTTTCGGCGGATCGACCTGGGCCGCCTGAACCCTGGCGACGCGATCGACGAGCAGGAGCTTGTCGACACGTTCCACATCTCGCGGACCCCGGTGCGCGAGGCGTTGTTACAGCTTGAGGCGATCGGCCTGATCCGCCGCCTGCCGCGCAAGGGAGCAACGCTTTTCCGTCCGACGCTGGAGGAATTTCTGGCGATCCTCGAGATCCATTCAAAGCTTGAGGGGCAGGCGGCCGGTCTGGCGGCGCGGCGCCTGTCAGCGGCGGGTGCGAAGGATCTGGAGGCGGCGGTTGCGGCCTGCGAGGCCCATGCGCGGGGCAAGGGCGACGATGACCCAGACGGCTATTACCAGCTGAACCTGCGCTTCCACGAAACCGTTGCCATAGCTGCGGGCAACGGCTTTCTGACCGAGTTGGTCAAGACGAACGCGCGCAAGCTTCTGGCTTACTACCGCGCGCGCTATCACTTTGCGGGGGTGATCGCCGCTTCGGCGGCAGAGCATCGCCAGATTGCCCGGCTGATCACCGACCGCGATTCCGCCGGTGCCGAAGCGCTGATGGCCCGGCATGTACAGTTCGACCAGGTGACGGCGATGGACCTGCTGGCGGCCCTGTCCTGAAACACCTGATTCCGCTACATCCGGCCCTTCGGGGAGAGTATTTCGGACAAAGAAGAAACTGCCGTCTTCTCCTTTGCCCAAGCACTCCGCGCGGAACGCACGGGTCGCTTGCTCACCGCTCGAAAAACCGGGTGATCCGTTCGGCGATGCGGGCACTGTCGGCCTGCCGCTTGGCCAGTTGGGCACGCGCCCGGTCGGTCACGGCGGCGGGAAGATCGCCCGCATATTCCTCGACCAGGGCGGAAATGAAAGCGTGGTCCATTTCGGGGTGATATTGCGTCGTCAGGATGTGATCGCCCACGGCAAAACTGCCGATGGGACATTCGGCGTTGCCGCCCGTCAGACGCGCGCCGGCGGGAAGGGTCAACACCTGCTCGATATGTGAGGCATAAAGCCGGATCGGATGCCCCTCCATCTCGGTCTCGGTCAGGCCGAAGACCCACCCGCCCGGGTTGCGACCGACGGTTCCGCCCAGCGCCTCGGCGATGGCCTGATGGCCGAAGCAAGCCCCGAACAGGGGCTGCCGCTCGGTGTGCAGCTTTCGGATCAGCGCCTTCAGATCGGCGATCCATCCTTCGCCGTCATGAACCGAGGCAGGGCTGCCGGTGATGAGCCAGCCGTCGAATCGCGCCCCGTCCGGCGGAAACTGCCCGTCCTTCACGGCAAAGACAGAGACCTGCCAGTCGGGGCGCACCGCATGGACCATCGCGGCGAACTTCTCGCCATCCTTTGGATGGGATTGGGCAAATTCGCTTTCGTCCGTGTTGGTCATCAGCACCGCAATATGCATGGCGTTCCCCATTTACATATTTAGTTATCGTGTTAATATATTTTGAAAGAGTCGTGCTGGCAAGGGAGGGCACATGACCATCTGGACACCGACCGATGATGGCCATGCCGATCTGGGCAGCCACGATACGTTTCTTGGCGGGCCGCCGCACAACACTTTTGCCAGGCTGCGTCGCGAAGAGCCGATGCACTGGAGCGACTGGTCGGGCGGCGCGGGCTTCTGGTCGGTCACACGCCATGCCGACATCCTGGAGTTGAACCGCCAGCCCGACCTTCTGTCGTCGGCCCGTGGCATCCGCATGGAGGACCAGACCTACGAGGAATATCTGGCGCGGCGCACCTTTCAGGAAACCGACGCGCCGGAGCATATGGAAACGCGGATGAAGGTGGCGAAGGCCTTTTCCAAACCCGTGATCGCCCAGTTCGAAAGCGTGATCCGCGATCTCTGCGGCCCGATCCTCGACGCGGCTTTGGAAAAGCGAACGTTCGACGCGACGAAGGATATCGCGCGGCAACTGCCGATGCGGATGCTGGGGCGGATCGTCGGCCTGCCGGAGGAGGATCTGCCCTGGCTGGTGGAGAAGGGTGACGCGCTGATCGCCAATACCGACCCCGATTTCACCAGCCATGTCCTCGACAGGATGACGACGGACGAGTTCCGCATGATGCCTTTCAACTCGCCGGCGGGGGCGGATCTGTTCGTCTATGCGAAAGACCTGATGCGCAAGAAGGCCGAAGCCGGCGATACATCGGGCGTTCTGCATCTGATCCTGCAACCGGGTCAGGACGGGTCGGTCATGCCGGAACATGAGTTCCGCAATTTCTTCTGCCTGCTGGTCGCGGCCGGCAACGATACCACCCGCTATTCGATCGCGGCGGGCATCCAGGCGCTGTGCCATCAGCCCGAGCTTCTGCCCCAGCTGCAATCCGGCGCGGTCTGGGACACGATGGCCGACGAGGTCATCCGCTGGGCAACGCCCGCGCTCTACTTCCGCCGCACCGCGACGCGGGATTTCGAATACCATGGCAAACAGGTCAAGGCCGGGCAGAAGGTCCTTTACTGGTTCGCCTCGGGCAACCGCGACGAGACGGCTTTTGAGGAACCGCTCCGCGTCAATCTCGCTCGCAACCCCAACCGCCATGTCAGCTTCGGCCAGGGCGGCCCGCATGTCTGCCTCGGCATGTGGCTGGCGCGGCTGGAGGTGCGGGTTCTCTTCGAAGAACTTGCCAAACGCATCACCAGGATCGAGCCTGCGGGGGAACTGAAGTTCCTCAGATCGAATTTCGTCGGCGGCATCAAACAATTGCCCGTCCGCGTGACGCTGCAATAACGGCAAGGGAGAGCCGTTCCAGGGGAGGGAGACCCAAATGACCGAACGCCTCAGGGCGATGTTCTGCGATCATCTCAGCATCATGCGCGGCAAGTATCTGCCCGCGTCCAAGATGCGGGATGACGAAAGCCGCGTCGCGCAGGCGCTCTTTTCGGTCCACTACGACAAGGATCTGCTGATCGACGCGCCGCATACCAAGTGCCGCGAAGGCATCCCGGACATGGTCTTCCGATGGAAAGCCGACGAGATCCGCGAGGGCTGGGAGCCCGACACCAAGGTCGTCGTCAGCGACCTGCACAGTGCCGACGGCAGCCCGCTGCCCCTCTGCCCGCGCGGCGCGCTCAAGCGGGCGCAGGCGGCCTGGGGAAAGCACGGACTGACCGCCAAGGTCGGCCTCGAACTCGAAGCCTATGCCTTCGTGCGCAATGACGAAGGCGCGCTTGTGCCCTACGACAACCCCGGCGGCGTCGTCTACGGTACCGGAAATTTCACCGACCCCGAACGCTTCACCGACGCGATCTGGGACGCGGCGGAAGCCGCCGGATTCCGCCTGGAACTGATCACCGCCGAATATGACACGCCGCAATATGAATTCACCCTGGCCTATGACGAAGCGGTGACGGCCGTCGACGAGATGGTCCTCTTCCGCCAGATGGCGCGCGAGATCGCCTGGGACCACGGCATCCTGCTGACCTTCCTGCCGAAGCCGATCCTGAGCAAGGGCGGCAACGGCCTGCACGTCAACCTGTCCTTCGCCGACAAGGACGGCCACAATGCGCTGGCCGATGGCGATCGCGGCGGACCGGACCGGCTGAACGACCTCGGCCGCGGCTGCATCGCGGGCTGGATGAAGCATCACAAGGGCCTGGCTGGACTGGTTGCCCCCACCGCGCTGTCCTATGCCCGCCTGCAGCCCGCGACGATGTCGGGCTACTGGTGCAACTGGGGCGGCGATCATCGCGGCGTGACCGTGCGCATTTCCGCCGAAGGCGGCAAGAAGGCGCGGCTGGAACACCGGATGCCGGACGCCTCCGCCAACCCCTACACCGCAGTGGCGGCGGTCCTTCAGGCGGCACGGCTGGGATATGAGGGCAAATATCCCCTGCCGCCGCACGAGGAGGGCGACTGTTTCGAACGCACCGACGCGGGCCACGGCACCGCTGCCTCGCTCGCCGAGGCGATGGACGACCTGGAAGCCGACAAGGCGCTGATCGCGGCGGTCGGGCGGGAGCTTTGCGAGAACCACCTCTTCATGAAGCGCGCCGAGGTCGACAAGACGCGCGCGCTCGACGGCGACAGCTTGCGCGATTTCTACATCTGGTATGTGTGAGGCGGAATGAAGGTCACCTGGAAACTCGTTGACGGGCGCGAGATCAGCGCAGAGGTTCGGGACGGGCTGAACATGATGGAGGCGGCGGTCGCCAACAACGTCCCTCGCGTTATCGGCGAATGTGGTGGCTCGCTCTCCTGCGCGACCTGCCATGTCTATGTCGACCCGGCCTGGGCCGACCGCGTGGGTCAGCCCGCCCGGTTCGAGGACGGGATGCTCGACGTGGCCGAGGCCGAACGGCAGGCCACATCGCGCCTCTCCTGCCAGATCAAGGCCAGCGCGGCGCTTGACGGACTCGTCCTGCACGTCCCGGAACCCTGATCTCCATTCATTCTGGCTCAAATATCCTCGGGGGGTCCGGGGGGCAGACGGCCCCCCGGCCTTCGCGTCAGGCCGCCATCCGCACCGCATCTGCCGCACGGGTGCGCGCCACTGACGGCCGTGCCTGACAGCGCGCCATCCAGTCGCGGATCAGGGGATTGTCGGGCGGCCTGTCTTGGAACCAGGCATAGGGCGAGTGAACCAGAATGTCGGCGGCACTGAATTCCGCGCCCAGAAGCCACGGCCCCCGTTCCAGCGCCGCGCGGATGCGCGCCGCGGCTTCCTTGTGGCCGCGGAACGTGACCGGCAGCCAGGGGTGTTCCAGACCGGCGTCCTCGAAGATCAGCACCGGTTCGAACACGCCCTGATACCAGGCAAGCCAGGTGACGAAACGCCCCCAGTCCGGCGAGCCGACTTTCGGGGCAAGACCGCTGTCGGGGAAAAGCGCCGTCAGCGGCAGATCACTGCCGCGCGTTCGGTGAGCGGAGTGCCGTCATGCAGCAGGGCCGGCGCCTTTCCTTCGGGGTGGGGATTGGCCGGATCGCGCCCGCCCATATCGGCCTGCTGCGCGAAGCGGGCTGGGCGGAAACCGCCGTCGACCTGACTTATCTGGACCGCAGCGGCGGCATCACCGGACGCCGGATCTGGCCGCTGGCCATCGTCTGGTTGGACCGGGCGCTGATGTGCCTGGCCTGGTGCACGCTCCGCCAGGACTACCGGCGCTTTCACCTTGACCGGATGAGCGGGGACAGGCTGACGGACTCGTCCTTTCGGCCGCGCCGGGTATCGCTTCTGCGCGACTATATCGTCCGCCTCAAATCGCGCCCCGCACCTGACTTTCGACCGGGCCGCGTCCGAACGGCCAAATGAGCATGCGCTGTCCCCGCGCCGCAGCGCGGGGATGGTCCTGGACCAAGGTGATCAGAGCGAGGCAAAACCCTTGTCGAGCGCGCCGAGGATCGTGCCGACATCGGCCGACGTCAGGACCAGCGGCGGCGACAGGATGATGTTGGCGCCGGACACTCGCACCATCGCGCCCGCCCGATAGGCGGCGGCCTGCACTTTAGCGGGAACCGCCTTGTCGGCGGGCTTTTTCGATGCGCGCTCGGCGACCAGTTCCAGCGCGCACATCAGACCGTGGCCGCCGCGCACGTCGCCGATCACGGCATATCTGTCCTGAAGTGCCAGAAGGCCCTGATGCAGCTCCGTCCCGCGTGCCGCGGCATTCTCGTTCACCTTCAACCGCTCGGTTTCCGCAAGGCAGGCCAGCGCCGCCGCCGCGCCGACCGGATGGCCGGAATAGGTATAGCCATGGCCGATGGCGGCCTTGCCGCTTTCGTCGGCCTCGAAGACCTGCGCAACCCCTTCCGCGATCATCACCGCGCCAAAGGGGAAGTAGGCGTTGGTGATGGCTTTCGCCGTGCAGGTGAAATCCGGCTTCACCCCCCAGAGGCGGCTTCCCGTCCAGGCCCCGGTGCGGCCGAAGGCGGTGATCACCTCGTCCGCGATCAGCAAGATGCCGTTCTTGCGGCAGAGCGCCTCGACCCCCGGCATGAAGGAGGCGTGCGGCGGGATGACCCCGCCCGCGCCGAGGACCGGTTCCATGATGAAGGCGGCGATGGTGCCCGCGCCCTGGAAGGCGATCTCGTCCTCCAGCGACTGCAAGCAAAGCTGGGCAAGCCTGGCCGGATCGCTTTCGTTGAACGGGTTGCGATAGGTGTAGGGCGCGGGAATATGGAAGCAACCGGGCAGGAGCGGTTCATAAGCGGTGCGGAAATTGGCGTTGCCGTTGACCGAGGCGCCGCCGATATGGGTGCCGTGATAGCCTTTCTTCAGGCTCAGAAATTTGGCCCGTCCCGCCTCGCCCCGGATCTTGTGATACTGTCGGGCAAGGCGCAGCGCGGTTTCCACGCTGTCCGAGCCGCCGGAAGTGAAGAAGGCCCGCGTCAGCCCGTCCGGTTCGAAAAACCGGCGCAGCTCTTCGGCCAGTTCGATGACCGCATCGTTCGACGTGCCGCGGAAGGTCGAATAATAGGGCAGGCGGTCAAGCTGTGCCGCAATCGCGTCCTTCACCGGCTGGCAGGAATAGCCCAGATTGACGTTCCACAGCCCGCCGACCGCATCGACAACCTCATGCCCGTCGATGTCGCGGATGCGCACGCCTTCGCCCCCGATGATGATCGCAGGGGGGTTTTTCAGACTGTCCGACGGCGCTGCCATCGGGTGCCAGAAGCTGCGGGCGTTGTTCGCCTTCAGAAAGTTTTCGTCCTTCATGCCAGGTCCTTTTCCTTCAGGCGAGTGCCTGCCATTTCTGTGCAAGATCGGACGGAACCGAGCCGCCCAGAAGTTTTGTCGCCTCTGCCCCGGCGCCGATCAGCGCGCGGCGGGCATCGGGTTTGAAGGTTTCGGTCATGCGCGCTGCCGGGACCGCGATTGCCACGGCACCCGAGACCGCGCCAAGCGCATCGAAGAGCGGCACGGCGAGTGAATCCACGTCTGGTTCGAACCCGCCGGTGCTTTCGGCAACTCCTGTGGCCCGGATCTGGTCCAGCCGACGGCGGATCAGGGACGGGTCGGTCACCGTCTTCTCCGTTATCGCCGTCAGGGGCCGCGACAGGATCGCCTCCCGCGCGGAGGGGGGCAGATGCGCCAGAACCGCGAGGCCCGACGAGGTTGCATGGAAGGGCAGCAGGTCGGCATCCTCCATCATCACCTTCATCGCATGCGCCGGTGAATAGGCATAGGAGAGCATCCGCAACTCGCCCGCGACCAGTTGTGAAAGATGCACGGTTTCGCCGGTGCGGCGCGCCAGCGCCTGCAGAAGCGGCATCGTCGCCTCGCGCATCGGCACCTCCGCCTCGCGCAGGGCGGCAAGGCGCAGGACAGCCGGGCCCAATCGATATTCGCGCCCCGATCCGATTTGCTCCACCAGGCCATAGGCCTGAAGTTCGCTCATCAACCGGTAACAGGTTGCCTTGTTCACGCCTGCCAGCCGCGACAGATCGGACAGGCCGATCCGGGGCTGCGCGCGGCTGAAGAGATCCAGAAGATCAAGCGCTTTTGAGACCGTTCCCATTGATCCAACCCCGACGCGCCATCCGGGCGTCCTCCGTTTCACCAATGCAGTTGACAGGAAGCCCTTCCGGCTGTCAATCTAATTTAGAACCATTGGTTCAACTAAAGAACCGACAGAGAGTCAACATGCCCCTGAGCCAAAGTGAAATCCATCGTCTTGCCGCCCTGCCCGCGCGACGCGGCCAGATCCTGATCGACGGACAGTGGCGGGATGGCGAAAACGGCGAGACCGAGGTCCTGTCGCCGATCGACGGCAAGCGCCTGACCACGCTCGCCTCGGCCAGCGCGACCGACGTGGGACGCGCGGTCGCCTCGGCCCGTGCAGCATTCGCGGACGGGCGCTGGTCGCGTCTGGCGCCAGCCGGGCGCAAGGCGGTGTTGCACCGGCTTGCCGACCTGATCGAGAAGAACGCAGGCGAACTGGCGGTTCTGGGCGTGCGCGACAATGGCACCGAGATCGGCATGGCGCTGAAGGCCGAACCGGGCAGCGCCGCCAGTACCTTCCGTTATTACGCCGAGGCGATCGACAAGACCTTTGGCGAGATCGCCCCCACCGCCGACAACGTTCTGGCGCTCGTCCATCGCGAACCCGTGGGCGTGGTCGCGGCCATCGTGCCGTGGAACTTCCCGTTGATGATCGGCTCGTGGAAAATCGCGCCCGCATTGTCCGCGGGCAATTCGGTGGTGCTGAAACCCGCGGAAACCGCGTCCCTTTCCCTTCTGCGGCTGGCCGAACTGGCACTGGAGGCCGGATTGCCGCCGGGGGTCTTCAATGTCGTGACCGGGCCGGGCCGGGTGACCGGCGAGGCGCTGGGTCTGTCGATGGATGTCGATGTGATGGTCTTCACCGGGTCGGGCGCGACCGGGCGCCGGCTTCTGGACTATTCCGCACGGTCAAACCTCAAGCGGCTCTATCTGGAACTGGGCGGCAAGAGCCCCAACATCGTCTTTGCCGACGCGCCCGATCTTGACGCAGCGGCCAAGGCGGCAGCCCATGCGATCTTCCGCAATGCCGGTCAGGTCTGCGTCGCCGGATCGCGGCTTCTGGTCGAGGCATCGGTGCATGATCACTTTGTCGCGGCCCTGACCAGGGCGACGCGGGCGATGCGCGTCGGCGATCCGCTTGACCTGACCACGAACATCGGCGCGGTGAATTCGCTGACCCAGCTTGACGGCAACCTCGGGTTCATCACCGATGCCGAACGCGAAGGCGGCCAGATCGTGACGGGTGGCAGGCGGACACTGGAAGAAACCGGCGGCTATTACATGGAGCCGACCATCGTGACCGGCGTGCAGCCCGCGCACCGCCTGTTCCGCGAGGAAGTCTTCGGCCCGGTTCTGGCCGTCACCCGTTTCGCGGACGAGGCGGAAGCGCTGAGACTGGCCAATGCCACGGACTACGGGCTGGCGTCCGGCGTCTGGACCGCGAACCTCGGCCGCGCCCACCGGATGAT
Organism: uncultured Frigidibacter sp.; assembly: GCA_964600685.1. Lineage (GTDB taxonomy): Bacteria > Pseudomonadota > Alphaproteobacteria > Rhodobacterales > Rhodobacteraceae > TMP-24. The sequence continues at coordinate 1,619 of CAZRKU010000061.1, read as the reverse complement.
CCGGGGTATCCGCGCCGGGGTCGTTCATGTGAACACCTATGGCGGGTCGGACATCACCGTGCCCCTGGGCGGGGTCAAACAATCCGGCAACGGGCACGACAAGTCGCTGCATGCGCTGGACAAATACACCGACCTGAAGTCCGCCTGGATCCAGCTCTGATCGAGGCACATCTGTGGAATAACGCGCTTTTTTTCCAAGAACCGCTTCGCATTTTTCGGAAAGCGCTTTGGGGAGGGGACATGGGAGACCGGATTCTGGTCGTCGGCACCTACGACACCAAAGACGACGAACTGAACTACATATCCGAGGTCATCCGCGGTCAGGGCGGTCTGGCCCTGACGATGGATGTCTCGGTCCTGGGCGATCCGTCGCTCCCGACCGACTGGACCAAGCATGACGTGGCGGCGGCGGCCGGATCGTCGATTGCCGAGGCCATCGCGGCGGACGACGAGAATTTCGCCATGCAGATGATGGCGCGTGGCGCGGCAGGGCTGGCCCGGCGTCTCTACGCAGAGGGCGGCTTTGACGGCGTGCTGGTGTTGGGCGGGTCGATGGGCACCGACCTCGCGCTCGATCTGTGCGCGGCCCTGCCTCTGGGCGTGCCGAAATATGTCGTCTCGACGGTCAGCTTTTCGCCGATGATCCCGCCGGGGCGGCTGGCGGCGGATATCCAGATGATCCTGTGGGCGGGCGGGCTCTACGGGCTGAACTCCGTCTGCAAGGCCTCGCTCAGTCAGGCGGCGGGGGCGGTTCTGGGCGCGGCGCGGGCAGCGGAAAAGCTTGCCCACACCAAGCCGATCGTCGGGATGACGTCCTTCGGAAAGACCGTCCTGCGCTACATGGTGACCCTGAAGCCGGAACTGGAGAAGCGCGGGTTCGAGGTGGCGGTCTTTCACGCCACCGGCATGGGCGGTCGCGCGTTCGAGGGGCTGGCGGGCGATGGCGAATTTGCCTGCGTGATGGATTTCGCCCCGCAGGAGGTCGCCAACCACCATTTCGGTTCGGCGATCAGCGCGGGGCCAGACCGGATGACAGCGGCGGGCCGGGCCGGCGTGCCGCAGATGGTGTCCATCGGCTGTTATGACCTGATCGACTTCGTGGGCTGGCACGAGCTGCCCGCACGTTTTGCCGATACGCCTGCGCATGCGCACAACCGGCTTCTGACTTCGGTCGTGCAGACCGCCGCTCAACGGCGCGAAGTGGCAAGGCTCCTCTGCGACAAGCTGGCGGAGGCAAAGGGACCGACGACATTCTTCCTGCCCACCCGGGGCGGCAATGAATGGGACCGGGCGGGCGGGCCGCTCTCGGACCCCGCCGCGCTCGCCACCTTCTGCGATGAGATCCGGGTCCACTGCCCTGCCAATGTGACGCTTGTCGAGCTTGACGCCCATATAAATGATCACGCCTTCAGCGAAGCCGTGCTCCGCCGGTTTGATGACTGGCTGGCGAAGGGCATCGTGCAGCGATAGTCTCATTTTCTGTCCAGAAATATCCCGGGAGGGGTGCGGGGAGGGCAGCGCCCTCCCCGACCGGTCGTCCCGCGCGAATCGCGGGACCAACCAACATTCGCGCCAAGTCCAAAGCTTCGCCCAGCACGGCCAGCTATCCCAACAGAATG
>CAZRKU010000060.1:0-17976 GCA_964600685.1 uncultured Frigidibacter sp. | reverse complement strand
CGGTAGGTCTCGACCTTGTCCATCAGCATCTGGCGGTCGCGCATCAGTTTCTGCGCCCGCGCCGGATCGGACCACAGATCGCCGTCCTCGATCATCGCGTTGAATTCTTCCAGCCGGTGCGGCGCGGTTTCCCAGTCCATCCGCTGGCCCAGAAGCTGCAGGGACTTGCGGATCGCATCGACATTGTTCTGGGTCTCAGAGCGCATCGCCCCCGTCCTTCCTGACATGAACGCCCGCCCTGATAGCCGAGCGCCCGGTATGGGGCAAGAGCGGGCGGGCGGCCCCGACGCCGAGGGCGATGCCTGAGAATCCCCGGCGCCGACGTCAGTAAAGTCCGCCCGATGAAACCGTGCCGAAGTCGGCTTTCCTGGGGATGATCTTCCGTTCCCCGTCCGAGGTCGTGACTGTTGTAGAGCCGCCGCCCTCATCCCCGCCGTATTCGCCCTCAGCGAAGAGCGGCAGGTTCTGGCCCATGGCAAAGCCACCGTCCACCAGCGTGTCGAGACCAAAGAGCCTGTCCTGGCCCTCACGGAAATACTCGGCCTGGACGAAATCGCCCTCCGCATCGTCCGCCAGCCGTTCACCCGTAAAACGGTTGATCTTGATGAAACGGCCTCCGGGCGGCACCCGGAAGGGCGCACCGCCGTATTTCTTGATCGCTTCTTCCATGAAGGCCTGGAACACCGGCACACAAAGCGTTCCACCATAGGCGCCCTCGCCCAAAGTCCGCGGCTGGTCGTAACCCATGTAGCAGCCTGCGACGATGTTCGACGAAAAACCGATGAACCACACGTCCTTTGCATCGTTCGTGGTCCCGGTCTTGCCCGCGATCGGCACCGGCAGCTTGACGCCCGACCCCGATCCGCGCTGGACCACCCCTTCCATCATCGAGGTCAGCTGATAGGCGGTGAACGCGTCCATCACCCGTTCGCGGTCGGAACTGATCCGCGGACTCCGGCCGTCGGGCAGCACATCGGCGCCGCAGTCCTCGCAGACCCGCTGATCGTGGCGATAGATCGTGCGCCCCCAGCGGTCCTGCACCCGGTCCACCAGCGTCGGCTCCACCCGCTCGCCGCCGTTGGCGAACATCGCATAGGCGGCGACCATCTTGAACAGCGTCGTCTCCTGCGCGCCAAGCGCGTTCGCCAGGAACGGCTCCAGACGGTCATAGACGCCGAACCGTTCGGCGTAGCTCGCCACGAGCTCCATGCCGATTTCCTGCGCGATCCGCACCGTCATCAGGTTGCGCGACTGCTCGATCCCGGTGCGCATCGGCGTCGGGCCGTAATATTTGTCCGAGGCGTTCTTCGGCCGCCACAGGCCCTGCGGCGTGTTCACCTCGATCGGCGCGTCGACGACGATGGTGGCCGGCGAAAAGCCCGAATCCAGCGCCGCGGCATAGACAAACGGCTTGAAGGACGAGCCGGGCTGGCGCTGCGCCTGGGTCGCCCGGTTGAAGACCGACGACTGATAGGAAAAGCCGCCCTGCATGGCGATCACCCGGCCGGTGTTGACGTCCATCGCCATGAACCCGCCCTGCACTTCCGGCACCTGGCGGAGCGACCAGCGGCCCGGCGTGCCGTCGTCGTTGGCGAGCTGGGCGACGAGCACCACGTCGCCCACCGCCACCAGATCGCCCGCGACCTTCGCTTTCGTCGACAGGCTGCCGTCCGCGCGGCGCTTGCGCGCCCAGGTCACGTCCTCGGCCGGGATCCACTGCCCGTCCTTGCCCGTCTCGACGCCCTCGATGCCAACGCGCGCCTCGCTCTCGCCCACCTCCAGCACGACCGCCGGGAACCAGCCCGGCACGTCGCGCGGCACGTCGCCGATGTCCGCCAGGGCCTTGCGCCATCGGGCCTCGTCGGCGAGCGCCTCCGGCGCCACGGTCAGGCCGGTGCCGCGCCAGACGCCCTTGCCGCGGTCGAACTTCTCCAGCGCGGCCTGCAGCGCCGCCGCTGCCGTCGCCTGCATCGCCGGTTCGACCGTGGCGCGGATCGTCAGGCCGCCGCCGAAAAACTCCTCCTCGCCGAAGCTCTTCGACAGCTGGCGGCGGATCTCGTCGGTGAAATAGTCGCGCGGCGGCAGGCTGCCCTTGAACGACGGATAGTCGCCGCCCTGCACCGTCTTCAGCGGCGCGGCGACCGCCGCCTCGTAGGCGGCCTTGTCCAGGTAGCCGTTTTGATACATCTCGTTCAGGACGAAGTTGCGCCGCTCGATGGCCTTGTCGCGGTTCTTGACCGGATGATAACTGTAGGGCGCCTTGGGCAGCGCCGCCAGATAGGCGGCTTCCTCCGGCGTCAGTTCGGCGAGCGTCTTGTTGAAATAGGTCTGCGCCGCCGAGGCGACGCCGAAGGACAGAAAGCCCAGGTCGATTTCGTTCAGGTAAAGTTCAAGAATCTTGTCCTTGGGCAGGGCCTCGACCAGCCGGGTCGACAGGATCAGTTCCTTGATCTTGCGTTCGACCGTCCGGTCGCCGGACAGAAGGAAGTTCTTGGCGACCTGCTGGGGAATGGTCGAGGCTCCGCGCAGGGTCTTGCCGCGGGTTGCGATCGCCTCGTAGAGCGCGCCGGCCATGCCGCGCACGTCGAAGCCCGCGTGGCTGTAGAAATTCTTGTCCTCGGCCGAGATGAAGGCGTTCTTCACCAGATCGGGGATTTCGTCGATGGGCGCGAAGATGCGCCGCTCGGTGGCGAACTCGTCCATGAGCCGGCCCTCGCCGGAATAGATCCGGCTGATGGTCCTGGGCGTATAATTCGCCAGCGCCTCGTAGTTGGGCAGATCGCGGCTGTAGATCCAGAAGACCCCGCCGACGATCAGACCGGCAAAAACCAGAGCCGTCACGGCCCAACTGAAGATGGCGCCCAGAATGGACAGGATAAAACGCACGCTTGAACCTCTTGGTTTCGCGGCCTCTATAGACCGCACCCTTGCGGGGGTCAAAAGAAGTTAGGGGGAAATCTCAGCTTGTCCGCCCCCCGGATGCCGGACCGGCGGGCTATTGCCTGAGGAGCCGCGCTTCGGCGGCGTCAGCGATGGCCCATTCCAGAAGGGCCGTTCGGATCGCCTCCTGCATCGCGGCCCGCCAGACGGGGTCGTCAAGCCGCGCCCGGTCCGCCTCGGACGAAAGAAAGCCCAGTTCGAGCAGCAGCGACGGGATGTCGGCCGATTTGAGCACCGAGAATGCGGCAGACTGGATTGGGCGCCGGTGCAGGTCAAGCTTGGCCGCCTGCATCGCCTTTACCAGCGTTTCGGCCAGGCGATCGGCCCGCGGCTGGGTTTCGCGCCGCGCCAGGTCCATCAGGACAGTGGCGACCTGGTCGTCCTGGCCGGAAAGATCGACCCCGGCCAGAAGGTCGCTGCGGTCATGCCGTTCGGCAAGCTGTGCCGAGGCCGCGTCCGATGCCTGGTCATCGAGCCGGTAGATCGTCGCGCCGGTCGCCTCGCCTTCGGGCAGGGCATCGGCGTGCAGCGACAGGAACAGGTCCGCCCCGGCGGCGCGGGCGACCGAAATGCGGGTTTCGAGGGGCACGAACACATCCGCCCGGCGCGTCAGTTCGACCGATATGCCCGCTCGTTTCAAGACATCAGCCAGTTCGAGCGCGAAGGTCAGCATCTCCCGCGCCTCGGCCTTGCCATCGGCCTCGGCCCCCGGATCAATTCCGCCATGACCCGGATCCAGCACGATGCGCAGCGGCCGGTCCCCGGCCTGCCGGTCGATCGGGGCGTCGACGACAGCGGGAGGCGGCAGGGCCCAGTCGGGGCCGGCCGGCCCGACAGTCTTGGCAATCGCCGCGCCAAAGGCGGCCGGTGTCGTCGGCTCCAGCACGATCCTCAGCCGGGCCGTGCCGTCGGCCTGCTGGCTTTCTTCGGCCGACTTCAGCACAAGCGGCGTGTCCAGAACCGCCACCATTCGCGACCAGCCGGCCAGAAACGGCCCCCAGGAAAGGTCGGTCACACGCGCCGCGCTGCCCATTGCGTCGGGATCGCTGCCGGCGAAATCGACCTCGCGGAAATCGACGATCAACCGGGGCGGGTTGGCGAGAAACGAGATGCGATAGGGCACGGGCTGGCTGAGCGCCAGGTCGATCTCCAGCCCCTGCCCCTTGTTGGCCAGCCGCGACTGCCCGATGTCGGGCCGGGCGAGCGCCGCCAGATCCTGCCCTCGCGCCATGCCGATCTGCGCCAGCAGCGCGAAGCACGCCAACAGGACCGCGATCGCCAGACGCTTCACATTTTCGGCATGGCCTTCGCCCCGGCTTGTCCCGACCACCATCTTCTTCCTATCCTGTCCAAGCCGTCTCTGCCCCGTCATTCCAGCGCCGGGGCCGGACGTCAATGATATGCGAGACTTGCAAACCTTCGCATTATGGTCCATCGCATGTCCACTCACGACCAACGGAAAGCAGGTTCATGATCCTTCGATATGTCCGCCACGCCCTGATCGCTCTTTGCCTGAGCGGCCTGGCTTTTTCCGGCGCAGGCTGGGCTTTCGAACCATCGAACATGACCGAGCCCGAGCGCGCCGCGTTTCAGGCCGAGATCCGCGCCTATCTTCTGGCCAACCCCGAAATCCTGCTTGAAATGTCGCAGGCGCTTGAACAGAAGCAGGCCGAAGCGCAGGCCACCGGAGAAAAGGCCCTCATCGCAGCGAATGCGGCCGAGATTTTCTCGGACGGCTACAGTTATGTCGGCGGCAATCCGGACGGGGATCTGACCGTCGTTGAATTCATCGACTATCGCTGTCCCTATTGTCGCAAGGCACACCCTGAGGTGACCGAACTGATCAGATCGGACGGCAACATCCGTTTTGTGGTCAAGGAATTTCCGATTCTGGGTGACCAGTCCGTTCTGGCCGCCCGCTTTGCCATCGCCACCCTCAAAGTGGTGGGCGCTGACGCCTACGCCAAGGTCAACGCCGGCTTTTACGAAAGCTTTCGCGGTGATGTGAGCGAGGAGACGCTGCGTGCGTTCGCCACCGATCTCGACCTCGATCCGGAGGCAATCTTTGCCGCAATGGATCTGCCGGAAGTGACCAAGGTGATCGATCAGAATCTCCTGCTCGCCCAGCGTCTGGGGATTTCGGGCACGCCGACCTTCGTCATCGGCGATCAGATGTTGCGTGGTTATGCCCCGCTTGAGGCGATGCGCGGCATCGTCAGCGAGGAACGCGGCTAGATGTTTAGTCCCGGCATTTGGTGGAGTGGGTTTAGGATGAATCTTTCGGGTTCGGAAGTCCAGCATTTGCAGATAAACTCGTAGGGCGTGAGGCCCTTGAGGGGATCAGCCGTGCGGTGAATACGCTCAGTCGACGCCCGGGCATCGCCCCTGTGTGGGTCAAACCGGCTGGCTCAGCGCGATTTGAAGAGGCTGCCCAATACGCCGCGCACCAGCGCCTGGCCGGCTTTCGTGCCCAACTGCCGGGCAAGACTCTTGCCGAAGGTTGTCGCCAGGCTGTCGGACCGCGAAGCTTTGGTCGTGCGGCCCCAGGGGCTTTGATCGTCGTAGCGGCGCCCCTGTTTGCCGGCGCGTTCGCCTTCCCGCGCCTGGGCAATCTTCTCTTCCGCCCTCGCCGTTTCACGGGCTGCCTCTTCGGCCCTGGCCTGGAGCTTCTCGAAAGCCGACTCTCGGTCGAAAGCCAGGTCGTACTTGCCGCCCAGTCCCGACGCCGCCATGACCTGCGTCCGTTCGTCCGGCGTGATCGGGCCGAGCTGGCTCATCGGCGGGCGGATCAGCGTGCGTTCGACCATGCCGGGGGCGCCCTTCGCCTCCAGAAACGATGTCAGCGCCTCGCCCACGCCGACTTCCTTGATCGCTGTCTCGGTGTCGAAACGCGGATTGGGGCGGTAGTTCTCGGCCGCGCGCCGCAGATCCTGCTGGTCCTTCGCGGTAAAGGCGCGCAGCGCATGCTGCACCCGGTTGCCAAGCTGCCCGAGAATGTCGTCGGGAATATCCGCCGGATTCTGGGTGATGAAATAAACGCCGACCCCCTTGGAGCGGATCAGGCGCGCCACCTGTTCGACCTTGTCGACAAGGGCCTTGGGCGCGTCCGCAAAGAGAAGGTGCGCCTCGTCAAAGAAGAAGACGAACTTCGGCCTGTCGGGGTCTCCCACTTCGGGCAGGCTCTCGAAAAGTTCGGACAGCAGCCACAAAAGGAAAGTCGCGTAGAGACGTGGAGAACCCATCAGCTTGTCGGCGGCCAGGACGTTGATCTGCCCGCGACCGTCGGGCGCCAGGCGCATCATGTCGGCAAGCTCCAGCGCGGGCTCGCCGAAAAGGTTCAGACCGCCCTGATTTTCCAGGACCAGAAGCTGGCGCTGGATCGCGCCGATGGTCGCCGGGGCCACATTGCCATAACGCAGGCCGATCTCGGCGGCGTTCTGGCCGATCCAGACCAGCATCGCCTGCAAGTCCTTCAGGTCGAGGAGCGCCAGCCCCTCCTCGTCCGCGATGCGGAAGGCGATGTTCAGGACACCCTCCTGCGGTTCGCTCAGATCGAGAAGGCGCGACAGCAGGAGCGGCCCCATTTCGGTAACGGTAGTGCGGACCGGGTGGCCCTGCTCCCCGAAAATATCCCAGAAGGCGACCGGGAAACTCTTGTAGACAAGCTGATAGCCGATGGTCGCCGCACGTTTCGAGAAGGGCTCATGCAGCTTGTGCCCCTCGGACCCGGCTTTCGCGATACCGGCAAGATCGCCCTTCACATCGGCCATGAAGACCGGCACCCCGGCGGCCGAGCAACCTTCGGCCAGTATCTGAAGGGTCACGGTCTTTCCGGTCCCGGTCGCCCCGGCGATCAGCCCGTGGCGGTTGCCGTATTTGAAAAGCAATTCCTGAGGCAACGCGTAACCTTCGCCGCCGCCGCCCGCGAATATCCCCTGCCCGGTCAATTCTGTCTGCACGATTTACCCCTGATTCCCGAAAGAGTGACCGCGAAGGGTCAAGACCGGCTCCACAATACATTCTTAACCAGACCGTGCCAGCCTTCGCGTGATCCGGGCGTGACGGCCGGGATCAAATCCTCCCTGTCAGACTGGCCGCGCCGGCCATGGCGCGGCTTTTTTCGTTTGAAATTCGGCAACTATGGGTTTATCTCGTTTCACTTTTTTCGTGTTGACGGAAGCGAAAATGCCAACTAGCGTCGCCAGCAATGAGATAGTCGGCCCGTCCGACAGGGAGCAAAACCGAGCGGGACCCAACCGGGTCCCGCTCATTTTTTTCGGCACTGCCGATTGTGCGGAATTCCGCCCGCCCGCGACGACACCGCTTTGCTTTTCGCCCTGACAGCCGACTGCACCCATGATAAGGCAGTCGCGACCGAAACATCCCACGGACGACATACATGCCCATTCTGACCCGTTCCCTCGGCCTCGCACTGGCATTGACCAGCCTTCTGGCGGTCCCGGCTTTCGCACAGGAAACCGCACCCGAAGCGCCGGCCGCGACCCCTGAAGGCACAGGCCTGTCGATGGGCGAAAATGCTGCTCAGGCCGCCGCCGAACCCTATGTCAAATCGACCCATGGCGATTGGCAGTTGCGCTGCGCACGCGCGCAGGACGGATCAGACCCCTGTGAAATCTATCAGCTCCTGAAGGATGCCAAAGGCAACTCCGTCGCCGAGATCACGATGGTCGCGCTTCCGGACGGCAAGGAAGCCGTCGCCGGTGCCACGGTCATTGTTCCGCTGGAAACGCTGCTGCCGCAGCAGCTGACGCTTGGCATCGACAAGGCGCAACCCAAACGTTATCCCTTCACCTTCTGCGCGATCGTGGGCTGCTTTGCCCGTATCGGCTTCACCGGTGAGGAGATCGAGGGCATGAAGAAGGGCGCGAAGGCCACCGTTTCGGTCGTGCCGATCGTGGCACCCGATCAGGTCGTTTCGGTCGACATCTCGCTCAAGGGCTTCACCGAGGCCTTTGAAGCAGTCAAGGCCGAGCGCCCGCAGCCCTGAAGCCGGGACAGAACGAACGGACAGCGCCGCCCCCTTATCCGGGCGGCGTTTTCATGTCATGGGGCAGCCAGCGCCAGAACGGCGTTCAGGCCGCCGAACGCGAAGGCATTGGACAGACAGGCCCGGACCCGCGCCCGACGCGGCGCGCCGGTCACAAGGTCGAGGGGACAGTCGGGGTCGGCCAGTCGCCAGCCCGTTGTCGGGGGAAGCCGTCCGTCTCGCAAGGCGGCAATGCAGGCCAGAAGCTCCACGGCCCCGGACGCGCCCATCAGATGGCCATGCGCCCCCTTGGTCGAGGAGACAGCGACACCACCCGGAAAGACCGTGCCAAGGGCGGCGCTTTCGGCGCGGTCATTGGCCCGCGTGCCGGTGCCGTGCGCATTCACATAACCGATATCGTCCGCCGTCAGCCGCGCGTCGGCCAGTGCCGTCCGCATCGCCCGCGCCGCCCCCTCGGGCGAGGCTCGCACGATGTCCGCCGCATCCGCCCCCATGGCGCAGCCGACAATCTCGGCCAGGATCGGTGCGCCGCGTGCGCAGGCCTGTTCATGGTCTTCCAGGACGAAAACCGCCGCTCCTTCGCCGATCACCAGACCGTTGCGGTCCGCACTGAACGGCCGGCAGCCGTCCGGCGACAGAACCCGAAGGCCCGCCCACGAGGCCAGACCCGCCTGGCTGAGCATCGCATCCGCACCACCGGCCAGCATGGCGGACTGCGCGCCCGACCGGATCATCTGGAACGCCAGCCCGATTGCATGGTTGGACGAGGCACAGGCCGAGGATACGGCGAAAGTCGGCCCGGTCAGGCCGAACTCCATGCTGACAAGGCTGGCGGGTGCATTCATCATCAGCCGGGGAACGGTGAAGGGATGGACCCGGTTTTGTCCAGCGCCGTAAAAGGTGCGCGCCACCCCGTCACCGGTCATATGTCCGCCGCCCGCGCTGCCGATGATCACGCCGGTCCGGGCGACCGCCTCACCGTCGAACGTCAGGCGCGACTGTGCCACCGCCTGCCGCGCCGCGAGCAGCGCGAATTGCGAAACCCTGTCCATCAGCGACGACAGGCGGGCAGTGAAATGATCTTCGGGCCGAAAATCCCGAACCGGCGCGCCGACGGCGCCGGGCGGCGCCTTGGCACCTATGTCATCGGCGGTCAGAGCGGTTATCGCGCTTCGCCCCGACCAGAGCGCCCGGATCGTGCCTTCGACATCCATCGCCAGCGGATTGACAGTGCCCGCCCCGGTCAGGACGACGCGCCTCATGCTTTCGCGTCGATCAGGGTGCGGACGTTCGCGGCAATCGCGCCGATGCTGGAAAGATCGAAGCCGCCCGCCTCGGGCTGATTGGCGTTGAAGGGGACCGAGACGTCGAACGTCTCTTCGATCGCGAAGATCGTCTCCACCAGTCCCAGACTGTCCAGCCCCAGATCGGCGGGCGACATGTCCAGCGTCACTTGCGCCGGGTCCAGCACCGCCTGCCGCGCGATGATGGCAATGACCCGCTCCTCAACCGTCCTGACCATCGACCTTGTCCTTCGCCCCGAAGACCGCCCCGCGCAGCTCGGCGACCTGGGCAAAGAGCCGCGACAGGCGGCGGATGTTCTTCCAGGCTTCCACATGCTGCTCCATCTTCAGCGCGGGTGATCCCAGCAAAACACGGCCGGCGGGCGCGTTGGTGAAAATCTTGGTGGCGCCGCCGGCGATCACGTCATCGCCCACGAAGATATTGTCCGACACGCCGCACTGGCCGCCCAGCACCACCCGGTTGCCGATCCGGACCGATCCGGCAATGCCGACCTGCCCGCAGAGCAGGCAGTCCTGCCCGACCTCGACATTATGGCCGACCTGGACGAGGTTATCGAGCTTCGTGCCCGATCCGATGCGCGTGGCACGGATTGTGCCCCGGTCGATGGCGCAGTTCGCGCCGACCTCCACGTCGTCGCCGATCTCGACTGTTCCCAGCGAATGGATGCGCGTCCAGCCCTGCGCCTTGACTTCGGCGCGTTCACCGAGGGTTTCGCGAATTTCCTCGACCCCGGATTTTTCCGGCGTCACGAAGGAAAAGCCGTCCGATCCGATGACCGCCCCCGGCTGGCAGATGAAGCGGTCGCCGATCTGGACCCGCGCGCCGATCCGTGCCCCGGTCAGGATCAGGGCATCATCGCCGATCACCGCCCCTTCGGCGATGGAGACATGCCCCGCGATGCGCGCCCGCGCCCCGATGCGCACGCCTTGCCCGATGGTCACAAACGGGCCGATAGCGGCACCTTCCCCGATCATCGCCGTCGGATGGATCAGAGCCATCGGGTGATGACCGGGCAGGATATCCGGTCCGGTGTCGAGTGCGCGGGTCAATCCGGCCATTGCCAGTCGCGGACGCTCCACCAGAACCGCGCCCTCCAGCCCGAGCGCACGCCAGTCGGCACCGGCCCACAGGACCGCCGCCCGCGCCTTTCCCATGGCTATCCCGCCCGCATATTTCGGGTCCATCGCCAGTGCCAGATCCTCTGGTCCCGCAGATGCAGGCTCCGCGGCACGGCGGATGACGAGCGCGCCGTCTCCTTCCGCGCGTGCGCCAATGGCCGCAGCGATTGCCGCAAGCGTCAGGGTTTGCTCGATCACGGTCGTCATCTCGGGCCTCTCGGACGGGAACGCCAGAGATTTACCCCTGAACCGTGGGCAAGGCCACCCCGGCCGCGCGCATCGCCTCGAATATCGCGGCGTCACGGCCATAGACGTCGCGGCGCCAACTGATCTCACCACGCGCATTCGGCCAGGCGGTAAAATAGACCAGATGCACCGGAACCGGCTGTTCAAGCTTCAGCACGCTTTCCTTGCCGGTGTTCAGTTGGCTGGCAAAAAGGCCCTCGGGGTCGGCGGACTGCGGGGCCAGCAACATGTAGGCCAGATCGAAGGGACGCCCGAGGCGAATGCAGCCGTGGCTGAAGGCGCGCACCTCTTCCTCGAACAGCGACTTCTGTGGCGTATCGTGCAGATAGATGTTCCATCGGTTCGGGAACATGAACTTCACCTTGCCGAGCGCGTTGTCGTCCGAAGGGGCCTGGCTCATCGAGAAGGGAAAATTGCGTTCATTGAACTGGCTGAAATCCACCGCCGCCCGGTCGATTTGCCGTCCGTTCCGGTCGACAATCCTGAGTTGGCCGGCGGCGTTGCGGTTCTTCTTCAGCAAGGGCAGATATTCCTTGACGGTGATCGAACGCGGCACGTTCCAGGTCGGATTGATGACCATGAATTCCATCATGTCCGAAAATTCCGGGCTGCGCCGATCACTCTGGTTCTGGCCCACCACCGTGACCGTCTCGAAAGTGACCCTGCCCTGATCGACGACCTTGGCCGTGAAGTCGGGCAGGTTTACCCAGATGTATCGCTCGCCCAGGGGCAGGCCGTTCATCCAGCGCAGGCGTTCCATGGCCACCAGAACCGCCGCAAGGCGGTCTTCGGGGTCGCGGTTGATCTCGAGGATCGTGCCTTCGCCGGCGACACCGTCCGGGGTCAGGCCATTGTCGATCTGGAAAAGCTGAAGCGCGCGCGACAGATCGGCGTCAAAGCTGTCCGCGGCCCCCGGCCGGAGATAGCCGAGCGCGCTCAGCCGGTCGCGAAGGGCGCTCACCGCGGGGCCGGACGCGCCGGGTTCGAGCTTTGCCGCCGGAACCTTCGGCCCCCAACCGCCGGCGCGGATAGCGCCCACCAGATCGAGGCGCGCGCGTTGCAGCTCGGCATATTGCGGTGCCTCGGGCGGCAGGGCGGCGATGAACTTCGCCGGATCGGCCGCCGCAAAAGCTTCGAGCGTGGCGCGCGGATCGCGGCGCGGCACATCGCGCACCATGCCCGGATCAATCTCTGCCGGTGTCAGAAAACCTGTCTGCACATCACTGGCATAGGCCAGAAAGGCGCGGGTGACATCCACCTCAAGCCGCGCGCGTTGCGCCTCGGACTGCAGCGCCAGGAACCGGGCGGCCAGATTGTCGCCATTGTAGCGGCCTACCGGCAGGCCGTGGTCGTCCGCATGCGCAAAGGCGGCAAAGAGGGCCGCGCGACGGGCCGCGTCCCCCGGCCCGGTCCACAGCGTCCGATAGGCGTGGGTCCGATAGAACCCGGCGATGGCCGACTCCTCCCCCGCCGCGTCGATCAGGGTTGCCGCAAAGGTTCCGGCAGGGCTTTGCGCCGTGGCCGACGGCGGCGCAGCCAGAAGCGCCGCCAGAACTGCGACGCACCCAAGACGCAGCACCGGCCTTGCACCCAGACGGAAAGGGTCAACAGAACCCGTCGGCAACATGCAACCTCGGAAATCTATTGCAGATGATTTCCGGAAATGTTGCGGAATTCCGACGCCGCCGCCAAGGAAGAATCGATCGGATTTGCACAAAATGTCGGGGTTTGCGGTCTTTAGGCCACTAGGCAGAGATTTGCCGTCCCGACGCTGCGATCTAAGCAAAATATTGCCGAACCGCCAATCCGTGCCGGAAGCGAAACAATTCAGCAGTTGGCGTCGAATCGGACCTGTGCCATAAGAAGCGCGCATTTGGGGATAAATCGCACGATAATCCGCCAATCAAGCGGAAGACACGGGCGGGGGACAGGACTGACATGACCGTATCGAACAGGAGCGGAGTGAGCCGCCGTGGGCTGCTTGGCATCTTTGCCGCAACAGTGATCACCGCCGCGCCGACCAGTTCGAATGCTTTCAGTTTTCTGCGCGGTGCGGGCGATGTGCGCCGCATCCGCATGTATTCCGGCCGGACGGGCGAAAGCCTCGACACGATTTACTGGATCGAAGGCGAGTATATCCCCGAGGCACTGAACGAGATCAATTATTTCATGCGGGACTGGCGGTCCGACGATGTGCGCGACATCGACCCGCGCACGATCGACATTGCCGCAGCCTCCCACCGGCTTCTGGAGGCTGATGAGCCCTTCACGCTGTTGTCCGGGTTTCGCACGAAGGCGACCAATGCGATGCTGCGCGAAAGTTCGCGCGGCGTGGCACGCAACTCACTGCATATTCAAGGCAAGGCCGCCGATCTGCGGCTGCGGTCGCGCTCGGTCGGCCAGATCTACCGTGCTGCAGCCGCCTGCGGTGCGGGCGGGGTAGGCAAATATTCCCGCTCGAACTTCGTCCACATGGACTCTGGCCCGATCCGGACCTGGGGCGCCTGACACCAAACGACCAGACCGACCGGAACAGGCACCCTGCGGGGTGCCTTTCGGTTTTACCAACCGATCGTTGCGCCGTCGTGGGCGCGAAAACTGCCGCTTTCGGCGGGGCCGGAACGTTCGATCAAGGTGACCAGCGCAGTCGCGCTTTCCTCCGGGGCGACTTCCGCCAGTGCCCCGCCCATTTCCGTCTTCACCCAACCGGGGTGAAGGGACAGAACGATCTGCGGATGGTCCGACGCCAGTTTCACGACCATCCGGTTCAGCGCGGCCTTCGATGCGCAATAGGCATAGTCTCCGTCAGGATCGTGCCCCTCGGCCATCGACCCCGCCCGACTGGAAAGGAAGGCCAGGCATCCCGCCTTGGCGACCTGCCCGATCAGGGCCTGCGTCAGCAACAACGGCCCCGCGACATTGACCTTCATCACCGCCAGAAAATCCGCAGAAGTCAGGCTGGAGAGGCCGCCGGTATCGCCCCGGATGGCCGCATTGTGCAGAACCAGGTCCAGCCGCACGCCGGTCAACCGCGCCGCAAGTGCCTGGATTGACGTGGGCTCAGCCAGATCGAGCGGCTCGATCCTCAGCCGCGCGGACGGGGGCAGTTGTGCCCTTGCCGGGTCGCGGACGCAGGCGATCACCCGCCAGCCCCGGCCCAGCAAGACCGAGCACAGCGCCCGCCCCAGGCCGCGGCCGGCCCCGGTGACCAGTGCGGTCCTACCGTCTGGCGACATGATACTTGCGCTCGACCGACGCTACGAGGCTCGCCGCGAAAAGTGTCAGAAGGACATAGAAGATCGCCGCCGAATTGTAAGGCGCGAAAGGCAGGAAGCTGGCCGACTGAAACTCGCGCATCCGTTGGGTGATGTCGCGGATCGACAGGATCGACAGGAGCGATGTGTCCTTCAGAATCGCGATGAACTCATTGCCAAGCGGCGGAATGACGATCCGGAACGCCTGGGGAAGGATGACGTGCCGGGCCGTCATCCAGCGCGACAGACCGAGGGAGCGCGCCGCCTCGACCTGCCCCACCGGCACCGCGTTGATCCCCGCACGAAAGATTTCGGCGAGATAGGCCGAATAGGCCAGAGCCATGGCCAGGATGCCACGCAACAGATTGGGCGGATCGACGAAACCGCCCGAAGCCTCCTTCACGGCACCTGCAAGGGGCAAGCCGATGTAAAGCACGATCACCAGCATCGGGATGCCGCGGATCGTGTCGATGACGAACTCCGCCCCGACCGAAAGCGGATGGCGGCCATGTGCCAGCCCACCCAAGAGCAGGAGACCGCTCAGGACCGCGAGGGTTGCGAAGGCCGTTCCAGCGGCGCGATTGCCATCTGGCAGCGCGCTGGTGCGCCACAGTATCGGTGCGTCGGGCGGAACGCTGCCTTGCGGCAGGAATATCCCCGTCACCCCTGCCGCCCCCGCCAGACCGGCGCGCGCAGCCTCGGGGGTGGCGAAGCTGCGGATCCGGATGTCCTTGCCTGGCGCACCCGGAAACTGGCCGTATTGCACCGCACCGATCAGGCTGTCCGGCGTTCCCTTGACGATGCCGATCTTGCCGCTTGCGTCACCGATCAGGGCATATGTGGCGCGCGGTTGCCCAAACTGCCAGACCGACAGGAGAACCAGGGCGGCAACCCAGCCGCCAAAGACCCATGCCGTTCGCCGCGTCGGCCGCAGCTGCATCAGCCCCACCCACAGAAGGGCGAGCGCGATTGCCAGAACATAAGCCAGAACAGCGGCACGAACCGATGTCGCAACACCCGCGGCAAAGCCGAGATGGGCCACAAGCCCCACATAGGCAACGATGGTGCCGTTGATCGCGAGCAGCAGCCATCGCCCGAGACGCGCAACGCGCCGATACCATCTCGACAGGACCAGAGCGAAAAGCGTCAGGGCGAACCAGACCCAGAGGGCGCGCGGCAGGAAGGTCGCCAGCGCCAGAAACGCCGGATCGGTCAACCGGCGTGGTGTTTCGCCCTGGACGACCAGGGACGAAGTGAACGGGTCGACGGCATTGGCGAGGACCGACGCGGCAAAGGGCAACACCCATCCGTTCATCGCGGCCGGCGGCAGCAAGGTCAAAGACAGCGCGACGGCCCATAGTCCGCGGCGCCGGTCGACCCACAGACCGGCGCAAAACCCTGAAGTGGCGGCGAAAAGGGCAATGAGAAATCCCGGAACAAAGGCGCCCGATCCCCCTTCCACGCCAACAATCGCGATCAGGGAACGGCCATAGTCGGGAGAGGTGGCAAAGAGCCAGACGATAAAGGGCAGCGCAAACAGGATGATGAGATTTGACGGTCGAACCCGCGTCAGGAACTGCATGCATCCCCCTCCAACTACTGCTGATGGATACCGCCACAAGAAAAGGCGGGCCGTCTGTTGCGCCCGCCCTGACTTGCCTGTTCTCAATCCACCGTCCAGTATTTGGCTATCAACTGATCCAGGGTTCCGTCTGCCCTGATCGCGGCAAGACCTTCGTTGAACGCCGCCACGTTGCCGTCACCCTTGCGGAAAACCAGACCCAGCGGATCGGCCTGAAGATCCTTGATGCCGGCGACGAGCTGGCCTGCGAACTCCTGCTCGTAGGCCGCTGCGTTTGCGCCGTTGATCACAACGCCGTCAACATCCTTGTTCTGCAGGGCAAGGATTGCTGCATTGAACGTGTCATAGGCCTGCACGTTTTCCTTGCCGACGATGGTTTCGGCAAGGGCAGCATCAGTCGTGTTGGCCTGCGCCGCCAGTTTCTTCGCACCCTGCTCGAAATCCCCCACCGCAAGGCCCTGTTCGTCGACGCGGATCAGGATCGCCTGGCTGTTGACGATATAGGGGTCGGTGAAGTCCATCGCGGCCTTGCGTTCTTCGGTGATCGAAACGCCGGAGGCGACCAGATCGAACTGCCCCTGATCGAGCGCGGCGAAAATTCCGTCCCATCCGGTCGTCACAAATTCAGCTTTGCAGTTGATCTTGGCACAAACCGCCGCAACGACATCCACGTCAAAGCCGACGATCTGACCCGTCGCTTCGTCAATATACTCCATCGGCGGCGAGGTGGTGTCCGACCCAACCTTCAGAACAGCGCCCCCCAGATTGGCGGCAAAGACCGAACCCGCCGACAGGGCAAGAGCGGCGGCCAACAATATCGTCTTTTTCATGTTTTCTCCCCAGGATCCCGCGCCCCGGATCCGCCCGGCATCGCGGCTGTTCAGCAGGCTAGCACATATATAAACGATTACAATTCTGTTTTTTCAAACAACCGCGCGACTCGCCTGCACCGATCCAGTCAATGGAATGATACCTTTGGTTGGCTGGTGGGTGACGACCACCCCGGCCATAGATCTGGCACTGGCGGTAAAGCGGCAAGTGGTCGGCATATTTGGAGACGGCGACGTGGGCGAGCGTGCCTTCGGTCGGCAAACCGCCCTCGATCAGCCGGTTGGGCGTGTCCGCCTGAACAACACCCGCGTCGCAACGGCGGCAGGCATAGCGAGGGCGAACGGTGACAATGACCTGGAAGCGGGCGGGAACGATGTCCAGCCGTTCGGCGCGGTCTTCGCCGATCTTCACCATGTCGGTGCAACCGCAGGGGCAGACCTTCTGCGCGGGCTCGATCACCTGTTCGATACGAGGCAGATGGTCGGGCAGATGGCCAAGGTTGCGCTTGGTGGCGGGGCGTCTGGGTTTGCCATCGGCATTGCGTTCAGCCAACGCATCCCGGGCGGCCTCTACCTCGGCGATAGCCGTTTCCAGATCCTCGAAAGCCAGCTGGCGCTCATCGGGGGGCAGCTGCTCGGACCGCTTGCCATAAAGCGCATGGCGCAGCTCGGCGATGAGGTAATCCTGACGTTCGGTCTGGGCCTCCAAGCCCGCGACTTTGGCCTGCATGGCTGCAAACGCCTCACGCACGGCGGGCGGAAGGCTGTCCAGATCAAAGGGGAGATCGGCGGGCGCAGACATGGCGATTTATACCGCATGCCCACGCAATTGCCCATATTTACAAGGCGATCCGAGTCATTCTGTCGCGGTGGGAAGTGTTGGTCTGGGCGCATGGATACGGCGCCAGTCAAGGCCCTGCAAACAGCGCCTCGAACTGAACCCGCGACAGGCGCATGACGCCGTCACCAACCTTTGGCCAGGTAAAGCCGCCCTGTTCCAGCCGCTTGTAGATCATCACGATCCCGCTGCCGTCCCAGAACAGAACCTTGATCCTGTCGCCACGTTTGGACCTGAACACCACCATCACCCCTGCCTTCGGTGCAAAGCCCAGCTCGGCATGCGCCATGGCCGCAAGCCCGTCGTGCCCCTTGCGAAAGTCCACCGGCTTGGTCGCGATCACGATCCTGACGGCCTGATCCGGAAAGATCACAGCACCTTCCTCAACGCCGCCGCCAGCGCCGCCGCACGATCCGGGCTGCAATCCGGCGGCACATGCAGCACCGCACCGCAAATCTCGACCCTGATCACGCCTATCTCGGCCGACGCCGCAGCGGCAGGGGTATCAGCAAATGGCTCGATCCCCAGCGGCACGAAGGCCGGGGCTGCATCGATCGGCACGACCAGTTCCCCTTTACGCGCCTGACCGCGCCATCCCGAAAGGTGCCGGGCAATCAACCCATACTTCGCCGCAACATCGCAGACCCGCGCGCCGGGCTGAAAACTCTCGGCCACAATCCGCATCTTGAGATCATCCGGCCAACGCCGACGCCCCGTAGGACCATCAAGGACCTCGATCCGCGACACTCCCCTCGACCCGCGCACCTCCATCCGGTGCTCGTTTTGGTGCTCCACCCCATAACTCCCGCAAACTCAATTGCAGGAAGGCATGCCCGAAGTCACATCAAGCCGAAA
>CAZRKU010000059.1:0-18010 GCA_964600685.1 uncultured Frigidibacter sp. | reverse complement strand
CTAGGCGGCATTACCGGCGACACAATGCCTGACGATGGCCTGCGCAAAGGCCTGCGCCGCGCGCGAGGGCGATTGTCTGGCGTAGACGATCTGAAACAGGTCGTCGAAAGACATCCGCTCTGGCGCCAAAGCCCGCAAGCGGCCCCGTTCGACTTCGGCAGTGGCGTAGTGTTCCGGCAGAAAGCCGATATAGGCACCGGACAGCAGCAGGATCAGCGTCCCCTCCATATGCGGGGTCGCCGCCTGCCAGTCGAAATCCACCCCGCAGATCGGCACGCGCTGCATGTAGCTGCGCCCGGCAAAGGCCTGCGCGGCCAAAAGGTCCGGCGTCAGCGCCGCGTCGGGCACCTCGAACAGCGGATGCAGGCGCCCACAGTACAGTTTCTGCGTTTCATGGAACAACGCCTGCGCGCGCATGTTCACCGGTCGCTGGGGCGCGGGCATCAGCACCACCTGATAGGCGCCGCTCAGCAGCCCCTGTGACAGGACCTGCGGTGCGGCCACGTTGAACTCCAGCGTGACACGCGGTGCAAGGCGGCGGAAATCGCCAATCGCGCAGTCAAGATTCAGCGTCGGATTCGTCACCATCGCATCGACGGTGCCAAAGGACAGTTGGCCGCTCAGTTCGCCGACCATGTCCCCCATGGCGCCATGAAACCGTTCGATCGAGCCAAACAGGTCAAGGCAGGCGGCATGGACCTGATGCCCCTCGTCGGTCAGGAAAAACCCGGCCCGCCCGCGCTCGCAGAGCCGGACGCCCAGACGCTCTTCCAGATGCCGCATGTGGGTCGAGATGGTCGCCTGGCTCATGCCCAGGCTGTCCTGTGCAGCCGAAAAGCCGTTGCAGTGGACGACGGTCAGGAAGACCCGCAGCAGGCGCAGGTCGACATCGCCAAGGGATATGGCTTCGGTCGGGCGTTTGGAAGTTCGGATCATACATTGATTTTTGCACAACTGAACATGGAAACATAGATATTCTTGAAGTGTCCCTTTGATGGCTGACTGGCGGAAACGCATCGAGAGGGGATTCCGTATGGCCGACAACACCTATGACACCGGGCGCCTCAACCTGCCCTTCGTCGGCATCTGCACCTTTGGCAAATACCCCTATCAGCCGGACTGGGACGCCATCGACGCCGATGTCGCAGTGCTGGGTGCGCCGTTCGATTTCGGCACGCAATGGCGCGCCGGCGCCCGTTTCGGGCCGCGCGGGGTGCGCGAGGCCTCGACGCTGTTCTCCTTCGGCCACGGCGGCGCCTATGACCATGAGGATGACGTCACCTACCTGCCCGCCGGCAAGGTCCGCATCGTCGATCTGGGAGATGCCGACATCATCCACACCGACACCGACCGCAGCCATGCCAACATCGAATACGGCGTGCGCAAGATCCTGAAAGCGGGGGCGTTGCCGGTGGTGATCGGCGGCGACCATTCGGTCAACATCCCCTGCATCAATGCCTTCGACGAGGATTGCGCCGCGAAGGGGCCGATCCATGTCGTGCAGATCGACGCCCATCTCGATTTCGTCGATGTCCGGCATGGCGTGCGCAACGGTCACGGCAGCCCGATGCGCCGCGCCGCCGAGAAGTCCTATGTCTCGGGCCTGTCGCAACTGGGCATCCGCAACGTGTCCTCGACCGCCCGCGACGGCTATGAGGCGGCGCGCGCGATGGGGTCGGACATCCTGTCGGTGCGCCAGATCCGGGCGCTTGGCGTTGACGCGGTACTGGCGCGGGTTCCGCCTGGCGCCCGCTACTATGTCACCATCGACATCGACGGCTTCGATCCCTCGATCGCGCCGGGTACGGGCACGCCCTCGCATGGCGGCTTCATCTATTACGAGGTGCTGGAACTGCTGGCGGGCCTGTGCCAGCGCGGCACGGTGGTGGGCGTCGATCTGGTCGAGGTGGCCCCCGATTACGATCACACCGGCACCACGACGATCCTGGCCGCGCAGGTGCTGATGAACCTGATCGGCCGCATCATGCACGCAAAGGGCGTCTGAGCGATGGGAGCACTGCGCTACGACTTTGCGGGCGAACACGTTCTGGTCACGGGCGCCAGCCGGGGCATCGGCTTTGCCGTGGCGCGGGCCTTTGCCCTTGCCGGGGCTGATGTGACGGTCCTGTCCTCGGGCGCGGGCATCCATGCGGCGGCCCAAGCGATTTCCGACGCGACCGGGTGCACCGCCCGCGCGCTGGAATGCGACATTACCGACAGCGGAGCGGTCAAGGCGGCGCTGGCCAGCGTGGGCCGCATCGACGTGCTGGTCAACAACGCGGGGCTGGAGCGGATCACCCCGCTCATGGACGAAGGCGATGCGGTCGAGGCGACCTTCCGCCGGATCACTGACATCAACACCAACGGCACCTTCTATGTCACCCGCCATGCCGTGCCGAAGATGGCAGCAGGCGGGCGGATCATCCTCACCGCCTCGATCTGGAGCCGGGTCGCAGTGCCGGAATTCTCCGCCTACATCACCTCGAAACACGCCAATCTGGGCTTCATGCGGGTGATGGCCAAGGAGCTTGGCCCGCGCGGCCTCCGCGTCAACGCCGTCTGCCCCGGTTGGGTGCGGACCGAAGCAGCGATGCTGTCCCTGCAGAACATGTCGCTTCGGACCGGAAGGACCGAGGACGACCTTCTGGCCGAGATCGTCGGCGCGCAGGTGCTGCCGGGGCTGCTGGAGCCGGACGATCTGGCTGCACCCTATTTGTGGCTCGCCTCGGACGGGGCCAGAGACATGACTGGGCAAGCCTTGATGCTGGACCGAGGTGAGGTGATGGCATGACCCGCGTTCTGGTCACCGGCGCCTATCGCGGCATTGGTGCGGCCTGCGCACTGGCCTTTGCCCGCACAGGCGCCCGCCTTGTCCTGGCCGATATCCGCAATCCCGAGGAAACCGCGCAAGCCGCGCGGGCGACGGGGGCTACCGAAGTTCTGAGCCTTGCCTGCGATGTGTCCGACGAAACTTCGGTCAAGGCCTTGGGCCAAAGCATCGACACTGCGTTCGGCGGGCTGGACGTTCTGGTCCATTGCGCGGGCGTCATCCATGAAGCGCCGCTCTTGGACACCCCCATCGCCGATTTCGACCGGGTGATCGCCATCAACCTGCGCGGCAGCTTTCTGGTGGGCCAGATGGCCATCGGCCGGATGACGGGCACACCCGAGACCCCGGCGCGCGCGATCCTGATCGCCTCGGACATGGCCTACTACGGGCGCGAGACCTTTTCGCCCTACGTCGCCTCGAAACACGGGGTTCTGGGACTGGTGCGCAGCTGGGCGAAAGAGTTCGCGCCGCGCATCCTGGTCAACGCCATCTGCCCCGGCCCGATCGACACCGAGATGCTCGGCGCCGCCCATATGAGCGCCGAATGGCGCGCCCGCGAGCTGGCGATCCCCCTCGCACGCTTTGGCCAACCGCAGGAAATCGCGGCCCTCGCGCTGTACCTTGGCGGCGAGGGCGGGCGCTATTTCACCGGCCAGGGCCTTGGCCCCAATGGCGGGAGCATCATGCCATGATCCGCAATCCGATCCCCTGGCCCAATGGCGCGAAATGCGCGGCCTGCGTCACCTTCGACATGGATGCCGACAGTCTGGTGCATATCGCCCATCCGACCGACGGCCACAGCCGGGTTTCGGCGATTTCCATGCTGCAATACGGGCCGAAAGTGGCCATTCCGCGCATCGTCGAAAGCTACCGCCAACTCGGCATCCGGCAAACCTTCTTCATCCCCGCCTGGTGCATCGAGCAATACCCCGAGGCAGTTGACGCCATCCTGAAGGGTGGGCACGAAATCGCCCACCACGGCTTCCTGCACGAACACCCGCGCGAATTGTCGGACGACGAGGAAGCCCACTGGCTGGACCGCGGCATCGAGGTGATCGTCCGCGCCACCGGCCAGCGCCCCCGCGGCTGGCGGGCGCCGCTCTACAACTTCTCGCACCGCTCCGCCGATCTTCTGGCGGAACGCGGCTTTGCCTATGACGCCTCGCTGATGGGCGACGACCAGCCCTATCTGCTGGATTGCGCCAAGGGGCAGCTGGTGGAACTGCCCTCGCACTGGGGCATGGATGACTGGCCGCAATATGTGCAGTCGATGGATCTGGACTACATGATGCCCGTCCGCGCGCCGGAACAGGGGCTGTTGCCCTTCGTGCAGGAATTCGAGGCCACCTATGCCCATGGCGGGCTGTGGGTGCCTGTGGTGCATCCCTTCGCCACCGGGCGGCTGGCGCGCTGGCATCATTGGCACAGGTTCCTCGAAACCATGGCGGCGCGCGGCGATGTCTGGTTCGCGTCGATGGAGGAGATCGCGGCCCATGTGCAGCATCTGGTCGCCACGGGCGGCTGGACCCCGCGCATCGACCGGCTGCCCTATTACGACGCCCCGGTGCGGGTGGTGTGACGCGGGGCCGGTGCAACCGGCCGCTAAAACAGGAGGGGAGGACGACCATGGATGAGAATGACAAGGGCTGGGCGCAGGAATTGCGGCGGCGCATCGCGGCTTACGACGAGATCGAAACAAGGGGTGACTGGCGCGGCAAGATGGGCGCCGTCGATTACTGGGGGCTTCTGGCGCTGACATCTGCGCTGGTGGCCGGTTTCTGGGTCTGGGGGGGCTGACATGGCGAATACAGACATGCGAGATCAGCGCGGCTACAGGGATGCTGCAGAACGCGGCGACCTGCCGCTGTTGCCCGCCGAACGCCTTTGGGGATTCTGGGAATTCACCTATGCCAATTCGGCGCTTGCCATCGCGACCTGGGCCTTCCTGATCGGCGGCGCGGTCGGCCTGTTCGTCGGGCCGAAAGAGGGCATCGCCGCCATCGTCATCGGCAACATCATCGGCGTCGTGCTGACGGCGCTGCCAACCTGTGTTCCGGCGGGCAAATACGGCGTGGAACAATTCACCGCGCTGCGCAGCCAGTTCGGGCCGAACGGCAGTCGTCTGGTCTACTTCCTGGCTGTGGTCTTCCTGACGATGGGTTGGCTTGCGGTGCTGAGCATGATGTTCGGGCGGTCCATCGACGGGCTGACCGCGCTGGTCTCGGGCGGCGAGGCCGCGCCGCTGGGGCCGAAGGTGATGGTCGCAGCCATCGGGGCGATCTTGCTGACCTGGTTCGTTGTCGCCAAGGGGCCGACCTCGATCAAGTTCTTCAACATGGTGATCTCGCCGGCGCTGGTTCTGCTGATGGGCTGGATGATGTATCTCATCCTCAGTCAGAACTCCTTCGGCGAACTGATGGCGATGAAAGCGCTGGCCCCACCCTTCGAGGACAACACCCTGAACTTCATCATCGCGGTCGAGGTCAACCTTGCGGCGGGCTTTTCCTGGTGGCCCTATATCGGCAACCTCGGCCGGCTGACGAAGAACGAGCGCACCGCGTTCTGGCCGAATATCGTCGGCATCTTCGGCGCGGCGGCCCTGGGCGAGATCGTCGGGCTCCTGGGTTCGGTGGCGCTGGGCAACAGCGATCCGACGATCTGGATGGCGCAGGTTGGCGGCATCACCGTTGGCGTGATCGCGCTGGGGTTCGTGGCTTTCGCCAATGTCACCTCGATGGCGAACATCCTTTACACCTCGGTCGTCGGCTTGCGCCAGATCGGCACCAACGCGATGCGCAGGGTCCGCTGGGAGGTTCTTCTGTTTCTGTTCTGCGTCGTGCCGCTGATCCTCGTGATCTTCTACCCGACGATGTATGACGGCTTCTTCATCTTCCTGGTCTGGACCTCGGCGCTCAACTCGGCGCTGGCCGGGATCGGCATTGCCGACTACTTCTTCCTGCGCCGCCAGAAGCTGGACCTGCACGCGCTGCACGGCGACCAGAGCCGCAGCTCCTATCGCTTTGCCGGCGGGTTCAACCCGATCGGGATCGCAGCACTGCTGGTGGGCTTCGTGGTCTACATCGCCGTCTTCAACCCGCAGACGCTCGAAAGCGCTGCGATCTTCAAATACCTCACCGCCTCGCTGCCGTCCTGCTTTGCGGCGGGGCTGGTCCACTATGTCCTGACCCGGATCTTCGCCAAGGGCGACGGTTGGGGCGGTTATCCGCGCGGCTGACCCTTCCGGCCGCACACCTCGGCGGGGGTCACGCGATCCCCGCCGCCCTTTCCCCCACCCGCCACAGGGAGGCCCTCTCATGTCCCAGGAATTCGACTACATCATCATCGGCGCTGGTTCGGCCGGCTGCGTGCTGGCCAACCGGCTGAGCGAGGATCCCGCAACCCGCGTGCTGGTGCTGGAATACGGCGGCAGCGACAAGTCGATCTTCATCCAGATGCCGACCGCGCTGTCGATCCCGATGAACGGCACCAAATACAACTGGAAATACATGACCCTGCCGGAACCGGGGCTGGACGGACGGCAGGTGCATTGCCCACGCGGCAAGGTCTTGGGCGGGTCGTCCTCGATCAACGGCCTTGTTTACATGCGCGGCCATGCCAGCGATTTCGACGAATGGGAGGCCCTCGGCGCGCGCAACTGGGGCTATGCCAACTGCCTGCCCTATTTCCAGCGCGCCGAAAGCTGGAAGGGCGGCGCTGACGCCTATCGCGGCGCGCAGGGGCCCCTGGCGACCAATGCCGGGAACGAGATGAAGAACCCGCTCTACCGCGCCTTTGTCGAGGCCGGGCACGAGGCGGGCTATATCACCACCGAAGACCCGAACGGCTTCATGCAGGAAGGCTTTGGCCCGATGCACATGACGGTCAAGGACGGGGTGCGCTGGTCGACGGCGAACGCCTATCTCAAGCCCGCGATGAGCCGGCCGAACCTGACGGTCATCACCCATGCCATGACCCGCCGGGTGCTGCTGGACGGCAAGCGCGCCACGGGGGTCGAATACGACCATCAGGGCCAGCGCCATGTGGCAAAGGCCCGGCGCGAGGTGCTGATTTCGGCCGGTCCGATCGCCGCACCGCATCTGCTGCAACGCTCCGGCATCGGGCCGGGGGCGGTGCTGCAAAAGGCGGGCGTGCCGGTGCTGCACGATCTGCCCGGCGTGGGTGAAAACCTTCAGGACCATTCCGAAGTCTATATCCAGTATGCCTGCAAGGAGCCGATCACCCTGAACGGCAAGATGGGGCTCTTCAGCCGCTTCCTGATCGGCGCCGAGTGGATCCTCTTCAAGCGCGGCCTGTCGGTCACGAACCATTTCGAAAGCGGCGGTTTCATCCGGTCGGATGCCTCGCTCGCCTCGCCCGATATCCAGTTCCACTTCCTGCCCGCCGCCATGCGCTATGACGGCAAGAAACCGTTGAAGGGTCATGGCTTCATGGTGCTGACCGGGCCGAACAAGCCGAAAAGCCGCGGCCATGTCCGTCTTCGCTCCGCCGATCCTTATGAGCAGCCCGACATCCTGTTCAACTATCTGAACCGAGAGGAGGACCGTGAGGGCTTCCGCCGCTGCCTGCGGCTGACGCGCGAGATCGTGGGCCAGCCCGCCTTCGACCGCTTCCGTGGCGAGGAGATCGCGCCCGGCAAGGATGTGCGGCGCGATGACGAGATCGACGCATGGGTGCGCGAGACCATGGAAAGCACCTATCACCCCTGCGGGTCGTGCCGGATGGGCGAGGACGACATGGCGGTGGTCGACAGCGAACTGCGCCTGCGCGGGCTGGAGGGGCTGCGGGTCATCGACAGCTCGGTCTTCCCCAGCGAGCCGAACGCCAACCTGAATGCGCCGACGATCATGCTGGCCGAACGCGCCGCCGACATGGTGCGCGGCCGGGCCTTGCTGGCGCCGTCGAATGCGCCCGTTGGCAAGGCGCCCGGCGTGGGAACCAGCCAGCGCAGCGGCACCCCGCTGCGGCAGGTTGGCCTCTAGTTCCGCGAACGCTGGCGGGCGCAGGTTTCAGCCTGCGTCCGCCAACACCCGCGCCAAAGCCTCAAGCCCCGGCCCGAGGTGTTGCGGCGTAACCCCGGTAAACCCCAGCAGCAGGCCCGGACGCGGGAGGGGCCGCACGCAGTATTCACCCAGCGCATAGGGATGCACGCCCGCCTGCACCGCCCGGCGGGCGATCTCCCGGTCGTCTTGCCCCGCGCGCAACCAGGCGATGGCATTCATGCCGCTGTCTGGCATGTCGATCTGATACAGCCCGGCCCCGCTGCGGTCAGCCATCTCCAGAAAGGCCTGCCGCCGCTCGGCATAGAGATCGCGCATCCGGCGCAGGTGGCTGGCGAAGTGACCGTCAGCAATGAACCCGGCCAGCGCCATCTGCGTCGCCAGCGGCACGCTGCGGAACATCAGGGCCATCGCGTTGCGGAACATGCCCACCAGAGCGGGCGGCAACACCAGGTAGCCGACCCGCAACGCAGGAAACAGCGCCTTGCTGAACGTGCCGACATAGATCACCCGACCAGTGCCGTCGATGCTGCGGATGGATGGCAGCGGCCGCCCGGTATAGCGGAACTCGCTGTCGTAATCGTCCTCGACGATCCAGGCCTCATTGCCGTTCGCCCAGTCGAGCAGCCGCAGCCTGCGGGCCAGCGACATCGTCCGGCCCAAGGGATGCTGGCGCGAGGGCATGACGAAGGCCAGCCTCTCGCCGCCGCCGCGCGCCACCACATCCTCGAAGGCCATGCCCTCGTCATCCACCGGGACGTCGACCAGCTTTCGCCCCAGCGATTCAAACAGGTTGCGCGCGATAAGCGGCCCCGGATCCTCGAACAGCAGAGGGTCGCCGGGATCGGTCAACAAGAGCGCCGCAATCATGAAGGCGGCATGTCCCCCCGGCGTGATGACGATCTGTTCGGGGTCGCAGGCATCGCTGCGATGCAGCGCGAGATAGTCGGCAATCGCCTGACGCAGCGGGGCATGGCCCGCCGGATCGCCATAGCCCATGTTGCCCCGATAGGACTGCCGGTTGTGCCGGTTCACATATTTTTGCCAAAGCGCGAAGGGAAACTGGTCATAGGCGGGCGAGTTCGGCAGGAAGGGCCGGTTTTCCCCCGGCGTGAAATCGACCTCGGCCGCACCGAACCGCAACCCCAGCCCGGAAACCCGGGGCGCCACGGCGGTTGTCGGCCCGAGTTCGGCCTGCCTTTGAAACCTGTGCGGAACATGCCGGGGAATTGTGCTGGCGACAAAGGTGCCTGACCCGTGACGCATCTCCAGAAATCCTTCGGCCTCAAGGCTTTCCAGCACCTGAACCACCGTCTGCCGGGAAACCCCAAGATCGGCGGCCAGCACCCGGCTGGAGGGCAGACGGGTGCCGCCGGGCAGGGAGCCGGCCAGAACCGCGCCGCGCAACTGGTCCTCGATCTGGCGGAACAGCGGCGCCTTGCTGTCGCGGTCAATCCTGATCAGCGTCAGCAGGGCGCCCGATTTCCGCTTGGCCATTGTGCCCCACCGACTGAACGACTTGCGCCGCCCGAGTGTAGCGGCAGCTCAACCGGCGCGTAAAGCGGCCAGCGCCGCGGCGTGCAGCGTCGGGTTCGCCGCCATCAGCACGGTGTCGAAACGGGCCGCGTCGGTCAGCGGCCACCCCTCCCAGTCGGTGACGATCCCCCCCGCCCCCTGGATGATCGGCAGTTGCGGCAGGATGTCATAATCATGGACATTGCCTTCCAGCAGCAGATCCACCGTGCCCAGCGCCAGCAGCCCCGCCGCATAGCAATCATGCGAGGCGCGGCTGAACCGGGCAGAACCGGCCAAAGCCTCATAGCGCAGCCGCTGGGGCGCGGTGAAATGATCGGGGGCCGAGGTGTAGACCACGGCTTCGGCCAGCCGGGCGGTGGCACTGGTCCGCACCGGGGCGCCATTGAACAGCGTCGGTTCGCCAGCCCGGCCCAGCCAGCGCTCGCCGGTGATCGGCTGGTCGATCAGGCCCAGCACCGGCTGGCCGCGATGCAGAAGTGCGATCTGGGTGCCGAAGGCCAGCGAGCCCGACACGAAGCTCTTGGTGCCGTCGATCGGGTCCAGCACCCAGACCCATTCGGCATCGGCCTGATGCTGGCCGAATTCCTCGCCCCGGATGCCATGGGCGGGGAACGCTGCGGCGATCATGTCGCGCATCACCTGTTCGGCCTGACGGTCGGCGACGGTGACGGGGCTGGCGTCGTCTTTGGCATCGACCGCGATGCGGGTGCGGAAATGGCGGCGGATGATCGGGCGCACGGCCTCGGCCATCGCCTGCGCCAGATCGGTCATTTCTGTTGGGCAGCGAAGGGTCTGGGCTGCGGTCATGGCTGTGTCCTGTGTGTGTCGGCGGCGGTGGCGATGTCGTCCAGCATGGCGCGCACGACCCCCAACTGCCGCAGGGCGGCCTCACGCTCGCGCTGCAGGCGGGCGGCAAGATCGCCCTGGCCCGGATCGGTGAAACTGGCGCTGCGGGCGGGGATGACCGGGTCCGCCTCCTCCCCGGCAAAGCGCAGGGCGGGGGCGAAGTAATCCTCCTCCTCCTCCAGCCCGAAGGCGCAGACCTGCGGTGCCGCGTTGCCCAGCAGCAAAAGCTCCACCAACAGCGCCTGCATCGGCAGGTGTCCTTCGCCGCTCAGGCAGGCACGATGCGCCCAGCCGCCGCGGTCGGGCAGGACAAGGCAATCCTTGACATGCACCTCGCGCACCCATGCGGCCTGCCGCGCCAGTGCAGCCAAGGGCGCCTCTCCGGCATTGACCATGTTGCCGAAGTCGAACAGCAGCCCGAGGCGCGGATTGCCCACCGCCTCAAGGATCTGCACCAGTTCGACCGAGGTCAGATCCTCGTGCTGTTCCAGCGTGAAACGCAGCCGTCCCTCGGGATCCAGCGCCTCAAGCCCGCGCAGCTCGTCGATGGTGCGGGCGATGATGGTCGAGACCCGGCCTTCGTAGCGCGGATAGCAGCGCATCGCGCCGGCCCCGACCGTAAGGGCGATGGCCACCGTGCGCGCCAGATCATCCGCCTCGGTCGAGGAGGTCTCGACATGCACCGCCAGCCCCAGACGGCGCGCTTCAGCACCAAAGGCGGACAGGGCTACGGGCGTCATGGTGGCCAGACTTGTGCCCTCGCCATCCTCGACATGGATCTGCACCCCCGCCAACCCGTGGGCTGCGGCATGGGTCAGAAGATCGCCCGGAGCCATGCCGCCGAAGCGGAAGTTCAGGTGAAGGGCATAGGCATGGGCGAAGAGCGGTGCAGACCGGGCGCGCAAGGCCAGCCGCGCCGCCGCGACCGGATCAAGTGCTGCCACCCGCGCCCGCCAGTCCCGGCCCGGTTCGCGGAAAGGGTCCGACACGCTCATGCTGCCGCCTCCTGCAGCCGCTCGCGCTGGCGCAGCAGGCCCCAGATGAGGGCGCAGATCACCGTGACCAGGATGAACAGGATGCCGATGGCGTTGATCATCGGGCTGATGCCGAACCGCATCCGCGCGCCGATCTCGGTCACCAGCGTATGGTTGCCGCCGATCGAGAAGATCGTGGTGTTGTAGTTCTCGAAGCTTTGCAGGAAGGCGATGACGGCGGCGGTCACGATGGTCGGCTTCAGGAACGGCAGGGTGATGCGGCGAAACGCCCGCGCCCGCGTCGCGCCGAGGTCAAGCGCCGCCTCTTCCAGCGTGGTATCCTGCCGCTGCAACCGCGCCATGAACATCAGCATCGCGTAGGAGGCGATGAAGGCCGACTGCGCGAGGATCGCGGTGAAAAGGCCGGCGGTGGTGCCGAAGTTGCGCCACAGGATGACGGTCGAGATGCCGATGATGATCCCCGGCGTCAGCAGTGGCGAAACCATCACCGTGTAAAGCAGGCCGGCCGAGCGCTTGCCAAGCTGCGACAGCAGCAGCGCGCCCGAAAGCCCCATCGGCAAGGCCAGCGCCATGACCGCCCCGGCGATCAGCAGCGAATTGACCAGCCCCGACCACATCCGCGCATCGCCCCAGAATTCCGCGAACCAGCGCAGGGTGAAGCCCTGCCAGACGGTGATCGAGGGGGGCGAATAGTCGTTGACCCCCGCAGCCACCATCACGCCCAAGGGCAGGAACATGTAGGCGAAGAACACTGCCATGTAGAGACGCAGCACAAGGGTGCTGCCGGAATTGGCGCGGATCATTTGGCGATATCCTTCAGGCTGACCTTGAGAAGCCGCATCATCCCGAAGATGAACAGCGTGCAGACCGCCAAGAGGCTCAGCGCATAGGCCGCGCCGACATTCCAGTTGGTCGCCTCGAAAAAGCGGTTGTAGATCAACTGGGTGAACCACGGCGCCGCCGTGCCGCGCGTCATGATGTAGGGCACGGCATAGGAGCCGGCCGACAGCATGAAGGTCATGATGCAACCCACGGCGATGCCGGGCCGGGCGTGGGGGATCACCACCCGGCGATGGATGTTCCAGGTCGAGGCGCCAAGGTCGCGGGCGGCCTCGACCTGATTGCTGTCCAGCGTCTCCAGCACGTTGTAGAGCGGAAACACCATGAACAGGATGTAGGCATAGACCATGGCGATGAAGACGCCCGTACCGCTTTCCAGGAAAGGGATCGGATCAAGACCCATCAGGCCCAGCAGGGCGTTGACCGGGCCGTTGTGGTTCAGGATCATCTGCCAGGCGAAGATGCGCAGAAGCTCGTTGATCGCGTAGGGAATGACCAGCGCCAGCATGATCACGGCGGCGGTGCGCGGGGTTTCCAGCTTGGCCACGGCATAGGCAATCGGGTAGCAGACCACGAGTGCGATGGCGGAGACCGCCAGCGATGCGGCGATGGTCTTGGCGAAGATCGCCAGATGCGCCATGCCCATCTGCCCGAAATTGGCCAGGGTATAGACCTTGACCGGGGTGCTTTCGGTCTCTTCCAGGGCGGCGATCTGTTCCTTGATCGCGGCTTCCTCCGCGTCGAGCGCCGCCAGATCGGCCGTCCGCTTGGCGGCGTCGGTCTCGGTTTCCGCGGTGCTGCGATCCAGCCCCATCACGTCGAGCCGGTTGTAAAGCGCGTCGATCTGCACCGAGATTTCGGCGGACCCTTCCGGGCGTTCCATCCGCCAGAAGGATTGCTCGATCATGATCAGTTGCGGCGCGGCGATCAGGCCCAGGATCCAGATGCTCGACAAGAGCAGGATCACCGAGGCCAGCGGCCTGCCGAAGGCCCGGAACAGCCTAGTCATCGGACATCTCCCCCTTGGGCAGGATCGCGGCCTCGGTGGCGGCAAAGCCCAGCGCCACCTCGCCCGAGGGCGGCACATCGCGCCCGTTGTGGGGCAGATGCAGCTTCAGCTCACGACCCTGCGCCTCGACCACGACGGTTGACCAGGCCCCCTCCATGTCGCGGCGGATGACCCTGGCGGCGATGCAGTTCTCGTCACTTTCGCCGGGCGGCAGAAGCCGCAGCTTTTCGGGGCGCAGGAACAGGATTCCCGTCTCCCCCGGCCGCAGTCCCTTGGGATTGGTGGCGCGGAGCCCGCCCAGAGCGGTTTCCACAAGCGCCAGCCCGTCGGCAGCGCTGGCAATCCTGCCGTCCAGCGCGTTCATCTCGCCGACGAAGGTGGCGACAAAGGCGTTGTCGGGCCGGTCATAGACATCGTCGGGCGAGCCGATCTGCATGATGCGGCCGCGGTTCATCACGGCGACCCGGTCGCTCATGGTCAGCGCCTCGCCCTGATCGTGGGTGATATAGACAAAGGTGATGCCGGTGCGGGCCTGGATCTGCTTCAGCTCGGCCCGCATGTGCTGGCGCAGCTTCAGGTCCAGCGCCGACAGGGGTTCGTCCAGCAAAAGCACCGAAGGCTCCACCGCCAGCGCCCGCGCGATGGCGACGCGCTGCTTCTGGCCGCCCGAAAGCTGGGCAGGCATCTTGCCCGCGTGTTCGCTCATAGCGACAGTTGCCAGCAGTTCCTCGGCCCGCGCCTTGCGCTTGGCGCGCGGCCAGCCGCGCATTTCCAGACCGAAGGCCACGTTTTCCCAGATCGGCATCAACGGGAACAGCGCGAGGTTCTGGAAGATCAGCGCGGTCGGACGGACCGAAGGGTCCATCCCCAGCATGGATTGCCCGCCGATCCGCACATCGCCCTCGGTCGGGTCGAGAAAGCCCGACAAGAGCCGCAACAGCGTGGTCTTGCCGCAACCCGAGGGGCCGAGGATGGAAAAGAACTCGCCCGGCTCGATCCGCAGATCGGTGGGCTGCACGGCCTGGAACGAGCCGAACCGGACCGCGGCCCGCTCTAGTTCGATCGCCTTGCCCGTTGTCTGGCCAATCATCTGGAAGCCTACCCATTTCAGTGTTGAACGAAGGCGCGGGGCGCGCTTGACCGCCCCGCGCCAGTGAAGGCCCGCCTTAGGCGTTGGTCAGCTTCTCGACGTATTCCTCACGCACCTGGCTGAACCACGGCGTGAACATCGGCCACCACCACAGGTTGGCAATGGCATCGCCCGAATAGGCGAATTCGAAGGCCGCCTTGCCGGCGTCGGACATATGCGCCGCACTACCGACCGCCGCCGAGTTGTAGCCGGTGTTGTTCGAGAACATGCCGCCGACCTCGGGCGACAGCAGGAAGTTCAAGAGGGCATAGGCCTGGTCGACATTCTCGGCCCCCGCAGGCACCGCCGCAGTATCCATCCAGGCCAGCGCGCCTTCCTTCGGCGCGGCATAGCGCCATTTCTTGTCGATCTCGCCATTCAGCTTGATGCCGGTGGTGTCCCAGGTCTGGCCGATGGTGCAGCCCGCATCTGTAAAGGCGGAAGTCGCCGAGGTCGCATCGTTCCAGTAGGAGCCGATGTTCTTCTTGTGCTTGGCGGCGAAGGCCACACAACCGTCGAAGATGCGGCGGGTGTCGGCCTCGGACTTGTAAAGGTCCATCGCCCGGTTCGACGGCAGTTCGCCGGTGGCATCCAGATAGATCGCAAGGCTGACCAGGATGGATTTCTGCCGCAGCGCGACCTTGCCATCCAGCCCGTCGGCCCAGAGATTCCCGTAAGACAATTCACCCGGCGCTACGGCGTGAATCGCGCTGTCATAGGTGATGCCCTCGGTGCCCCAGGTGAACGGCACCAGATAGCGCTTGCCACGGCGGGCAGCACCGAGTTCCAGCGACGAACGCCACAGTGACGGCTCGATCCGGGCGACGTCCAGCTTGGTCTCGTCGATTTCGGCCAGAAGGTCGCCCTCGTCATAGTTCGGCCGGGTGTCGACCGACGGGAAGATCAGGTCGAACCCCCTGCCACCCGCCGCACGCAGCTTGCTGGCGGCTTCCTCGTTCGAGCCATAGGTCGAGACGTTGATGGTGATGCCGGTCGCCTTCTGGAATGCCTCGACGATGTTCGGCTGGAAGTAATCGCCCCAGGCGAAGACGTTCACTTCCCCCGAGGAGGCGAGCGAACGGCGCGCGAACAGTGGTGCGGCCAGCGTGGCGGCTCCGGTGGCGAGAAGGCTGCGGCGGGTCAAAGTCAGCATGGTCGGTATCCTCTTGTTGGACAGGTGAAGTGTGGGCAGTAAAGGTCAGGCGGTGCCGGCTTCCGGCAGGCGCAGGCGGGAACTGGCCAGAAGCCCCTGTTCCTCCAGCACCGGATAGGCGAGCGTCGCGAGAAGCGAGTTGATCTGTTTGAGGTCGCGGATCGTGTCGATATGCAGGGAACTGGTCTCGATGCTGCGGATGCCGCGATCCCGCAACCGGCCGAAATGGAGCGCGGTGGCCCGGCGCTCGGCCTCGCGGAACCGCTCCTTCGCCCGCACCAGCGCCAGCGCCGTGTCCCGGTCGCGCGAGACGATCACGTTGAAGGCAAGCCGCGCATCCGCAACCAAGAGCGCGTGCAGCTCGACCAGTTCCTGCCAGCCCTCCGGGCTGAACGACAGGCCACGGTCGTGCTTGCGCCTTGCATGCGCAAGAAGATTGCCGCTGGCCGCATCGCCGGCCTGTTCCAGCGCGATGCAGGCGGCCAGCAATTCCTGCATCCGCAGCGTCGTTGCGGCGTCCAGATCGCGGGCGGCAAGCCGGGCGAGATAAAGCTTGATGTCTCGATGCGCGTGGTCGATCCGGTCATCAAGCTGGACAACGGCCTCCATCAAGGCGTTGTCGGGCGTCTCGTAGAGGTCGAGCACGGTGGCCAGCATCGTCTCGACGTCGCCGCAGATGCCCACGACCTCGCGGGTGACGTTCGCCAGAGCCAGCGACGGGGAGCCGAGAACGCTGTCGTCAAGCGCCGAGCCAGGCGCAAGCGTGGCGGTCGGGTCGCCGGAGGTCGACAACATCCGTAGGGCAAGGGCAAGGGCCCCACGCACAAGCGGCAAGGTCAGGATCACGACCGCCAGGTTGAAGGCCAGATGGCCGTTCAGGATCTGGCCAGCGGCCCCGGTGCCCAGAAGGCCGGGAGGAACCGGATAAAGGGTCATCATCGCCAGCGCCAGAACCGCTGCTCCGCCGCGCAGGCCCAGATTGGCGAGCGGCACCGCCCGGACAGCCGGATCGGCACCACGCGACAGCATGACGGCGATCAGCGCCCCGCCAAGATTGCCCCCAAGCATCAGGACAAGTCCGAGTTCGGCCGGAACCACCCCCCGCGCCGCCAGCGCCACGACCAACAGGATGAAGGCGACCGAGGAATGGAACAGCCAGGCGCAGATCGCCGCGACCAGAAAGGCGGTCATGGGATCACCGGCCAAAAAGCCGATCACCAGCGGCAGAAAGCTGCTTTCGCGCAATGGCTCCGACGCCTGCCCGATCAGTTGCAGCGACAGCAGGAGCAGCCCCACCCCGACCAGAATGCGCCCGGCCTGACGCCAGGCACGCCGCGCGGTCGACAGGAAGATCACCGTTCCCGCGACCAGTGCCAGCGGCATAACCAGCGACAGATCGAAGGTCAGCAGGCGGACCACCAGGGCCGATCCCAGATCGGCCCCGAGCGCTCCCGCCAGGGCGGCGGCACCTGCAACCAACCCGCTCCCCGACAGCGAGGACAACAGGAGGTTTACGGCCGTCGCACTTTGGAAGGCGATGGCCAGGACAGTGCCGACCAGAGCCGCAGAAACCGGGCTGGACAGCACGTGCTGCAACTGCCGCCGCAGCAGAGGACCGCCCGCCCGCTCGACCCCGGTGCGCACCATCCGCGTCGCGTAGAGCAGCAGCGCCACGGCCCCGGCCAGATGCACGAGCATGGCTGCGCCGCTCATGGGGCAAGCCCGAGCATGGCAACGCCCTTGTTCACGATCCCGGAAGTCCGGCCAAGGATGACCTGCATGTTGCTCCTGCTCCGTTATGACCTCGCGAACGAGTCGTAACGTTGCACGCAACTGGCACTATCTATACGTCCTCTTTGGCAAAACATTGTAGTCCACTTTCATCGAGCCGTAACGCCGAATGACAATCGGCCACTCCCCCGTGCTGACGGATCTGTCGTGCCTATCTACAGAGGTGGTTCGGTTTGTCTGAACAGGTTCTGGGCGTTTCGTAAGTGGTTTTCCGCCTCGGTTATGCCGCCACCGCTTCGGGGATCGGCTGGTTGAAGTAGGCCTGATTGAGGTGCCCCTAGATTTCTAGACGCTTTGCCCCCTAACTTTGAGGCAAGGAGGCCGAGATGGGGACGAGCAACTACAGCGATGAGTTCAAGCGTGACGCGGTGCAGCAGATCCGGGTGCGTGGGTATCCGTGCCGTGCTGAATGGCCTCGCTCTCTTGGTCGATGATACAACGGGGGCGACCCCGATCATGGCCATGCGCAACTATTCGGCAATCATGGCCTTGTGCGTCGACCTCCGGAGGGCGGCCGCCGAATATAACGGGACCTGGAACATCACCATGGTCATCGGTGAGGTGGAAAACCATATGGCGGCAGCCGCTGGGCTATTCCCCACATGGGATCTGCCGACGGATCATCACCTCGCAGGCGCCCGCGCTGCCATCAGCAAGCTGGCCATGCCGACGTGCTTCGGCCAGAAGGCAGGCAACCCGTTTCGCCAAGGGAACATCGCATGAACATCCGGCCATTTTTGTGTCGCATGGGCGTTGCACGGAAGAAATCGGAACAGGTGTAAGGCTTTGGAATCGCGCAGAAAGATGTTGTGCGGTGTTGCAACGCAAGAAAGGCGCCCATGGGGCGCCTTGCGTTGGCCTAA
>CAZRKU010000058.1:0-18109 GCA_964600685.1 uncultured Frigidibacter sp. | reverse complement strand
TCGGAATGAGGCCGATCGGCGCATCTTCCGGACGGTTCTTGTCGGCGGCGACATAACCTTTGCCGGTGTCGACGGTCAGTTCCATGAACAGGTCGGCGCCATCGTCCAGGTGGCAGATGACATGCTTCTTGTTCAGAACCTCGATGCCGTTCGATTCCGAAATGTCGCCGGCGGTGACGACACCCGGACCCTTGGCCGAAATCGACAGGCGCTTCGGCCCTTCGACTTCCATCTTCAGGCTGACACCCTTGAGGTTCAGCACGATGTCGGTGACGTCTTCCCGCACACCGGCGACCGAGGAGAACTCGTGCAGCACATTGTCGATCTGCACGCTGGTGATCGCGGCGCCCTGCAGCGACGACATCAGCACGCGGCGCAGCGCGTTGCCCAGCGTCAGGCCGAAGCCACGCTCCAGCGGTTCGGCGATCAGCGTCGCCTGGCGCTGCGGATCGTTGCCGGGCTTCACGTCAAGCTGCGCTGGCTTGATCAGATTTTCCCAATTCTTGTGGATCATTCGTTCCGCCTCCATTCTTGTCACCCGCCCATGTCCAAAGGCCGACGACGCCCGAGGGATCAAACAAATAGTCCGGGCCGCAGGCGATCCCCGCGACCCGGCTCAAACTGAAATCGTCAGACGCGACGACGCTTCGGCGGCCGGCAGCCGTTGTGGGCCATCGGCGTCACATCGCGAATCGACGTGATGTTGAAACCCACGGCGGCCAGCGCGCGCAGAGCCGATTCACGGCCCGAACCGGGACCCTGAACCTCGACTTCCAGCGTCTTCAGGCCATGCTCCTGCGCCTTCCGGCCGGCGTCTTCGGCGGCCATCTGCGCGGCATAGGGGGTCGATTTCCGCGACCCCTTGAAACCCATGGTTCCCGACGACGACCAGGCAATCGCATTGCCCTGCACATCCGAAATCAGGATCTTGGTGTTGTTGAAGGAAGAGTTCACATGCGCAACGCCGGCGGCGATGTTCTTGCGCTCTTTCCGCTTCATGCGGGTGGCTTTGGTATCACGTGCCATATCTCAAGCGCTCCCCTTACTTCTTCTTGCCGGCGATCGGCTTCGCCGGGCCCTTGCGGGTGCGGGCGTTCGTGTGGGTGCGCTGGCCGCGGACCGGCAGGCCCTTGCGGTGACGCAGGCCGCGATAGCAACCCAGGTCCATCAGGCGCTTGATGTTCATCGTCACTTCGCGGCGCAGGTCGCCTTCGACGGTGAAGTTCGCATCGATATATTCACGAATCGCCAGAACTTCGGCGTCCGCCAGTTCGTTCACGCGACGGGCGCGGTCGATCTTCAGCGCTTCGCAGATCTGTTCGGCGACGTGCGAACCGATACCGGTGATGTAGGTCAGGGCGATGGGGACGCGTTTCCCCGTCGGGATGTTGACGCCAGCAATACGTGCCACGCGTATCTTCCTTTCGTTGCGGTTCCGTCATGCCAGAACCTTTTTTCACAACATTGGGCCCGTAGGTGCAGGACCTGCGGACCCAGCTCTTTATCCCGGCTGAAATTGCCCGAACGGGACGATTCTCATGCGAGACGCCGTGACCTAGTGGGTTTCCCGGTGAAGGTCAAGACGGCTGCGACTGATCCAGGACATCGGCCAGCGATTTCGCCACGTCATCGATCTCGGCCAGCCCGTCGATGGTGAAAAGATCGCCCATCGCGTAATAGTAACCGATCAGCGGCGAGGTCTTCTTGTAATATTCCATCAGCCGGGTCTTCAGGCTTTCGGCATTGTCATCCGCCCGGCGTTGCAAGTCGGTCGATCCGCAGACATCGCAGACCCCCGGCTTTCTCGTGGGCTTCGTCTCGTCGTGATAGACCTCGCCGCAGTTGCCGCAGGTGAAGCGGCCCGAGATGCGGCGCACCAGCGCCTCGTCGTCGACACGCATCTCGACCACCGCGTCCAGCCCCTGCCCCGACCGCTTCAGCATCGCCCCAAGCGCATCCGCCTGCGGCAGCGTGCGGGGGAAGCCGTCAAAAATGAAACCCGC
Source organism: uncultured Frigidibacter sp. (assembly GCA_964600685.1). Taxonomy (GTDB): domain Bacteria; phylum Pseudomonadota; class Alphaproteobacteria; order Rhodobacterales; family Rhodobacteraceae; genus TMP-24. The sequence goes on along the minus strand of CAZRKU010000058.1, from coordinate 16,106 downwards.
CCCGCGCGAGCCGTTCATCTTCTCCTCGATCAGGCCGATGACGATCTCATCCGTCACAAGATCGCCGCGGTCCATGACCTCGGCCACCTTGCGCCCCATCTCGGTGCCGCTGGTGCGCGCCTCGCGCAGCATGTCGCCGGTCGACAGTTGCACCATGCCGCGCTCGTCCACGAGTTTGCGGGCCTGGGTGCCCTTGCCCGCGCCAGGCGGTCCCAAGAGGATGATGTTCGTCATTCAGACCTCAACGAAGTGCAGGGGCTTTCCTTGCGCCACCACGCTTCTTGCCGCGCAGCTGCGATTTTTCAATAAGCCCTTCGTATTGGTGGGCCAGAAGATGCGACTGGATCTGGTTGATCGTGTCCATCGTCACACTGACGACGATCAGCACCGACGTGCCGCCAAAGAAGAACGGGATCGCCAGTTGCGAGCGCAGAATTTCCGGCAGGAGGGAGACCGCGGCGAGGTAGCCGGAACCCACGACAAGCACGCGCGCCACGACATAGTCCAGATAATCCTCGGTCTTCTTGCCGGGGCGGATACCCGGGATGAAGCCGCCCTGATTCTTCAGGTTCTCCGCCACATCGTCGGATTTGAACGACACGTTCGCCGTGTAGAAATAGGCGAAGAAAACGATCATCACGGTGAAGAACAGCAGGTAGAGCGGCTGGCCGGGGCCGAAATAGGCAAGAATCGTCGACATCACCGGCCCGGTCCGCGAGCCGGAGAAGGTCGCGACCGTCGTCGGCAGCAGCAGGAGCGACGAGGCGAAGATCGCCGGGATCACGCCGGCCGGGTTGACCTTGATCGGCAGATGACTCGACGAGCCGTCATAGATCTTCATGCCGACCTGACGGCGCGGATACTGGATGTGGATCTTCCTCAGCGCCCGCTCCATGAAGACCACGAAGCCGATGACCGCGATCACCATGACGATGACGCCGATGATCACCGGGGCGGAAATCGCGCCGATCCGGCCCTGCTCGAAGAACTTCGCCAGCGCGCCGGGAATGCCCGCCACGATGCCCACAAAGATGATGAGAGAGGTGCCGTTGCCGATGCCGCGCGCGGTGATCTGTTCGCCCAGCCACATCAGGAACATCGTGCCGCCGACCAGCGTGATCACGCAGGCCAGCTTGAAGAACAGGCCCGGATCTTGCGCCAGCCCCCCCGCCTCGAGCGAGGCGGCCAGACCCCAGGCCTGGAAGGTCGCCAGCGCCACGGTCCCGTAACGGGTGTACTGGTTGATCTTCTTGCGGCCTTGCTCGCCCTCTTTCTTCAGCTGCTCCAGTGCCGGCACCATCGCCGTCAGAAGCTGCACGATGATCGAGGCCGAGATATAGGGCATGATCCCCAGCGCGAAGATGCCCATGCGGCCCAGGGCGCCACCGGTGAACATCTGCAACATGCCGCCGATGCCCTGACCGGCCTGCTCCATGAACCGCGCCAGCGCCGCGGCGTCGATCCCTGGAACCGGGATATAGGTGCCAAGGCGATAGACGATCAGAAGTCCGATGGTAAAGACGATGCGGCTGCGCAGGTCAGAGGCCTTGCCAAAAGCCCCCCAACTCAGGTTCGCAGCCATTTGCTCTGCAGCAGATGCCATTCCAGTCTCTTTCATGACGGCGCCGCCGAACCGGTTTCCGGTCGGCGGCGCTTGGAAAACCTCAGCCTATGTAAGGGGCGATTGCGCCGCCCGCAACGGCTTATTCGGCCGCAGGGGCCGCAACTTTCAGCGAGCCGCCCGCCTTTTCGACCGCCGCAACCGCAGCCGCCGAAGCCCCGGTGACAGAGATCGTCAGCCTGGCCTTGATTTCGCCCTTGGCCAGCACCCGGATCCCGTCGAGCTTGCGCGCGGTCAGACCGGCCGCGATGATCGCGTCTTCGGTGATTTCCACCTTGGCATCCAGCTTGCCGGCATCGACGAACTTCTGGATCAGGCCCAGGTTCACGACGGCATAATGTTTCTGGTTGGGCTTGTTGAAGCCGCGCTTCGGCAGACGCCGGTAAAGCGGCATCTGGCCGCCTTCATAACCGCCGACGGCCACGCCCGAACGGGATTTCTGGCCCTTGATGCCGCGGCCGGCGGTCTTGCCCTTGCCCGAGCCGGGACCGCGCGCCACGCGCTTTTGCTTCTTCGCAGCACCGGGATTGTCCCGGAGTTCATTCAGTTTCATGTCGCTTCTCCTTGCCGGATACGGCCCCAGCGACGGGAGCGGCCGAACGCGGCGTTTCTTGGGGTGAGTCGTGGTCATAGGGGCCACCGGGGCGCTATAGATGAAAAGCCAAGACAGAGCAATAGGATGCCCGGTGCGAAGGAAAGTTACGCTTTATCTAACAACACCATATGCTTAACTATCATGTTAAAAGGCCGCAGCAGGTAAGACCGTTGCATTCTATCGCTGCTTGCTTGGCCTCAAAAGGAATAAGACAACTGCCACAGTTCCGACGATCATGGCCGGGATGAGATAGTTGACAAAGGCAACCCGAAACAGGGGAGGTCCTCCGTCCGCCATGCCAAAGCCACCCAAAAGAGGAACTGTAAGCAAGGCTGCGCCAGTAGCGGCAAGCGGCAACGCCACGCCCGATAGCCCTCTTTTCAGCACCCAACGCCATGCACCATCAAACTCCGGGATCAAACACCAAGACCGACGACCTATGGCCATCACCGATCAGGCGCGGGTAGTCGCGCCGTTGGGCGGCGGCGCGTATCCGCCAAGCCGCGACGTGCGCAAATTCAGCCGGGTGAGACCTTCGCACAGGGCGACCGCACAGACCACGCCGTCCAGAACCGGCAGGCCGTGTTCGACCGCAAGGGAGTCCGTCAGGTCGGTCATGCCCGCGCAGCCGAGCACGACGGCTTCGGCACGGTCTTCCTCGATCGCCTGACGTATCTCGGCATTGATGCGGGCCCGGGCCGGGCCTGCGGCATGCTCAAGTTCCAGCACCGCCACCTCGGACGAGCGCACGCGCACACAGCGGCTGGCAAGACCGTAGCGGTGCAGGTTGTGTTCAAGGGCGGGCACCGAGCGGGCGAGCGTGGTCACGACCGAGAACTTGTTGGCCAGGATCGAGGCGAAGTGATAGGCGGCCTCGCCGATGCCGATGACCGGTCGATCCGTCAGGCAGCGCGCCGCATCCAGGCCAGTATCGTCGAAGCAGGCGATGATGATGGCGTCCACGTCGGGATAGGCGCGGATCACTTCCAACATGCCGGCAAGGCTCATCGCCTCGTCGTAATAGCCTTCGATGCTGGCCGGGCCGCTGGTCGGGTTTACGGCGATGATCTCGGTTCCCGGCAAGGCCACGCGCTGCGCCGCGGCACCGATCTTGGCGGTCATGCTGGCGGTTGTGTTCGGGTTGACGACAAGGATGCGCATGATGTTTCCCTACAGGTCCCCGCCCAGATAGGCGGCCTTGATCCGGTCATCGCCCATCAGGTCTTTCGAATTGCCAGTCAGTGCCACGGATCCCGTCGACATCGCATAGGCGCGGTTCGAGATCGAAAGCGCCATGCGGCTGTTCTGCTCGACCAGCAGCACCGTCACTTTTTCGTCGCGGCTGATCGCGACGATCGCGCGGGCGATGTCCTGCACCAGTTTCGGCGCGATGCCCAGGGAAGGCTCGTCCAGCAGCAACAGACGCGGTTTGGCCATCAGCGCCCGGCCGATCACCATCATCTGCTGCTCGCCACCCGACAACGTGCCGGCCTGCTGGCCGAAGCGTTCCTTCAGGCGCGGGAAACGGGTCAGGATGCTTTCCAGCGTCTGCGCGATTTCAGCCTTGTCGCTGCGGGTGAAGGCCCCCATCAGCAGGTTGTCCTTGACCGACATGAAGGGGAAGACCCGCCGCCCTTCGGGCACCATGGCGATGCCCTTCCTGACGATCTCGGCGGCCGGGGTGCCATCAAGGCGTTCCCCCATGAAATGTATCTCGCCCGATCTGATCTTCCGCAGCCCGGTGATCGCCCGCAGGATCGAGGATTTTCCCGCCCCGTTGGCACCGATCAGCGCGACCGTCTCGCCTTGGTTCATCTCGATGGAGACGCCTTTCAGCGCGTAGACGTGATCGTAGTAAAGTTCGACATCCTTGAAGCTCAGCATCTGGGTCATGGCCTACATCCCGATCGCATCGTCTTCGGAGCCGAGATAGGCCTCGATGACTTTTTCATTGGCTTGAATTTCGGCCGGCGTCCCTTCGGCGATCTTTTGGCCGAAGTTGATGACGACGATCCGGTCGCTGATCCTCATCACCGCAGGCATGTCATGCTCGACCAGCAGGACCGTGACACCGCGCTCGTCGCGCAACCGGCGGACAAGACCCACCATGCGCATCGTCTCGTCATGGTTCATCCCGGCGAAGGGCTCATCGAGCAGCAGCACGGCCGGATTGGTGGCAAGACCGATGGCCATGCCCAGGGCCCGCAGATGCCCCTGCGGCAGGTTCGAGGCCAGTTCGTTGCGGATCGCCTGCAGGCCGAGAAAGTCGATGATGTCGTCGGCGGATTTTCCGAACTCCGCCTCATCGGCGCGCGCCAGTTTGGTGCCGAGGAAAAAGCCCAGAAGCGAGGCTTTGGAGCGCAGGTGATGCGAGACGATGACATTTTCGCGCACGGTCATCGAGCGGAAGATGGTGGTTTCCTGGAAAGTCCGCACGACACCTTTGCGGGCGACGATATGTGGCGCGAGGTTGGAAATGCGGCTCCCCTTGAACAGCACCTCGCCCGAGGTCACCGGAACGAAGGACGCGATCAGTTTGAACAGTGTCGATTTCCCCGCGCCATTCGGTCCGATCACCGACAGGATTTCGCCTTCGGCCACGTCAAAGCTGATGTCGTTGTTGGCCGTGAGACCGCCGTAACGCTTGGTCACGCCCTTGATTTGCAGGATGGGTGTGCTCATCTGCGGCCTCCTTTCCGGTCGAAGAGGCTGAGAATGCCGTTAGGCAGCACCAGCATCAGCAGGATCATCAGCGAGGAATAGATCAGCAGCTGGAAGCGCCCGGTGGTGAAGAGCAGATCCCAGCCGAAGTAGAGCATCAGGGTGCCCAGCATCGGCCCGAAGACAAAACCGAGGCCGCCGAGGAAGCAGTTCAGCATGAAGTTCACCGAATCCGCGACCTGGAAGCTTGACGGGTAGATCGACTGCGAGATGGCGACGAACATCGCTCCGGCGATGCCGCCGAAGAAGCTGGAGATCGAATAGGCCAGCACCCGGAGATACGCGGTGTTGACTCCGATCGAGGCGGCCAGCTCCTCGTTCTGCTGCAGGGAGCGGCAGAGATGGCCAAGGCGAGAATTCACGATCCGCCACAGCGCCGCGTAGCAGATCACCATCAGGGCGACCGCCATCAGATAGAAGGCTAGTTTCGGGTTTCCGAGGGTGGCAAAGTCCGGGATCAGCGTGAGACCGAAGACCGAAACTTCGCCAGGAAGCGGGATCGAGGTGATGCCCTTGGCACCGTTGGTCACCGGCAGGGCCAGCGCCGACAGGCGCATCACTTCGGTCAGAACCAGGGTGACCATCGCGAAGTAGACCCCGCGCAGACGCAGGATCGGCAGCCCGATCAGCACGCTCAGGGCGGCGCAGAACAGCCCCGCCAGTGGCAGCGTAAGCCAGAAGTTCAGCCCCGCCTGTGTCACCAGAACCGCCGAGACGTAGCCCCCCGCCAGCGCATAGGCGCCCTGGCCGATATTGATGCGGCCGATGTAGAAGGTCAGCCAGACGCCAGCCGAAGCGATCGACAGGAGAGCCACCGAGGTCAGCGTGTAGTAGAAGTCCCAGCGCCCGCTGATCCCGATCAGCACCGGCACGACGACGAAGACGGCGACCAGAAAGATTCCGACGCCAAGAAGGTTTTGCTTGTTCATGTTCTCAACCCCAGGGCTTGCCCATCAGCCCCTGCGGGCGGAAGGCGAGGAAGATCATCAGCGTGGCGAAGATGACCAGGTAGGTGATGTCGCCATAGACCGCGAGCACCGTCAGGCCGATGGATTCCATCATGCCCAGGATGAAGCCTCCGGCGATCGCCCCGGAGATAACCCCGGCGCCGCCGATCATGATCATCAGGAAGGCCTTGATCGAGGTCGGACCGCCCATCCCCAGATTGATGCCCGTTATGGTGACCAGCAGGCCGCCGACCAGACCCGCCAGCATCGCCCCCAGCGCAAAGCCGATCATCGAATAGCGGTCGACATCGACCCCCATCAGTTGGGCGGCGACCCGGTCCTGCGCCAAGGCCCGCATGGCGCGCCCGGCACGTGAATATTGCATGAACAGGATGAAGGCCGCGATGATGGCAATCGCCAGAATCCCGATGAGGATGCGGTCATAGGGCATGATGATCCGCATGTCCCAGTTCAGCACGCCGCCGATGATCTTCGGCACGCCGCGTTGCTTTTCGCCGAACACGAGCAGGATCACCGCATCGAGGAAAAAGGCGATGCCGGCGGCCAGAAGCATCGTCGACTCGTCGCGTTTCGATTTGCGTATCACTGGCCGGAACAGGTATTTTTCGACCCCGGCGCCGATGATGGCCAGGATCAATGCCGAGGCCAGCAGGCCGACGATGAAGGGCAGGCCGAACTGCGCCACCACCGTATAGGTCACGAAACCGCCCATCACATACATCTGGCCATGGGCGAAGTTCAGCACATTCATCAGCGAGAAGATCAGCGTCAGCCCGAGGGCGATGAGCGCGTACTGGGCACCAAGATAGAGCCCGTTGGCAAGGATCTGTTCCATGGGGAGCCTTTTCGGTTGTCGGGGTCCGGCAGAGATGTGGGAGTGCCGGACCCCTGGAGACGTGCAGTCAGATGGCGTCAGTCAACCTGTGCCACGAACAGCGTCTCGAACGCACCATTGTTGAAGGTGTTCACCACCAGCGGCACCGAAAGCTGGCGCTTTTGCCCGAAGGAGGTGGAGCCAACATAGGTCAGCTTGGCGTCACCCTTCATGTAGGGGTTCGGGGCCGAGAACGTGTCCATCGTGGTTTTGAAGGCCTCGACATCGGTGATCGCCGCCGGATTGGCCTTGAGCGTTTCAAGGATGTATTCCAGGGCATAGACCTTGGTATTGGACTCATCGTTGTATTCGCCGAACATCTTGGTGTAGCGGTCGACGAACTCGCGCATCATGTCTGAAGCGAGCTCGGGGGTGGAAGCGCCGCCGACCGAGATGAAGCCATTTGCCAGTTCGCCGGCGCCTTCCTGCAAGACGCCCGCATCCTGCGCGGTTTCGGTCGACATCAGGCCGGTATAGCCCAGCTCGCGCGCCGACCGGATCAGCTGCGGCGCATTGGCGGGCGAGACGCCCGACAGCACCAGAAGGTCGGGCGCGGTCTGAATCACCGGCAGCAGCACCGGCGTGAAGTCGGTCGTGTCGACCTGATAGGTCACCGAGTCCGACACCACTTCCAGCCCCAGTGCCTTCGCGGCCTCGACACCTCCGTCGCGCTGGCTCAGCGGATCGGATTCGTTCGCGGCCACAAAGGCCACCTTTTTGACGCCGTTGTTCTCCATCAGGTATTTATAGATCGCCGGACCGGACTGATAGTTGGCCACCATCCCCAGAACCGCGTTCGATGCCGGGGCAGTGTAAAGCTCCTTCGGGAAGGCGTAGGGGAAGTAGATGATGCCGTTTTGTTCGGCAACCGGACGCACGGCGGCGGCCCCGTCGTCGACGTTCGGACCGACCACATAGTGGATGCCGTCCTGCGCCATCTTCTCCATGCCCGCAATTGCGCGCTTGGGATCTTTCTGGTCGTCAAAGGCGACAATTTCGACGTCATAGGTGACGTCGCCGATCTTCACGCCACCGGTTTCATTGATCCAGGCGGCACGGGTTTCCATCGACCGCTGGTTCGAGGTGCCCCAGGCGGCGGCGGGGCCGCTGGTCACGCCGACGAAGCCGATCTTCAGGATCGGGTTTTCGGCAAATGCTGTGCCGATGAAGGAAAGGCTGGCAGCGGCGGCCAGCGCGGTGGACTTGAGCAGTGCGCGTCTTTGCATGTGTTGATCTCCCTGTGTGCCAATCCCTGTGTGCCAAACGGTTTTCTTTGCCCGTCGTCGTGGGGCGGGCGTTGGCAAGCGAATTAGGGGGCATTGTTAACGATCGTGTCAACGAAAAATATTTATCTTGCTGACGAACGCGATGCATTGTTGAATGCAGACTGTCCATATACCTAGTCGTGCAGTGCGGTAGAGCCATTGGAAAACAACGAAATGCTCAACGTGGAAGCAGCCAGCGAGCCTTTTGCCTCGATCGACGAGATCGCCGAGGAGGAGATCGTCGAGCGGATATTCGAAGCGGTAATCGAACAGCGCCTGCCGCCGGGAACCAAGCTTTCCGAATCGGGTCTGTGCGAAGCTTTCGGGGTCGGCCGCATGCGCGTGCGCCGCAGTCTGTTGCTGCTGGCCAGTCGCGAGGTGGTCGAGCTTTACTCCAACCGCGGCGCCTTCGTGGCCTCGCCGACTGCTGCGCAGGCGCGCGAGGTTTTTGAGGCCCGGATGGCGATCGAGCCCAATGTTGCGCGGCTGGCGGTCGAGCGCGCCACTGCCGCCGATATCGCGGCGCTGGAGCAGCACCTGGAACGGGAGTCCTTGGCGCACAACACCGGAAACCGGCGCGATGCCATCCGGTTTTCCGGGCAGTTCCATACCATGCTGGCGCAGATTGCGGCGAACGGCGTCATGTTGCGAATGATCAAGGAACTCATCACCCGAACCTCGCTGATCATCGGCATCTTCGGGGCCCCGGGCGTGTCCAACTGCCGCGACGATGATCACGCCCGCATCCTTGAGGCGTTCAAGACAAGAGACAAGGCCATGGCCGCCCGGCTGATGTCCAGTCACCTGGAGCATATCCAGGCCCATATTGATCTCGGCGCGCCGCCCAGCAACCCGATCGACCTGGTCGCCCTGTTCGCCAAACCCTGAGTGAGCGACCGTGCCCGCCAGCAGCATGCGCGCGCGGGACCGGTCGCGGGAACCGCCGGGTCACCCGTAAGGCAAGAAGCCCAAGCCGACGGGTCCGGTGCGCGACAAGAGGCTTGCGAAGATCCGGGCCATGCCCTTACAACATTGTATACAATAGGAACGTCTGAAATACCTCTCGATTGCCGAAAAGCGGTTGCGACCCGGCGTGCGCCTGAAGGAAGAAGAACCTGCGGAGATTTTCGAGGTGAGCCGTGCCCGGGTCCGGCAGGTTCCGACCTTGCTGGCCAGCGACGGCCTCGTCACCATCGTCCCGAACCGCGGGACCCTTGTTTCTGAACCTACCGCCCAGGAGGCGCAGGATATATTCCATGTGCGCAAGCTGGTCGAGGATAGGATCATCGAGCGGCTTGCCGGGCGGATGACCGCCGCGGATTTTGCCAGGCTCGAAGCGCTCAGGGCCGGGGATTGTGTTACCGCGCAGGCTGCCATGCGAAAGCATCTTGAGAATGTCGAGTCCGAACCCGACCTTAGCAACGGGGCCGGAGCGGTCCGGGATCGTCGCGGCGCTCTGAACGTCGTCTCGGAAGTGTTCTGACGTTCAGAAACTGCACCGAGCTTTACCAGCGATAGACCTCGCAATCGCAACCAATACTTGCCGCCGCGTCGAATTTCATCATGAAATCAGCAGGTTGCACCAGCTTTGCCGCAGCCGAAAGTCAAGTCAGGCGCAGCTTCTCCCGCCGAAAACCGTTCCGCCGCACAAGGCCTGCAGAGACTCGTGCCGAAACCGGGGCGTTCTGCGGCCTGGATTTGAAGTCTCAAACGACCGGCAGGAATGGTAAGGATCGGAAAACGCGGGCGAATTTGAACACAGAAAAATCATTCAATATCAATGGCTTATAAGGTGGCGGAGGAGGTGGGATTCGAACCCACGGTAGGCGTTCACCTACGTCGGTTTTCAAGACCGGTGCGTTAAACCACTCCGCCACTCCTCCGACCCGCGCGGCTTAGACGGCCTGAGGCGATTCTGAAAGTGCCCTGATGACGGCAAAGTGACCGGGGGCTGGTGGCCGGATTTTGCCTGCATGCAGCCGGTGGCTTTTCTTGCGGGGGAGGCTGGGATAAAGTGCAGCCTGAAGCGCGGGCAAACGCGCCGGATGACAGGCGGACCATGGACGGGCGGCGACAGGATCGTGGCCCGGTTTGGTATGCAGGAGCAAAGACAGAACCAGACGCACGGCCCGCTTCCACGGCGGCCGAAGGCGCGGAAAGGGGCGGGAATGAGGGAACTGAAATCGGGTCAGGGCGCATGGAAGCTGACACTCGGTCTGGGCGCGGTCCTGGCCTTGTCGGCCTGTCAGGCGGGCCTGCCGAAATTCGCCAAGAAGTCCGCCGGCGGCGAGGAGGTCATGACCACGACAGTGCCGGGCAATTCCGCGACGGTGGCCCCGGCGGGCGGCGAACGTGACGTCGAAGCCCCGGAGATTTTCAGGAAGACTGACAAGGGCCTCTGGGATGGCCGCCCGTCGCTGGGCGGTGTCTGGGTCGCGCACGCCTCGGTCAAGGATCCCGAGCGGGTGATCATCCGCAATCCCGCCAACGGCAAGTCGGTGATCGGCGCCCTCTTCCGGCGCGAGTTCGACAATCCGGGACCGAGCCTGCAGCTTTCGTCCGACGCGGCCGAAGCGCTGGGACTGCTGGCCGGTCAGCCCACGACGGTCGACGTGGTGGCGCTGAAACGGGTCGCGGCGCCGGCACCTGTCGCGCCACCGGCGGCCGCGCCCGTCGCAGCCCCCGCGGTCACCGCAAAACCACTCGATCCGGCGGCCAAACCCGCCAAGGTCGGCAAACCGGCCGCGGCCGACCCGGCTCCGGTCGTGGCGACCGCCGCCGCGGCGATCGACAAGGCCGCCGCCAAGGCAGCGGGCGCGAAACCTGCCCCCGCCGCCCCTGCCCCGACGGCAACGACCGCACCGGCGGGCGCCCTCCGCCAGGCCTATGTCCAGATCGGCATCTTCAGCCTCGAGGCGAACGCCGGCAAGGTCGCCGCCCGGATGCAGAAGGCGGGCATGACCGCCGCAGTCAAGGCCGACACCAGCCAGGGCAAGAGCTTCTGGCGGGTGATCGTCGGACCTGCCGCCAGCATCGCCGACCGCAAGGCCCTGGTCGCGAAGGTCAAGGGGCTCGGTTATCCCGACGCCTATCCGGTGTCGAAATAAGCCCGAACGTCAAGGAAAAGATGGCAATGCGCAGTGTGACGACCCTCCTTGGCCTGATGGCCGCTCTTCTTCTGGCGGCCCTGTCGCCTGCCCTTGCTTTCGAGACAAGCGCGCGCGCCGCCTGGGTCTATGACCTGACGACGAACACCGTGCTCTTGGAAAAGAACGCCCGCGTCCAGTTGCCGCCGGCCTCCATGTCGAAGCTCATGACCATCAACATGCTGTTCGAGGCGCTGCGCGACGGGCGCGTGGCGCTCGATACCCAGTTCGCGGTTTCGAGCAAGGCGAAGGAGATGGGCGGCTCGAAGATGTTCCTCGACGAGCGCGACCGGCCGACGGTCGAGGATCTGATCCGCGGCATCATCGTGCATTCCGGCAACGACGCCACGGTCGTGGTCGCCGAAGGGCTGGCCGGCAGCGAAGACAACTTCGCCAGCCTCATGACCGAGCGCGCGCGGGCGATCGGGCTCGAGGAATCGAGCTTCGGCAACGCCTCGGGCCTGCCCGACCCCCGCCAGTTGATGAGCGTCCGCGACCTCGGGCTGCTGGCCAGGCGGCTGATCACCGAGTTTCCGGAATACTACAAGTATTTCTCCATCACCTCCTTCACCTGGAAGGGCATCACCCAGCCGAACCGCGATCCGCTTCTCTACCGCAACATCGGCGCCGACGGGCTGAAGACCGGCTTCACCGACGAAGCCGGCTACGGGCTGGTGGGGTCGGCCAAACAGGGCGACCGGCGCATCGTCTTCGTCATCGCCGGACTTCCCGACGAAAAGACCCGCGCCGAGGAAGGCGAGCGCATCGTGAGCTGGGCCTTTCGCGAATTCATCCAGAAGACCGTGGTGAAGAAGGGCACGAAGCTCGCCGAGGCGCCGGTCTGGATGGGCAGCGCGTCCGCCGTCGGCCTCGTCGCGGCCGAAGACGTTTCGCTGCTGCTGCCCTCGCTCGCGCAAGGCAGCCTCAAGGCCGAGGTCAAATATAATGGCCCGCTGGACGCCCCTTTCGCCGCCGGGACCAAGCTCGCCGACATGGTGATCGAGATTCCCGGCTACAATCCGGTGACAGTGCCCCTGGTCGCAGAACAGGATGTCGCCGCCGGGGGTTTCACCACCCGCGTGGGCACGGCTTTGCAGCAAGTGTCCGGCCGTCTGATCGCCGAACTGAACAACTGACGCGCCATGTTCATCACCTTCGAGGGGATCGACGGTTCCGGCAAAAGCACACAGGCCCGGCTTCTGGCCGAGACGCTGCGCGCCGCGGGGCACGAGACCGTGCTGACCCGCGAACCGGGCGGCAGCCCGGGCGCCGAGGAAATCCGCCGTCTGGTGCTTGAGGGCGATCCCGACCGCTGGTCGGCGGAAACGGAGATCCTGCTTTTCACCGCCGCCCGGCGCGATCACCTGGAACGCACGATCGAGCCGGCGCTTGCGGCCGGCAAGGTGGTGATCTCCGACCGTTTCGCGGATTCAACCCGCATGTATCAGGGCCTGTCGCGCGGCGACCTGCGCGCGACCGTCGATCAGTTGCACAAGCTGATAATCGGGCGCGAGCCCGACCTGACCTTCATCATCGACATGGACCCCGAACGGGGCCTTGCCCGCGCCAGGGGCCGCAACGGGCATGAGGAACGGTTCGAGGATATGGGGCTGGACCTGCAGCGCCGGATGCGTGCGGGTTTCCTGTCGCTCGCCGGTGAGTTCCACCCGCGCTGCCGGGTGGTCGACGGGGCCCGCCCGCCCGAAGTGATCGCCGCCGAGATTGCCGCCATTGCCCGGTCCGCCCTTGTCGGGCCAGGCCATGACTGACGAGGCGCTGCCCGAACCCGACCGGATCGACGGCGCGCCGCACCCGCGCGAAACCCGCGCCCTGTTCGGCCAGTCGGCGGCGGAAGCCGCCTTTCTGGAAGCCTACGCGACCGGCCGCCTGCACCACGGCTGGCTGCTGACCGGCCCGCGCGGTGTGGGCAAGGCGACGCTCGCCTGGCGCATCGCCCGCTTCCTGCTGGCGACGCCCCCCGCTGAGGGCGGCGGGCTGTTCGGCGACCCGCCACCGCCACCGGACACGCTCGACATTTCTCCCGACCACCCCGTCGCCCGCCATATGCACGCCGGGGCCGAACCCGGCCTTTTCGTCCTGCGCCGGGGACCGAACGACAAGGGCGACCGGCTCTCTGCCGACATCCGCGTCGACGAGGTGCGCAAGCTGAAAGGTTTCCTGCATCTTTCCGCCGCTGACGGCGGCCGCCGGGTGGTGATCGTCGATGCGGCGGACGAGCTGAACGTCGCCGCCGCCAATGCCCTGCTGAAGCTGCTGGAGGAACCGCCGGCAGGGGCGACCCTCCTTCTCATCTCCCACCAGCCATCGGGCCTTCTGCCCACCATCCGCTCGCGCTGCCGCGAACTGCGCCTGTCGCCGCTGTCGCCCGACGACCTGGCGCAGGCCCTCGCCCAGGCGGGCGCGGTCACGTCCGACACCACCGCCCTGTCGGTCCTCGCCTCCGGCTCGGCCGGGGAGGCGATGCGGCTCTCGAGCCTCGACGGGCTGGAAACCTATGCCCGGATCGTCTCGCTCTTCTCCTCCCTGCCCCGGCTCGACCGGCAGGCAGCGCTCGCGCTTGCCGAAAGCGCCGCCCAGCGCGGCGCCGGTGAAACCCGGCTGGCGCTGATCCTCATGCTGATGGACCTCTTCCTCGCCCGCCTTGCCCGCGCCGGGATCGTCGGCGCCGAAGGCCCCGAAGGCGCGCCGGGCGAAACCGCGCTTTTCGCCCGCCTCAGCCCCGCTGCCCGCGCCGCCCGCGCCTGGGCCGACCTGCAGCAGACGCTCGGGGCGCGGGCACGTCATGGCCAGGCGGTCAACCTTGACCCTGCCGCACTTCTTCTGGATATGATCTTCCGCATTGATCAGACGGCAGGCCAGCTTGCCCTCTCGGAAGCATGAGCATGACCGACGCGCCGACCATCACCGCCCCCCCTGCCCTGACCGACAGCCACTGCCACCTGGATTTTGCCGACTTCGACGGCGAAGTGCCCGACATCATCGCCCGCGCCCGCGCCGCAGGCGTGGGCCGCATGGTCACGATCTGCACAAGGATGAAAAACGAACCCGCCGTCCGCGCCATCGCCGAGGCGCACGAAGGCGTCTACTACGCCGTGGGCATCCATCCGATGAGCGCGGCCGAAGAGCCCTTAGTGACGGTCGATCAGCTCGTCGCCCTCGCCCGCCATCCGAAATTCGTGGGCATCGGCGAAACCGGCCTCGACTACCACTATACGGCCGACACGAAGGCCATTCAGCAAGACAGCCTGCGCATCCATATCGAAGCGGCGCGGCGGACCGGGCTGCCCCTGATCATCCACGCCCGCGCCGCCGACGACGACATGGCCCGCATCCTGGCCGAGGAGCATGGGAACGGCGCCTATTCCTGCGTGATGCACTGCTTTTCCTCCTCCGCCGGACTGGCCCGCGCCGCGCTCGATCTCGGCTTCTACCTCTCCATGTCCGGCATCGCCGCCTTCCCCAAAAGCCAGGACCTGCGCGACATCTTCGCCGCCGCGCCGCTTGACCGGATCCTGCTGGAAACCGACGCGCCCTACCTTGCCCCGCCGCCCCATCGCGGCCGGCGCAATGAACCGGCCTACACCGCCTTTACCGCCAGGGCCGGCGCGGCGCTTTTCGGCCTGCCCGTCGCCCGGTTCGCCGCCGCGACGGAGGCGAACTTCGACCGGCTCTTCACCCGCGCCAGACATCCCGCAAAGGCGGCCTGAATGGCGGTGCTGCGTTTCACCATCCTGGGCTGCGGATCGTCGGGGGGTGTCCCCCGCATCGGCAACCAATGGGGCGATTGCGATCCTGCGAACCCGAAGAACCGCCGCAGCCGCTGTTCGATGCTGGCCGAGCGGGTGACGGAGGCGGGCACCACCCGCGTCCTCATCGACACGTCGCCCGACATGCGCGCCCAGCTTCTGGCGGCGAATGTCGTGGCACTCGATGCGGTCGCCTACACCCATTCCCACGCCGATCATGTGCACGGCATCGACGACCTGCGCCAGATCGTCATCCACAACCGCCGCCGCCTGCCGGTCTGGGCCGACATGCCGACCCAGGAGGCGCTGTTTTCCCGCTTCGGTTATGCCTTCGTCCAGCCCGAGGGATCATCCTATCCGCCGATCTGCGACATGCACACGATCAAGGGGCCCTTCACCATCTCCGGTGCCGGGGGCGACCTCACGCTCATTCCCTTCCGGGTCCAGCATGGCGATATCGAGGCGCTGGGGTTCCGCATCGGCGGCCTCGCCTACCTGCCCGACGTCTCCGCCATTCCCGATGACGCCTGGGCGCATCTTCAGGGGCTGGAATGCTGGGTGCTCGACGCGCTCCGCCGCAAGCCGCACCCGACCCACACCCACCTGGCGCGCTCGCTCGAATGGATCGCCCGCATGGCGCCGAAACGCGCGGTGCTGACCAACATGCACAACGATCTCGATCATCGGGCGGTGGAGGCGGAGACGCCCCCCCATGTCGATGCCGCCCATGACGGCCTGGTGATCGAGCTTCCCGCCTGACAGCAGAGCCCTGGTCGAGGCCAGGCGGGTGGCGGCTTCCGCCGTGCTGATCGGCACCGCTTCCTCAGCCCTGTCGGTCTGGCTCTGGCTCGCCCTTCCGGGCTGACACTCCGGAGTCTTCCCCGCCTCAGCGCGGCGTGACCCCGCGCAGCCGCTCCGACCGCCGCCTGAGCATTTCGACCATCGCCAGAAGCCCGACCGACACAATGACCAGGATCGTCGCGACCGCCAGGATGGCCGGGCTGATCGCCTCGCGGATGCCGTTGAACATCTGCCGCGGGATCGTCTGCTGGTCCGGTCCGGCGATGAACAGCACCGCCACCACCTCGTCAAATGACGTCACGAAGGCAAAGAGCGCGCCGGAGATGACGCCCGGCAGGATCAGCGGCA